>JAGAOV010000025.1 GCA_017623515.1 Ruminococcus sp. | reverse complement strand
GCATTGATGAAGGTGTAATTGTCAATTCTTACGTTTCCTCGCTGAACCGGAAAATATTTTTCGATTCTTGCGTACTGTTCTTTCGTGATATTCATGTATATATTATATCACATCCTCTCTTTAGTGTCAACAGGCTCTAAAATATATTCATTATAAAGCGTCTACGATATACATCATAAGTCTCACAGCATCGAAGATATTAACCTTGCCATCCTTATCCATATCGCAGTTTTCAAGGATTACGCCCTCCTTGCTTATGCTGCCTGCAATGTACTTTCTCAGATAGATCACATCAAGAAGTGATACCTGTTCATCTCCGTTTACATCTCCTGTAAGGGAATCGTCTGTTACATCAGTTGTGGTTGCTTCAGTTGTTGTCGTTTCAATTGTTGTTGTAGTTTCTGCTGCTGATGTCGTTGTTGTAGTGAGCTTTGTTTCTTCTGTGGTTGTTGTTAATGTTGATGTAGTTGTTTTTGACTCTGTGGTTGTAGTAGTTGTTGTTGTCACAGTTGTTGATGCGGATGATTCTGTAGTAGTTGTAGAATCTGCAAAATGGAGGATAACCTCCTTAATACCAGCAGTACCATTCCATTTGAAAATGGTCATCTGGTCATACTCTCCATCAACTGCAACAGTAAGTGTATTATTTACAAAATCAGCTGCACTATAATCCTTAGACACTTCCCAGTTGCCGAGAACGAACTTTCCGCCTATATATTCATCTTCAGCATCAAATACAACAGAAATCGCTGTTATACCGTCATATGCAGACAAGTCATATACCTCTCCAGCAACAACATCTGTAAGATGAACATCGCCTTCGCTATTCTGAATAGTAGTAGCGGTAGTTGTTATTGAAGACTGTGTTGTTGTTTTGGTTGCGGATGTTGTTGAAACTGTAGAAGTCCCACTGGTTGAAGAAGATACTGTTGTTGCAGTAGTGGTTGTTGTTGTGGCAGGATTTGTTACAACAGGATTTTCGCCGAGATAGCTGCTTATTGTATTCGCCCAAAGCAGACCCATTTCAGCATAACCTGCTTCATTGGGATGTACGCCGTCCTCAAGACCTGCCTTTACATCAACAACACTATTTATATCACAGAATTCAACATTGTAGCCTGCGCTCTTCTTTTCACTGACAAGTGCCTTTACACCTGCATTGTATGTATCTACACATGAATCAACCTTTGCTTTCAGCGCAGCTGTATCAGAAGTATCCACTCCAAGAATATATCCATATGATCCAAGCCAGTCTGCACGTATTTCAGCATCAATATCCGGAACAGACGCAAGGAAAAGTGTATCTGTACTGTCAAGACTTCCAAGTATTTCATCTACAAGGAATTCCAGACGTTCAAGTGCGCTTGCAGAGTCTGTGACAGAATCACCATTTGATGTTTTGTCAAGACGTGCATCAAGAAGGTCATTTGTACCAATCTGGAGAAGAACCATATCAGGATCATAGTTATCAATCTGATTTCCATTTCCAAAAAGAGTCTCATAAATACCGCTTCTTCCGCTGTACTGACGTATTGCATAACCGCTGTATCCACAGTGCGCAGGATCATATGTGATCGAAGTGCCGTTCCAGTTATATGTTGTACTGTCAGTCCAGTTGTTTTCAGGACCTACCATATCATAGGATATATCATTCTGCTGAAGATAATGACAAAGATACTTTCTGTAGCCATTATCGCCATTGATATAACCGTGTGTGATAGAGTCGCCGACGCACATTATCTTGTATGCACTGTCATCTGCTGCGTCAGCCTTTGTTTCAGTAACTGCTGTACTTACAGTTACTGCTCCTGCTGCAAGTGTTCCTGCTGTCAGGAAAGAGATCCATTTCTTAAAGTTCATTTCTAATTCCTCCTTAAAATATAGGCAATACCGCATAAAGGCGTTGTGCCTTTATCACCATTTGGTAGAGCTTCCTCATTTTATGCCTTAATTGTACCATATACATACATCTCATTATAGACAGAAAAGATTAAAAAAATCTTAAAAAAAAGAGACTGTCCGTACAACAGTCTCTCAATTGCAATATTAGTCATGAAGCTTACGATGATCTATTACACGTACAGCCTTGCCATCGCTGCGGACGATGGTCTTAGGAGCAACAAGGTGAACTCTCGGTGAGATTCCCAGCATGGTCTTGATTGCAGACGCAAGCTTCTTCTCACGGATCTCAAGCTCATTCTTTGCCTTCTTGTATTCATCAGGAGTAAGCTCAACATTAATATCAAGTGTATCAGTGTTGTTTACACGGTTAACCTCGATCTGATAGTTAGGTGTATAGCCCTTGTTCAGAAGAACGGTTTCAATCTGTGACGGGAATACGTTTACGCCACGGATAATAAGCATATCATCGCTTCTTCCCATAGGCTTGCTCATCTTGATAAGAGTTCTTCCGCATGAGCACTTCTTTCTGGAAAGTACGCAAATATCTCTTGTACGGTAACGAAGCAGCGGGAATGCTTCCTTTGTAAGTGAAGTAAATACCAACTCACCCTTTTCACCTTCCGGCAGAACCTCACCTGTTTCCGGATCAATTACTTCTGCAAGGAAGTGATCCTCGTTGATATGCATACCTGTCTGCTCTTCACATTCAAACGCTACGCCAGGACCAGATGTCTCTGTAAGACCGTAAATGTCATATGCCTTGATTCCCAGTGACCGTTCGATGTCACGACGCATTTCTTCGGTCCACGGCTCTGCACCGAAAATACCAGCCTTCAGCTTGTTATCCTCAGGCTTGTATCCCATTTCCTTGAGAGATTCACCAATATATGCAGCATATGACGGTGTGCAGCAAAGGATAGTTGAACCAAGATCCATCATAAACTGAATCTGTCTCTCCGTATTGCCTGATGACATAGGAAGTGTAAGACAGCCTACCTTGTGAGAACCGCCGTTAAGTCCTGGGCCGCCTGTAAAAAGACCATAACCATAGCTAACATGGCATACATCCTCATTAGTTCCGCCTGCTGCAACGATAGCTCTTGCACAGCAGTCCTCCCACAGATCAACGTCATTCTGAGTATAGAACGCAACTACTCTTCTGCCTGTAGTACCGGATGTGGACTGGATACGAACGCATTCGCTGAGATCCTTTGCAAGAAGTCCATAAGGATACTGGTCACGGAGATCAGTTTTTGTGAGGAAAGGAAGCTTCTGCAAATCATCAAGTGACTGGATGTCATCAGGTGTAAGTCCCTTTTCATCCATGAGATTCTTGTAATATGGCACGTTATCATACACATGCTTTACCTGTGCAACAAAACGCTCCTCCTGAAGCTTTCTCATGTCCTCATAAGCCATAGTTTCAATACCTGGCTGATAAAAACGCTTTTCCATATGTATTATCTCCTTAAATATAGTTTTCCGCATAGTGCGGATAAAAAATACTTGCCAAAATGCTCCTTGCGGAGTATAATAATGACATATATAAAACACAGGAGGCAGATACTCAAATGATAATTGATTTCCACACCCATGCATTTCCCGATAAAATTGCAAAACCAACTATAGACTTTCTTGCATCAAAAAGCGGCTATGTACCATACAGTGACGGCTCTGTTCAGGGGCTTATTTCCCTTATGGATACCGGAAATATTGACAAGAGCGTCCTGCTTCCGGTCGTGACAAAACCTTCGCAGTTCAGTTCTGTAAATAAATTCGCAGCAGAGCTTAACAATACCGACAGGATTTGGTCATTCGGCGGCATACACCCTTATGATGAAACGCCTGAAGCTCACCTCGATGAAATAAAATCAATGGGACTCTACGGGATAAAACTGCATCCTGATTATCAGAACGCCTTTATTGACGACGAAAAATACATACGAATCATACGGTATGCCATCTCCATCGGTCTTGCTGTTATCACCCATTCAGGCGTTGATGACGGCTGTGAAGGCGATGTAAAATGTACGCCCGACAGAGTTCTGCGTGTGCTTGATAAGATATATAAGGGCAGTACTCCGGATGAACCTCGCCTTATACTTGCTCACGGCGGCGGATTCAAGATGTATACAGAAGTAATGGAGAAACTCTGCGGTCTGCCTGTATACTTTGATCTCGCCTACATTTCAGAATTCACTGATGCCGACACGCTTTTTTCCATTATACGTACTCACGGAGCTGACAAAATACTTTTTGCCTCAGACAGTCCGTGGAGCGATCCGAACACAAGTGCGGATCGTATAAGATCATTGCCGCTTACAGAAAAAGAACTGCACATGATCTTTTATAAAAATGCTCTCTCCATACTCCGTAAGTGACTATTTCCTATTTTACCATATAATTTCTCAGATTTCAAGTGTTTTTTCTGCATTTTGACAGTTTTTATATAAATTCTAACATCAATAAAGGAGCTGGCAGATCAATCTGCTCAGCTCCTTCTCTTTATTCATTCATTTGAATATCTCAGACCACTCCGGTTCAAGCCCTGACGCATTCATTGCATAGTACATTAAAATTGCCGTGGCATCATCTATACCAACTTCTCCGTCTCCATTTGTATCAACAGCAGACTCCTTCAGCGTTGTTTCAAGTCCTGCACTCTTGCCCGCATAATATGTAAGCACTGCTATTGCATCCTCTATATTTACTTCACCATTTCCATCAGCATCTCCCTGAATCTGCTTTGCATACTGAAGCAGAACATGGTGTTCATAGATAAGAATCCCGTCATCATCTTCGTATTCTATATCTCCCAGAAGCTGAAATCCATTCTCAGCAGCTGGTTCAGCTGTAATATAAAAATGTATCTCATTTCCATTTACATCCTCAAATTCTGTATCCTTTACAGAAAACTGCATTGTATATATATTTTCCGTTCCTTCGTCTGCTGAAAAAGAGACTGTATATACAGAAGCATATCTCCCAGAATCTACGAGATATTCGCATCTGCTAAGCTCCATCTGATACACAGAGCTGCCTGATGCTTTTTCATTTACAATATCTGCATCATAATACCGGAACACACCCTCCGGTTCTGTTTTATCTACAGTTATATGAAACGATGCGCTGTTCAGAATATGAACATAAAGCTGTCCTGATCTGTCTGCAAGCTGTATACCCTTTTCAACAGGGATAAGCGTTGCCTCATAAGCGTTTGCATTTATTCCGCCGGCATACAACGCTATAGCTATGCCTGCAAAAGCAGCAGTGATTCTGCCGCATTTCATAATATCAGCCTCCGTTACTGGACTTCAGTGTAATACTTTATCTCCCTGACAGCTGAACCGTCCGTACAAATATCAAGCACACGTCCGTCCTCAGTTTTATATTTATAGTTGAATGTGTCTGTTACTTCAAGTCCCTCTGTGCCGTAAGCTGCTATAATGTCATCTGTTGAAGAGCCTATTGTTATGCCCTTTCCTGTGCATACCCCTGAACCAGTCAGTACGATCTCTCTTATAAGCTCCTGAACACTGCCGTCCTCATTAGCGTAAACATCTGATGTAACTGTAAAGCCATCACAGCTATAAACATATGCTGAAACTCCGCCGTTTACAGCTGTTGTCTCTGTTTTGGATACCACAGCTTCACCAAGATCAGGCATGGTATTTCCTATGCTCATCTCTATTGTCTCAACTGAAAGATTAAGGTCTGCATCACCATGGAACATTCCGTCCGGCATAAGTAATGTAACAAGTGATGTAGTTGCAGCAGTCGTTGTCTCAGTTGTTTCAGTTGTCTCAATCGTTGTGATTTCAGGCGTCGCTGTAGTTATTACAGGAGGTACTGTTGTTGCAGCAGGCGCACGGGTAACCGTAACAACTACTACCTTTGTTACTACAACAGGCTTTACTGTTGTCTTATTTGCCTGAGACTGTCCTGCAAACTGAATTTCTCTGGAAACCTTAGATGATGTCTCTCCTTCAGATACAGAACTGGTGACTCCTGATACAGTTGTGCTTTTATTAGCTGAAGAAACTGTTGCTGCCGTAGTCTGCGCAGTTTCCGCAGATGAAAATGTAACATCGCTCTGTACTTCTATCTGATTCATGTCATCCATGCTGTTATCTACTTTATTTCCGCAGGAACAGCCAACAAATACTGCTGATGCAATGGCTGATGCTGCAACAAGAGCCAACCACTTCTTTTCCATATATATTCATCCTTTCCTGATTCCGCTTGCAATCCACCTATTGTAATATATATAATTATACTCAAAAAGCACCTCATGTCAACGAATTTTCCGCATTCCTGCAAAAAACAGTGATTTTTACCGATTTACATCATAACAAACTACAAAAACTGTTGAAATTGAATTTCCTTTATGGTATACTATGGTAGTTGATGAAAAATATAAATGGTACATTCAAGGAGGACATACTGATGCCCGAAAACAACTCAAAGTGGACAGGTGCATGGGGAAATGCAATCTCAATTGCAGCACGCAGACCTGAAAACTATTCCAAAAACCTGACGCTCCGTTATCCGGTGAAAATGCTTCTTTCAGGAAACGCACTAAGAATAAAGCTTGATAATTTCTGCGGAACAGAGGACGTTACTATTACATCAGTTTTTGCTGCAAGATCAGACGGCAATTCCGCTATTAAAGCTGGCACTTCCCTGCCCGTTACTTTTGGTGGTTCTGTCTCCGTTACTATTCCTGCCGGTGAAAATGTAACAAGCGATCCTGTTTCTATGGATATAAAAGCAGGCGAAAATATTGCTATAAGCATTTATCTGGGCGAATTCACTGAAATGCGCTCTGCTGTGCTTATCACAGGGCCTCTTTCAAAAGGACACTTTGCCGTAGGAAATCATGCTGAAGCACCGGAGCTTCCGGAAAAGCTTTCAAATAAAACCAACTGGTTCTATTTCCTCAGCGATATTGAAGTCCTGACTGATAATGACAAACGTGCTGTTATCTGCTTCGGAGATTCTATCACTGCGCAGGCATGGCCGGATTTCCTTATGGAGAGAACTCTGGAAATATCATGCGGAAAAACTTCTATCGTAAGAAAGGCTGCAAGCGGAACAAGAATACTTCGCCAGTACGATAATATCGTATATGATTCATACGGTCTCAAGGGGGATATACGTTTCCCAAGAGAGATACTTGTTTCCGGTGCGGATACTATTATTATTCAGCACGGCATAAATGATATTATCCATCCTGTTGGAACTGATGTGAATAAATTCCGTCCGTGGAGCGATCTTCCTACCGCTGAAGAAATGATAGAGGGACTGAGATACTATATCCGCATTGCAAAGGAGCATGGACTTAAAGTTTACCTCGGCACTCTTCTTCCCATTGAAGGCTGGAGAACCTACGCTGATTTCCGTGAGGAGCTGCGCAATGCTGTAAATAATTGGATGCGTACTACAGATGAAGCGGACGGCTGCATTGACTTCGACAAGGCTGTATGTGATCCGAACCATCCCTCACGCTTTGACAAGGACTGTGACAGCGGTGACCATCTCCACCCAAGCATAACTGCATACAAACGCATGGCTGAGGCTGTTCCGGAAGAGCTTATTCGCTGAAAAAATATAAAATCCGTTCCCCTGTATTGACAAATATTACAAAAAATGATATAATCTTATCAGAATGAACTCGCACTAATAAGGCACAATATACCTTAACTATGCTAAATAAGGGAGGAATATACACATGAAAAAACGAATCGGTATTCTCACAAGCGGCGGCGACTGTCCAGGTCTTAATGCTACGATAAGAGGCGTTGCAAAGGCATGCTACCAGATGTTGGGACAGGATAACGTTGAAATCGTCGGCGTATGCAACGGCTACTATGGTCTTATCCATAATATCTGCCGTGAAATGAAACCTGATGACTTCTCAGGAATCCTTACAAGAGGCGGCACTATTCTCGGTACAAAGCGTCAGCCGTTCAAGATGATGACCGTTATCGGAGATGACAAGATCGACAAAGTAAAAAACATGAAGAAAACCTACAAGGAACAAAAGCTCGACTGTCTCCTCACTCTCGGCGGAAACGGCACTCACAAAACCTCTAAGCTGCTGTCTGATGAAGGTCTTAACGTTATCGGTCTGCCGAAAACCATTGATAATGATATTTACGGTACTGATGTAACATTCGGTTTCCACTCAGCGGTTGACATTGCTACAGACGCTATCGACAGACTTCATTCAACTGCAAACAGCCACTCCCGTATTCTCCTCTGTGAGATAATGGGCAACAAGGCTGGATGGCTTACTCTTTATGCAGGTATTTCCGGCGGTGCGGATATTATCCTTATTCCGGAGATTCCATATGACATCGACAAGGTTTGCAAGTCTGTTGTAAAGAGAAGCGAAAGCGGCAAGAATTTCTCTATCATCGCTGTTGCTGAGGGATGCTTTGATATAGAAGAAGCAAAGCTCAAGAAAAAGGAGCGTGCTAAGCTCCGACAGGAGGCTGGCATCACAACTGCTACTAATCGCATTGCCGCACAGATACAGCAGAATACTGGTCTCGAAGCAAGAGTATGCGTACCGGGACATATGCTCAGAGGCGGAAATCCAAGTGCATATGACAGACTTCTCGCTACGCAGTTCGGTGAATATGCAGCTCAGCTTATACGTGATGAAAAATACGGATATACTGTTGCTAAGGTTGACGGCAAGATTACCGCAAACAAACTCAGTGATATTGCCGGAAAGACAAAATTTGTTGCTCCTGACAGTCAGGAGGTTACTACTGCAAGAAATATTGGTATTTCTTTTGGTGATTAAACTTTATTAACACAAAAAACGGGACTGTTTCGGCAGTCCCGTTTCGCTGTATATTTACTTGTTGATTATATCTGCCCATTCAGGTGAAAGTCCGGAGGCAGTCTGTGCGTAGTACAGGAGAATTGCTGTAGCATCGTCAACACTGACAACGCCGTCACCATTTACATCGGCAGGATTAATTTCTGTGCTTGTATAAATTGCCGGTGTAATTCCTGCTGCACCTTCTGCATACAGGGAAAGTACTGCTGTTGCATCGGATATATCTACTGTGCCGTTGCCGTCGATGTCGCCGGTGACAGATTCAGGAGTATCTGTACCTGCATCTAATTGATATTCATAAGAAACAACAACAGGATTCATAGCAAGCCACGCTGTCATTACACCCTGTACATGTGCTGGATCATAACTGCCGTATTCAAGGGAATCAACTGTAAAAGCATGAAGATCGTATACAATGTCACTGTCACTGAACTGACCTCCTCCGTCAAGCTCACATTCAATGCCATCGGGCAGCATAAAACTTTCATGGTCTGATGACTGATCTGCCCATACTAATAAGGTCTGACTCTGACCGTAACACTCTGTTCCGTATGTGTATGCCTCTGCTGCCTTATCGGAAATAGCGCATATCTCTTCAGCAGAGAGCGCAAGAAGTTCTTCAAATGTGTATGCATCAAGTGCTACAAATTTTCTTCCGTAGGTTTCAGCATATTCCTGTGCCTTGGAATTACTGTAGCCGTAAATTACTGTGTTCTCAGGAATCACTGTGACCGTCTCGTCATCACACCAGATCTCACATTCAGGATTCTCAATTATGATGGATTCAAGGGATGTGCATCCGCTGAATGCAGAATCAAATACAACTTTAAATTTTTCAGGTATAGTTACAGATTTAAGATTGATGCAATTACCGAAGAAATTACTGTGCAGCCAATAGGAAAAGTTATCATCAGTTGCTTCGCCGCCAGGCAGCTTTACAGAGGCAAGATTAGTACAGCCATGGAATATACCTCCGCAAGGACTGTCAACACTATCAGGAATATCCATTGAAACAAGTTTGGTACAATATTTAAACGCATCGGGAAGAATGTGTTTCAATCCTTCGGGCAAAATAACAGAAGTAAGTGATTGGTTGGCGTAAAACGCACTATGGAAAATGCCTATTACACTATCGGGAA
Source organism: Ruminococcus sp. (assembly GCA_017623515.1). Lineage (GTDB taxonomy): Bacteria > Bacillota > Clostridia > Oscillospirales > Ruminococcaceae > Ruminococcus_C. The sequence continues at coordinate 57,123 of JAGAOV010000025.1, read as the reverse complement.
CTACATATTCTGTGCCTTCATGGTTAGTCGGATAACATATCAGATATTCATTTTCTTTGCTGATCACGGTTCCATGTGAATCTCTTTCATATTCAAATAGAATTCCGTTTTCGCTTCTGTAGCATTCATTTTCGGGAGCTACATCAATATTTTTCAAGGATGTACATCCTACAAAGGACATTGCACCTATATAATTTACATTTTTAGGAATGTATAAATATTCAAGTGAATGGCATCCCCAGAAAGCATGATGTGACATATTCTCAAGGTTTTCCGGCAGGGTTACAGATTTCAGATCTGCACAGTCGAGAAACGCCTCTCTATTGATAAATCTTACAGGCAGACCTTCTATCTCCTCCGGTATCTCCACTGAAACAGCGTCCTTTTCGCAGCTCAAGATCTCTATACAATCACCATCCGAATAATTACAAACAATGTATGTCAGATCTCCATATGTTCCGTCAACCTCTCCCGTCCATATTCTTGTGTCTTGACAAATCTCAGTCTCCAATGTTGTTACAGCAGTCATTTCAGTTCCGACGGCTGCTGATTCTGTTGTCTGTGCGGCTGTATCGGTTGATACTGTTGTTCCGGCTGTGGTTACAGCTGTTGTTTCAGCGACATTCTCTTCTGCTAATGGAACTACTGTTGTTACAGTTGTAGTAACAGGTGCTGTGGTGTTCTCAGCTTTATATATTTGGGTAACAATACCAACAGTCTCTGCACCTGTTGTTACTGCCTTATCGGTTACGATGGCTTCTGATGTACTTTCACTGCTTTCATATGTACTAACTGCCGATTCCATTGTGGTTGTTTCCTTATCCAAAGAAACCGTTTCAATAATTGAAATCTGTTCCGGAATATCCGGCACTGCTTCATTCTGTGCAGTACTGCTCCACAGTCCCAGTCCTGCTAAAGTTATAATACTGAATAATGACATAAAAGATACCCCTTTCTTAATTTTGTTATTACGTTTTTCCTTTTTCTGAAAGTATTCATCCGTTCTGCGAAATACGTTCCGTACCATCTCTTCATTGCTCATCATCGCCAAAACCCTCCTTTCCAAGTTCCAGCCGGAGCGCATTTTTTGCTCTGTAAACAAGGTTTCCTATCTGACGCTTGCTTTTATGCATGATACGTGCTGTCTCTTCCGTGCTGAATTCCTCAGTATAAAGAAGATACAGAACCTGACTGTATTCGGGTTTAAGCCTTTTCATGGCTTTCTGCACCAGAAAACTCTGCTCTTTTTCTATGTACTGAGCCTCAACGTCCGTTCCGTCAGAAATGCCCGTGTATTCATGCAATGGAGTATCCGACACGAATCTGCGCCTTTTCATATAGTTCAGCGCACAGTTGCGCCCGATAGTATAGAGCCATGTTTTAAATGAACTTTTTCCGGAAAATTTAGGCTTCTTTGTACACAGCTTAACAAAGGTGTCCTCTGCTATCTCTTCCGCTGCGCCTAAGTCATTTGTAAAACGGTACAGATAAAAGGTCAGCCCTTCCCTGTATTCGCAGATTATCTCTATCATGCCCTCCTTCTCTCCGTCAAGGAAACGGCGGTAGCTACTCGCACCGTTATCCAAAGTATCAGCCTCCCTCCGAATGCATTCTTTCAGCTTCATTTATTAGACAATCGGGACTCCTCTTTTTCTCACTCTTTCTGGAAATTTTTTTGCATAAAAAACGGGGCTGGCTGGCAGTCCCGTTTTTTCTTTGTTACTTTTTTTCCTTCGGCGCATCCGTCCTCATAGTAAGTGCGATCCTCTTACGCTTCACATCAACATCCAGCACACGAACCTTTACCACATCGCCTACCTTTACCACATCCAGCGGATGCTTTACTCTGCGGTTTGAGAGCTGTGAGATATGCACCAGACCGTCCTCATGAACGCCGATATCCACAAAACAGCCGAAATCTATAACATTGCGGACTGTTCCCACAAGCTCCATGCCCGGTTTCAGGTCTTTCATTTCCATGATGTCACCGCTGTGCATGAGAGGCGGCGGCAGCTCGTCACGAGGGTCACGTCCTGGTTTTGCAAGCTCTTTTACAATATCATTTACTGTAGGTACGCCTACACCTGCCTTTTCTGCAATGGCAGAAATGCCCTTTTTCTCAGCAAGTACGGGAATTTCAGAAAGTGCCTTGCCGGAAAGATCGGCAAGAGAAAATCCGCATTCGGAGAGGATGCTTTTAGCTGCGTCGTAGCTTTCAGGATGTACTGCTGTATTGTCAAGAGGATTCTTTGCACCGGGTACACGGAGGAAGCCTGCGCACTGTTCAAATGCCTTCGGTCCCAGTTTAGCAACCTTTTTCAGCTGCTTTCTGTCGGTAAATGCGCCGTTTTCGCTTCTGTATGCTACAATATTCTTGGCAATAGTCTGATTGATGCCGGAGATATGAGACAGAAGTGAGAATGAGGCTGTGTTCAGATCAACGCCTACATGGTTTACACAATCCTCCACAACACCGTCAAGTGCCGCTGTCAGTTCCTTTTTCGGCATATCGTGCTGATACTGACCAACGCCTATTGCCTGTGGGTCTATTTTTACAAGCTCTGCAAGAGGATCCTGCATTCGTCTTGCAATGGAAACTGCACTTCTGAGAGAAACGTCATACTCAGGGAATTCCTCTGCCGCAAGCTTTGACGCTGAATACACGGACGCTCCTGCTTCGGATACTACCATATATGCCGCTTCATGAGGAATGGTTTTCAGCACCTCTGCAACTACAGATTCTGCTTCTCTTGAGGCTGTACCGTTGCCGATGGATACGGCTGTTACATGATGATTTATCATCATCCTGCGGATAGTTTCCTTGCCCTGTTCCATTTTTGCACCTGCGCCTATGGTTATGTACGCTACGCCTGTATCAAGAACCTTGCCTGTGGGATCGACTACTGCAAGCTTACAGCCTGTACGGTATCCGGGGTCTACGCCAAGAACTGTTCTGTCCTTCAAAGGCGCACCCATAAGAAGCTGGCGGAGATTTGATGCAAATACCTTTATAGCCGCTTCTGCCGCTGTTTCTGTAAGCTCACGTCTTATCTCACGCTCTACCGCCGGAAACAGAAGTCTTGAAAAGCTGTCCTCTGCTGCTGCCTTTACAAGCTGACCGCAGGGACTTTCGTTCTTTACGAACCTGCGTATCATGAGTGCTTCTCCTCTGCCCTCTGGAAGTGCTACTGTAACTTTAAGCGCACCCTCACGTTCACCTCTGTCAATAGCAAGAATGCGGTGTCCTACAAGCTTTTCTACAGGCTCGCTGTAATCGTAGTACATCTGATAAGGCGTTTCGGCTTCTGCATCAGTCGCCTTTGAAAAGATAGTTCCCGAAAGCTGTGTGAATCTTCTCATCTGCTTTCGCAGGTCTGCATTGTTAGCCATTTCCTCAGCTAAAATATCCATTGCACCCTGAAGTGCTTCTTCGGTACTGCATACCTCAAGTTCTTCATTTATGAAAGCCTGCGCTTCCTTTTCAGGATCAGTTTTAAATCCCTGCTCCATAAGAATACGTGCCAGAGGTTCAAGACCTTTTGCAATAGCCGCAGACGCTCTTGTCTTACGCTTAGGACGATACGGCAAATATAAATCCTCTGCTTCCACAAGAGTTTCCGCATTGCGTATCTTCTCCGCAAGTTCCTCTGTAAGCTTGCCCTGCGCTTCAATTGCATTTACAATCTCCTCTTTACGTGCTTCAAGCTTACGGAGATACTGAAGTCTCGTATCAAGCTGACGTAATACCTGATCATCAAGTGAACCTGTTACCTCCTTACGGTAACGTGCAATAAATGGAATGGTTTTGCCGTCATCCAGAAGCTCAACCGTTCTGTCAATCTGCTCGATTCTTAAATTAAGCTCATCTGCTATCTTCTGATGAATGTTCATATCGCTGTTCTCCTTGTCTTTTAATTTCATTATTGAAGTCCCAGTCCGGATGTGTCGTAGAAATAACTGTCGTAGCTTCGCAGAAGAAGTGCTGCAAGCTTTCGGGACGACAGCGTATTCATATCTCCGCACTGTACCCATTCGTATCTGAGTTTAAGGTCTGTAAGTCCGCTGAAAAACTTATTCTGCCTTTCGATATATTCATTTCGGTCAATGCTTTCACATTTTCCGTCTTCATTAAAAACTTCATAGCCATATATCCCGCCGCTTAGCGATTCACTGAAATGATCTCTGCGAAGCAGAATATTTTCCCGAATAAAAAAGCTGCCTGTGCTCAGTAAAGTCTCATCCTCTGACTTCTTTGAATCCAACGACATGTAGAGCATCTCATTTGTATCAGCCGAATAATAAAGAGCAAGCTGCTGCCCTATGTCAAACGTTCCTGTTTCTTCATCATACCCGTCAATCTTGATCTCCTCAAGCTTACAATTGCGTACATGATACGCTTTCATTTGTGTAACGGCGGTATCCCTGTCATAGGATATGCTTACAAGCTCCGTGCTTCCGTCAAAATCAAGGTCAAGAAAACAGCATGTGTTGTAGCCGTTTTCAGGCTTCGGAAGTATCCATTCATCCCTGTGCTTTACAAGCATCATCACAATATCATCTGATGAATATACGATATTGTCAGTTTTATAGCCATCGGACTTTTTCACATAATCTCTCCATAGACATATTCCAATTATTACAGCGGCAAGAATGCATATCTCAAAGAAAACTATAAGAATACTCCAGAAACGTCTGCTTATTCCTTTTAGAAAACGTATACCCTTTCTGCCGTCCTCATCATCAGATCTGTCAGTTTTACTGCTCGAAAGGCGGGGCATTTCCGGAAGCTCACTCCATACAAAACAAGTATCTTCCTCCGGCAGTTGTATGCATTCCGGTGCGAACTCATCAGGTTCAGGAGCGTTTATTCCGTTGATTCTGTTAACCATTTTATAGAACACTTCCTTTCAGTCATCCTCTAAAGCCCTGATTTATCCTGCATTCAGGCAACGCTGCACAAAGCCCGCCTGACGGCTCTACATGTCATCTGCTTGCATATTTTCCGTCATATTTCTCCCTCGTTAATATACAAAGTATTCACTGCATTTTTGTTGCATCTGACAAAAAATCTGACTGCGCATCTGACACACAGGCTTTATGCGGTGTTTCCTTTATTATACCACACCTTACCCATCTTTGCAAGATTTTTTCCAATCTGTTAAGTTAAAGAAAAGACTGCCGCACATGCAGCAGTCTTTACAATGAACATTATTCGGTTATAAGCTCTCGTGCCTGTATACGTTTTATTTTTCCTGCGGCAATATATGCAAACAGGAAGAAGCATACGCTTATTACAACGGCAGGAATTATAACTGAGCCTGCGATAAATTCAAGAACCATCTTTGAAAGACCTATAAGACTAAGAGCAGCACCAAGCATCTTTGCGGAGAAAAAAACGGACAATACTGCACCAAGTACTGAACCTGTTATGCTGAGAATAAGAAATCTTATTGCAAAGCCAAGGCGCAGTCTGCCGGCTGTAAAGCCTAAAGCCTTATATACACCTATATCCTTTCTTTCCTGTAAAAACGCCTTTGCACAAACCATGCGGACTACCACAAATGCAAATATCACTGAAAAGGCATAGATTATAATTTTCAATGCGTCTACTATTGTTCCATACTCATTTAATACAGGATTGTCTGAATCATCATATACCCATATATCTAACTCTTCGCCGTATTTCTCATTCAGCTTTTCTGATACATCCGTTATATCAGATTTATCCTTGATGATATAGTAGCGGTAATATATCTCTGTTTCCTTTCCGGTCATTCGTTCATAAGCCTCTGCGCCCATTGCAAATGACATTCCGCTGTCGTTTGCTGATTGGAATATGCCGGATATGATATATTCTGCCTCATTATCCTGCTTGGAAACCGTTACCTCGTCACCCATTTTTACATCAAGCAGTTCGGCAACCATATCTGTTATCATAAGCTCATTGTCATATATCGGTTCTCTGCCTCTGAGAACACCAGGAATACCCTCAGGATCGCTATATACAGAGCAGGCAAGATTTTCGCCGTCCAGTGAAACATATCCGGTCTCTATTGAGTTTACTTCTTCTATCTCTGTGTTTTCAGCAATAAAGCTGTCGATCTCGTCCCAGTCTATCTCAGCGTCAGGATCATTGTATGATACATCAATATCAGGTATGACCAGTCCCATTGATTTCATACCGCTCCGTGAAGCAAGAAGGTCACCTGTCAGGTTGACTGTTATCATGGAGAATGTGAGAAGTGCCACGATGAAAATAGTTCCTATATATCGCTTCTTCGCAGAGGTGAGCTGTCTCAGGGAAAGCGTTGTCATGAGAGCCTTTCCGGAAACAGGCGCATTTAAACGGCTGTCAAAGTATATCTCCTCACGTCCGCCGGATATTGCTCTTACAGGAGATATTTTTCCTACCTTGCGTGTCTTTATAAACACAATAACTGCTGATACTGCCATGATAACCAGTGACAGAACAATGCTTACTGCTGCGGATATTCCCTTTTCCGGAAGTACTGCGGTGACTGACATGCAAAGTTCGCTTACTGCACGTTCAATTGGAAGAGCCGCAATGCTGCCAAGAATTATTCCCGCAAGCTCTGCAATAAGATATTGCAGCATTATAACTGCTCTCAATCTGCTTTCTGAAAAACCCTGTGATTTCAGTACGCCAAGGGAAACATAATCTATTTCAATTTCTGTTCCTATGCTGTGGCTCATTACTATCAGCACGATAACAAAGAGAAATACCATAAATACAAGTACTATATTAGTAACAACATCCGGAAGAAGTACGCTGTAGCGTATGGTCTGCTCCTTATTGAGCGCACCTGTTGCATAATCTATAATATGGGTTTCCTGATTGAAAAGACGCTGAAATTTTGCAGCTGAAAGCTCGCAGCTTTCTGCCTGATGGACGCTTATCTTTGTAAATTCAAGAAGTACATCCTCAGTCTCAAGAGGCTTGCAGCGGTTGTATATCTCCTCATAATCCTCATGACTTATGAATATCTGTTTCCAACCTATTGTCATACTTCCCTGCACAGGCTCCTCTACAAAACCTTTTATGGTAAACTCTGCGCTTTCACCGAATATCAGCCACAGCTTTATTTTATCGCCTGTATTGCATCCAAGCTTTGAGCACATTCCGTAGGGAAGATATATCTCGCCCTTTTCAAGAGCAGGCACATTCTCCTCATACGAATCAGCTTTTTCATTGAAAAGACGTATTTTTTCAGGAAGCTCCATCATAAAATAACTGTTGCCGTCAGTAGTATCTCCTGTTTCAGAACCGTTTGTACAAATACATTGAGTGTAATCGACACGCTCCGCATATTCGCTGTTTTCCATGCTGCTGCGAAGCTCATCTGTAAGCTTTTCTGTATGTATGAAAGCTGTTACATCTCCGCAGTCCGCATATTCAAAGGCATTTTCAATAGCTTCTGTATAGTTCATACGGACGCTGAATATCGAAGAAACTGCGGAAACTATGAGTGCAGTAAGGAGCATTATGCTTATGAATGTTCCCTTTTTCTTCCGCAGATTAGCTTTTAAGAGAGTAAGTATATCCATCATCACTCACCTCACCACTTCAGAGATGAAAGCCATGAATTTATCTGTGTTTCACGGCTCTGCTCTTCCTCAGGAGAATACTCCGGAAGATTCATCTCTCCTATTATCTTTCCATCCTCAAGATAGAGGAGTCTTGTGGCTCTCAGGGCTGCTCTTATATCATGAGTTACCATGAGTATGCTCTGTCCGGCTCTGTTAAGCTCTGTGAGAAGCGATAAAACATCCTCGGAATTCTTCCTGTTAAGCGCACCTGTAGGTTCGTCCGCAAAGAGAAGCTTAGGATCGTTTATTACTGCTCGTGCTATTGCACATCTCTGCTGCTCACCGCCGGATACCTGCGACGGAAGATGTGACTTTATGTGATCTATGCTCATCTGGGAAAGAAGTTCCTCGGTACGCTTCTTTGTTTCCTGCGATGAACGCTTCTTATTCAGGTAGCCGGATACTGCAATATTTTCAAAAAGAGAAAGGTTGCTTACAAGATGCATCTGCTGGAATATGAATCCAAAATCCGTGTGTCTCAGCTTTGCAATTTCCTTCTCCTTTATCTTCACTATATCTCTGCCATTATAGATGACCTCGCCGGAGGTTGCTCTGTCCATTCCGCTGAGTGCGTACAGAAGAGTGGATTTGCCTGAACCTGACGAACCCATTATTACTGTAAAATCGCCCTCATACAAATCAAAATCAATGTGGGACAGAATATGTATCTGACCGCCGTTATGGGCAAAGCTCTTGCAAAGTCCCTTTGCTGATAATATTGCTTTCTTCATGTGAAAGTCTCCTTTTCTTTAAGTTGATTCTATTTTACCAGAAAGGATATTAAGAAGTCCTTAAGAAGTATAATAATAAAAACCGGCTTGCATGCAGCTCACACTGCACAAAAGCCGGTCATTCTCATAACAAATATTGATCAGTCTTCAAGAGGAAGATTTGACAGTTTTTTCATCGCAGGTATCAGCATACCGCCTGCTGCATTGCCAAGTATTGCAAGTGCAAAATAGAGAATTGCCGCAGGAACATCAGGACATCCGCAGAAGAAATAGTAGAACATATCTGCAATGCAGTGATTGAAGCCGCAGATGATGAATACTACTACAGGGAATACTACGCCAAAAAGCGCACCAACAAAATTACCCTTTGCACGGCACTGGCGGTTTACTTCAACTGCTGTGAACATGAGCATTCCGCAGAATAATGCAAGCACAAATATACTCAGAGGATCGTCATGTATCTTTCCGTCAACAGCGGCTGTTACACGCTCTTCGATAGTCTGCTCCATGCCGGATACAACTGTTGTAAAGAATCTGGTCTGTCTGAGAAGGATAGCTGATATAAACGTACCCACTGCATTTGATGCCAGCGTTACAAGAACCTCCAGTATATACGCAGGCTCACGGTTTACAATATAGCCTACCTTACCGGTAAACAGTCCATAGCGGAACTGCACAATAGTGAAAAGTCCAAGCGCAAAGAGAAATGCTCCAACATATCTGTTATCGCTTGAGAAGCTTACCATGCCGCCTACGCCAAGAGTTATTCCTGAAAGAATTCCGTCAATTATATAGGATAGCCACTTGTTTACTTTAAGTTTGTCGTTACTCATGATGCATGCACTTCCTTTATTCAACAAATGCACTGAATGCACGGTATGTCATATACACATCAAGCTTTGCTACGATCTCAAATGGTGCATGCATACAGAGAACCGGTACTCCCACATCAATCGTATCTACATCAAGATTTGCAATATATGCAGCAACTGTACCGCCGCCGCCTGCGTCTACTTTGCCAAGCTCGCCAGTCTGCCATACTACATTCTTTGAATCAAGAAGTCTGTGTACTGTACCTGTAAATTCTGCGGAGGCATCAGATGTGCCGGACTTGCCTCTTGCTCCTGTGAACTTTGTAACACATACGCCCTTATTAAGATATGCACAGTTCTTTGACTCCATAACATCAGGGAATGTGGGATCAAAGGCTGCGTTTACATCGGCAGAAAGACACTGTGATGCACTGAGTACGTGTCTGCCCTTTGCACCAAAGCACTCTGCAAGATCGTCAATGAAATATGGCAGGTAGGATGAGCAGAGACCTGTGTTGCCGTCGCTGCCGGTCTCCTCCTTGTCAGCAAGAACTACTACTGCTGTATGAGAGGGCTTCTCACAGTCAATGATAGCACGGAGTGCCGGATATGCACAAACTCTGTCATCATGACCATAACCGCCGATCATGCTTCTGTCAAGACCAACATCACATGCACGGAATGCGGGAACTGCTTCCAGCTCAGCTGAAAGGAAATCATCTTCAACAATGCCGTACTTTTCATTGAGAATGTGGAGTATATTCAGCTTTACAGCTTCGCTTTCCTCGTCATCGTTGAAAGGCATAGAGCCTACCAGAATATTAAGCTCCTCGCCCTTTATAATCGAACCAGCCGGACGCTTCATCTGCTCTGCTGCAAGATGCGGAAGCAGGTCTGTTACGCAGAACACAGGATCGCTTTCGTCCTCACCGATGTTTACTGTAACAGATGTGCCGTCAGCCTTTACTACAACGCCGTGGAGTGCCAGCGGAATTGCGCCCCACTGATACTTCTTTATGCCGCCGTAATAGTGTGTCTTGAAAAGTGCAAGCTCGCTTGATTCATACAGCGGATTCTGCTTGAGGTCAAGTCTTGGTGAATCAATATGCGCTGCACATATGCGTACACCCGCTGTAATCGGCTCAGTTCCGATAACGGCGGCAATTATAGCCTTTCCTCTGTTGCAGCGGTAAACCTTATCTCCTGCATGAAGCTCCATGCCTATTTCAAAAGGCACAAAGCCATTTTCTTTCAGAATATTCTCTGCATTGATACATGCTTCACGCTCCGTTTTGGACGCATTGAGAAAGCCGGTATATTCCTTTGCAAACTTATCGCTTTCAGCCTTTTCCTCTGCGGTCATGCGATATGCAGCATGCTTGCGGTTTGAGAAAAGCTCTTCCTTACGTGCCTTTGAAGCTGATTTTTCTTCCATTTCAAATTACCTCCTCGAATTTTTCATGGTAATACTTTACCACCATTTCCGCTACCTCTTTTGATATTTCATCAAGGTTAGTGCGATCTTTATTGTTCTTGATTATAAAATCAGAATGTCCTATAAAAAATGATTCCGGCAACTGTGAATCTATTCGCTGCTGCGCCTGCTCCTGTGTGAGACTGTCACGCTTCATGATACGTTCCAGACGAAGAGGTTCTTTTGCAACAACAGAAATTATAAGCTCACAGAAATCATCTGCTCTGCTTTCAAAAAGCGTTGGTGCATCAAGAAGTATCATCTTTCTTCCCTCGTCCGCATATTCATGTATCTCCTGAAGTATGCGTCCCACAATATATGGGTACATTATAGAATTAAGAAGCTCTTTTTTACTAACGTCACTAAATATTATTGACGCAAGCTCCCTGCGGTTCAGCGTTCCGTCCGGAGAGATAACACTCTCAGGAAAGCAGTCCTTTATTTCAGCAAGACAGCTGCTTCCTTTCTCTACAACTTCCCTTGAAATTATATCAGCGTTTATCAGCACAAACCCATACTCTCTGAAAGTCTTTGATACAGTGCTTTTTCCAGCTCCAGTCTGACCTGTAAGACCTACTACCATCACACCCTCTAAACTGTTCATACCTGTATCACCTCAAATCCAGCAGCACGAATCAGACGGTTGTACACTGCAAGCCCTACGCCCTCCGGTTCAGGCGCACGTACATATACAGTTTTCGCAGCCTTTTCGTCCATATCCCTCAGGCATGAAAAAAGATTCTGCGCCTGCTCTGATCCATTGCATCCGTATTTTACTGACGGTACAGCAAGTCCGCCCTCATCTCCATCAAAAACAAGAGCATATATATTTTCACCTGCATTTTCATTTACATAACGGCAGAAAGCCTCATAGCTGCCCTCGATCATAATGACATGGGCAATGGGTGAATAATGCTGGTATTTCATTCCCGGTGAACGTACAGTCTGTCCCTCTGTAAGCTCATGAAGAATTGCAGGATCTATTATTACATTCTCAGCCTCCTCAAGAAGCTGCTCCCTTGTAACACCGCCTGGTCTCAGTATACGGACAGTGTTTTCATTTTCAAAGGAAATGACCGTTGACTCAACACCTACAGTACAGTCGCCGCCGTCAATTACAGCAGATATTTTACCATTCATATCACGCATCATATGCTCCGCTTTTGTAGGACTGGGATAACCTGAAACATTGCCGGAGGGTGCAGCAAGAGAAAGTCCGCTTTTGCGTATAAGTTCCAGTGCTGCCGGATGTGCAGGCATACGTATTCCTACAGTATCAAGGCCTCCGGATGTAATATCCGGAATGCATGGTTTCTTTTTCAGTATCATTGTAAGCGGCCCCGGCCAGAATTTTTCAGCAAGACGGTACGCAAGCACAGGTATATCCTCCGCAAGCTCAGAAAGCTTCCTCAGTTCCGCAATGTGTACTATAAGAGGATTATCCGCAGGCCGTCCCTTTGCAGCGAATATTCCGGCTACAGCCTTCGGATCAGTGGCATTCGCTGCAAGACCGTATACAGTTTCCGTGGGCATTCCCACAAGTTCACCGTTTTTTATCATTGCAGCAGCCTTTTCTATATCGGCTGTCTCCGCAGAAAGCAGTATTGTTTCCATATTCTCACGCCTCGTTCTGTTCGCCTGCAAGCTTGGCAAGTTCGTCTGCTGTTGCCAGTGCATCAAACACTTCGTCTAAATTTCCGTTGAGCAGATCCTCCAGACGGTAAATAGTAAGTCCTATTCTGTGATCTGTCATTCTGCCCTGTGGATAGTTATATGTTCTTATTCGTTCAGAACGGTCTCCGCTGCCTACCTGCATACGGCGTTCTGACGCTATTTTGTCGTTCTGCTCCTGAAGCATTGATTCATAAAGCCTTGAACGAAGAATAAGCATTGCTCGTTCCTTATTCTTGAACTGACTGCGTTCGTCCTGACATTCCACAACAACTCCTGTGGGGATATGTGTGATTCTTACGGCAGATTCAGTCTTGTTGATATGCTGTCCGCCTGCGCCGCTTGCACGGAATACGTCAATACGCAGATCGGCAGGATTTATTGTAAGCTGCACCTCGTCCGCTTCAACGAGAACAGCCACGGTAACTGTTGATGTATGGATTCTTCCCTGAGATTCAGTTTCAGGAACACGCTGTACACGGTGAACACCGCTTTCATATTTAAAACGTGAGTATGCGCCCTCACCTGTAATCGAAAAGCTTATCTCTTTGTAGCCTCCAAGCTCCGTGGCATTGGCACTTAGGATTTCCTGTTTCCAGCCATGAGATTCCGCATACATGCTGTACATACGGTAAAGCGCACCTGCAAAGAGTGCTGCTTCCTCGCCGCATGCACCGCCTCTGATCTCTATAATTACATTCTTATCATCATTAGGATCTTTAGGAAGAAGCATTCTTTTCAGTGTAAGCTTCAGCTCCTCTATCTTCTCCTTTGACTCTTCATACTCCATCTGAGCCATTTCACGCAGCTCCTCATCAGTTTCCCCTGAATCCAGAAGCTCCTTTGCATCACGAAAGCTTTCCTCGGCAGCCTTGTACACATGATACTGTTCCACGATCGGAGTCATTCGCTTGTATTCACGCATAAGCTCAACATACTTCTTCTGATCCGATACTACGTCCGGATCTGTGAGCCTTTCACTTAATGTATTGTAATTTGTTTCCAACTGTCTGAGCTTATCAAGCATTGTCTATGACACCTTTCCTTTTTATTCTGCCGTTTCACTTTCACGAACTATACGGCGTATGCGCTTTTCAATCTTATTTCTGGGTATCATGAATTCCCTGCTGCATTTCACGCACCGCAGCTTAAAGTCCATACCGGAGCGTATTACATACATCTCGTTTCCGCCGCATGGATGGTTTTTTTTCATAATCAGAATATCTGCCGGACGCACATCCATTTTCATGCACCTCTTCCTTAACTCTGTTACTGTGCGCACATGTATATCTATTATACCCTATTTTCTTTCATATGGCAATATTTTCAGAGCATATTTTTTTGTGTTTGTCGAAAAATAATAAAAATCAGAATTCAATATAGGCATTTCAACTAAAATATTCAGCACGCACACCCGAAAGGAGACCATATGAAACGCAGAATAAAGGCTGAGTTCGATACTTTTGACCTTGCAGAAGCTGCTGCTATGACTGCAAGAAAGACATTTCACGGCACTAAGATACAGTTCATTCGTCCGGAGCATCCGGAAAGCATACGGCTTTCACGTTCTTTGAAGAGAAGATTTACGCTTCTTCCAACTGCTGTAACCTCCATGAATTACGTTACCGCTGTAATGGAAACTGATTACAACTATGAAGATATGACCGAGGTGCAGAAACGACAGACCTCCACTATGCAAATTGTATGCGATAAGGAATACAGTGATGCTGCCGAGGCTCTTATTCTTCAGCGTGGCGGAACTCTTCTTCCCCCGTCATAATTCTGTCTTCTCCTGCATAGACTTTATCAAATCTCAATAATGCTTTGGAGGTCAAAATGACAGATTATTTACCGGAAGGAAGCCGTCTGCATACAGCAGAAAATCAGGCTGCACTGCGCAGTGTATCAGCTCTGGCTGAAGCTATGAAGAAGAAAAAAATACTGGAGGCAAGGGCTGTTGTATGCGACAGTTCTCATAATCTTATTGTAGAACTTCCCTGCATGCAGGGAATCATCCCAAGAGAAGAAGGCGCAAAGGGTATAAGCGATGGCTCTACTCGTGATATTGCGCTTATTGCACGAGCCGGCAAGCCGGTATGCTTTCGTGTTATGCGCATTGAACAGGATGAATCGGGAAAGCCAAGAGCAATTCTTTCCAGAAGATGCGTTCAGGAGGAATGCTGGGATAATTATCTTTCCCGTCTGAGTGCAGGAGATGTTATTCCGGTGCGCATAACTCATATGGAACGCTTCGGATGCTTTGTCGATGCCGGATGCGGAATACCATCTCTTATTCCTATTGACGCTATCTCTGTTTCACGCATAAATCATCCCTCTGACAGATTCCGCACCGGACAGAATATCCGTGCTGTGGTAAGCGGATTCGATTCAGGCAGACTGTGTCTTTCCCACAAGGAGCTTCTTGGCACATGGGAGGAAAATGCTTCCAGATTCTCTGTAGGCGAAACTGTTGCCGGAATGATACGTTCTGTTGAGCCGTATGGGGTTTTCGTTGAACTTGCGCCGAATCTTGCAGGTCTTGCCGAACCTCAGGAACAGGTACGTGCCGGACAGTGCGCAAGCGTCTACATAAAGGCTCTCATCCCTGAAAAAATGAAAGTCAAGCTTGTTATTGTTGACGTTTTTGAACCCGATGCACCGCCCGCACCTGTGGAATATTTCGACCAGTCCGATCACATAAGCAGATGGAAATATACTCCCGACTGCTCCGGAAAAATCATTGAAACTGTTTTTGAATAAATCAGAAAATGCGGCTGTCCTTTAACAGGGCAGCCGCTCAGTTTGTATAAAAAGCCATGTTTTACACATTTCAATAACGGGCGAGCAATACTCGCCCATACAAAATGACTATTTTGCGTTGCTTAATGTAGGGGCGACCATTGGTCGCCCGCATTTTTTTGGTTTTTCGACAGGCTGAAGTTATTCGATAAATAAATCTTCGTCTGTGAGTTCTATCTCACCATTTTTATTCTCATACTGCTTTATTGCATTTTTTATGAGAGTTTCAATCATATTTGTCATTGACCTGTTTTCATTTTTTGCAATTATCTTGATTTTTGCATGATCAGCAGGTTCAAGTCGAAGCGTAAATTGAGTTTTAACAACAGCCATAATGATACCTCCGTATATTATATTAAGTATCATTATGATACCATTATAGTTTATTTTTGTATGCAGTCTACTTGACACCATATTGATACCGTGATATAATGTAATAAAAGGAGTTGATTTACAAATGAGCAAATACAAATCCCCATACTTCACTCTGTTTTCCGCTGTTTCCGATGCACTTGAAACTCTTGAAAATATTATAAAAACAGAAGAAAATGAAGTAATAAAGGATTCTCTTCTCAAGGAATGCAGCAAGCTGAAAAAAGCCCAGCTTGCTGCCGAGGAGATGGTCATATCTGGTGATACGCAGTGAAAAACCGCTGTCCGTTCAATGCGGACAGCGGTTTCCCTATTATTCGTTAAACGAAAAGATCAGTTACTGCATCTTATAAGCATCAATCATCTTCTTTACCATCTGGCCGCCGATTGATCCTGCTTCTCTTGCTGTAAGATCGCCGTTGTAGCCCTGCTTCAGGTTTACGCCTACTTCGCTCGCAGACTCCATCTTAAATCTTTCCATAGCTTCCTTGCCCTTCTGAGTAAATGTGCCTTTCATGTTACATTCTCCTTTTCGTTACATTTATTATAATATTCATTGATGTCTCTTCTTTTGCAGCAGGTCTTCCTGCCGCAATGATATTATAACACCTGTCATCCGCAGTATTACTGTTAATTTCTGGAAGATTTGAAATGACACCGCATAAAGCCTGTGCATCAGATGTGCAGTCAGTTTTTTGTCAATAGATTTTTATATATACGCCTTATCCGGCAAAAGAAATCCTTTCTCATCCGCACTTAGCTTTATGCTGTCTCCTGCCGATATGCTCTGGCAAAGAATACGCTGGGCAAGCGGATTCTCTACCTTTTCCGTGAGATAATTCCTCATTGGACGTGCGCCGTATCTTTGTGTCTCCGGTGCGCCTGCAAGACATTTCACTGCCTCCGGCGTAAACTCCATTGATATTTCAAGCTTCGCCATACGCTCCCTCAATTCATCAAGAAGCCTTTCCGCTATTGTACACAGGTCTTTCTCCGACAGTCTTGCAAATGGTATAACTGCGTCAAGTCTGCCGAGAAATTCAGGCGTGAAATGCTTTCTCAGTGCCTGCTCCGGCTTTTCAGGTGTATCCTTCTTTGCTGCAAAGGTGAACCCAAGACCGCCGTTTGATACTTCCGCTGCGCCTATATTTGATGTGAGGATAAGAAGTGTATTGGTGAAATCTATACGTCTGCCGTTTGAATCTGTGAGAATTCCGTCATCCATTATCTGCAAAAGAAGATGTGTTATATCCGGATGTGCCTTTTCGATCTCATCAAAAAGAATCACACTGTAGGGATGCTGTCGTACACGCTCACAAAGTCTTCCGCCCTCTTCAAATCCAACATATCCAGGGGGTGCGCCGATAAGCTTTGAAACAGAATGCTTCTCCATATATTCAGACATGTCAAACCGGATAAAGCTGTTTTTATCATCAAATAAATATTTTGCTGCTGCCTTGGCAAGGGCGGTCTTTCCAACACCTGTAGGCCCTGTAAACAGGAAACACCCTATTGGACGGTGTGTATCACCAAGTCCCGTTCTGGAACGCACCAGTGAGGCTGTCAGACGGTCTATTGCCTCGTCATGTCCTGCTATCTCTTTTTTCAGAAGAACCGGAAGCTCCATAAGACGTTTCTTATGCTCCTCGCTTATTTTATCTGCCGGTATCCCTGTACGCACTGCCACTACTGCCGCAACATCCTCAACACTCACCTTTGAATCGTTTCTTATTCTGGTTCGTGAACAGGATTCATCAAGAAGGTCTATGGCTTTATCAGGCAGACTTCTGTCATGCAGGTATCTCACTGAATATGATACGGCGGCTTTCAGTACATCATTGCTTATCTTCACCTTGTGAAATCCTTCGTATGTTTCACGCAGTCCGCAGAGTATTGAGAAACAATCCTCCTCACTAGGTTCATTTATCTGAACCGGCTGGAATCTTCTTTCAAGGGCACTGTCCTTCTCAATGAATTTTCTGTATTCCTCTGTTGTAGTTGCACCTATGATCTTTATTTCACCTCGTGCAAGCTGCGGTTTCAGGATATTGGCAGCGTCAATCGCACCCTCTGCCGCACCTGCGCCTACAATAGTATGCAGTTCATCTATAAAAAGTATTATGTTTCCGTTAGCTGCCGCCTCCTGCAAACAGTGCTTCAGCCTTTCTTCAAAGTCTCCACGGTATTTTGCACCTGAAAGAAGTGAAGTTAGGTCAAGTGAAAATATATGCTGCTGTGCAAGAGAATCGGGAACATCGCCTGTCATTATCCTCATTGCCGCACCCTCGACCAATGCCGTTTTCCCAACCCCTGCATCTCCTATGAGACAGGGATTGTTTTTAGTACGCCGGCTGAGTATCTGTATCATCTGGGAAAGCTCCTTATCACGTCCGATAAGAGGATCAAATTTACACAACTGCGCCGGATCTGTCATAAGTCTCCCGAACTGGAAAAGATTGGGAAGATTTTTCTTGTTTATGCTGTCGCTGCGCTTGCGTTCCATTCGGATTCCAACGCCGGAAGTATCTCCGCAGGATACGCAAAGCTGGTTCATGTTAGCTCCAAGCTTCTTCAGTATAGCTGACGCTGTACAGCATGGTGAATGAATTATTGAACAAAGCAGATGCTCTGTCCCTGCTAGTGTTCTTTCCGAGGTTTTGGCTCTTATTTTTGCATCATCTATAATATCCCTCAATGCAGGCGTGAGACAGTCATCCAGAACCTGTGTGGGTATGCCGCATCCTATAAGCTCTGCGACTGCACTGCGTACACGATGACTTGAGATCTGCTGTGCTGCAAGAATTGCTGCCGCCGCATTTTCGCCCTCCTCAAGAATGCCAAGAAGAAGATGCTCACTCCCAATATAAGTATGTCCCATTTCCTCTGCTGCACATACAGCTTCTTTCAGAGCGAGGATAGCTTTACCGGTAAATCCATCTGAATATCTCATTACAGACCGCCTTTCTGTCAGAGCATGACGATATACATCCTTACCGTCATACATGCCCTGTATTCTCTTTCCTGAATAGTATGCCATAATCAGCATGAATTATTTGTCATATTAAGGAACACATTCTGGTCTTTTGCATATGATGTACTATGAAACAGACAAAAAACAGCCTGTTTCAAAAAAATACTACAAAAGGAGCTAATGTATTATGTGTGGTTGCGATGGAAATAACGGTTGCTGGTGGATCATCATTCTTATCCTGCTGTTCTGCTGCTGCGGCGGAAGCAATAACAACTGGGGCGGCAATGGCTGCGGCAATAACTGCGGCTGCGGATGCTGACACGAAAGAAAGTTTAAAGCATAATGTTCAGGGATAGCTGCTGAGCTTAACGGCTTTTCCTGACACCTGAAGATCAACGACAAAACGGGACTGCTGCATTTCTGCGGCAGTCCCGTGTGTTATTATACATAGTTATGGATACTTATATTCTCCCAAGGGTTTCCTTCAGCTTTGCTGAATTACCGCCGTTCGCACCGTACATATTACAGTATTTCTCTGCGCCTGCATTGTCACCAAGCATTTTATACGCCATTGCTGCCGTACCCATTGCCTGATAAAGCTTTGAATTCAGACGAATTGCTTCAAGAGAATTTTTAAGTGCCAGTTCAGTTTCACCGGTTCTTATATAAATAGATGCGATGTTATTATAGGCATATGCATTATCCGGTTTGCATGAAAGAGAATTCTCAAGAGCATAGAGTGCCTTTTCATTCTTTCCAAGGCTCTGGTAAACTGCTCCAAGATTTGACCATGCTATTCCATGATCTCTTTTATATGTAAGAAGTTCCTCATAGCATTCAGCTGCTTCTGCGGACTTGCTCTGCTCGTCAAGACACAACGCCTTGAAAAACAAAACAGCTGAATAATCGTCCGGTTCTGCACAGCTTGTATAAAGCTTGTCAAGGATTTCAATAGCCTTGTCATATTTATTCTCATTGTAGCGTGTTATGGCTGACATCAGACGGCGGTAGCTGCTTCTGTCATTGCGGAATGCACTGCCAAGGAATTCCTTGTACTGCTCCTCATAAACCATATAATCAAGCGGTGAACGTTTTCTTCGTATACCCAAAACTGCAAGCAGGTACACTGCCAGCAGGACTGCTGCCTTTGATACAAGGCGCATGTCCCTTTCTTCCGCAAAGAATAACTGCCATACAAGAATTCCTGCCGCTGCTGCAATGATAACTATGTTCAGTACAAAGAAAATTTTTGTTTTCATTAGCACTCCTTTGAATAGCACAGGAAAACATCCTCTACCAGCTTTTCATCCGGTTTCTTTGTAAATGCACTTACAACAGGAACAACGATGATAGAAAGTATCATAACGATTGCGCCAAGGTTGATAGGAGATGCAAGATTCAGAGGACAGAGACCTGCAACTGATGCCTTGAGTTCCGGAAACAGTCCGAAGCCGATAAAGAACATGTGAGCGCAAGTCAGACCGATACCAAGCACAAAGCTTGTCCATACTGCTGCCTTTGTAACCTTCCTGCTGAAGAGACCCCACATGTACGGGCCGAGGAATGCGCCGGCGAGTGCGCCCCATGAATATGACATCAGAGTAGTGATGGACGCATTCTTATTAAACGCAATAACTACTGAAACCACAAGGAATACTGCAATAAGTACACGCATGATAAGCATTTCCTTTTTGTCATCCTCCTTCTTCATGCGTGGCTTTACAAAGTCAATGGTAAGGGTTGAGCTTGATGTAAGAACCAGTGAGGAAAGAGTTGACATTGAAGCTGAAAGCACAAGCACTACTACCAGACCAATGAGAATCTCAGGAAGTGCCTGTTCCAGCATATTGGGAACCATTGAGTCGAATACAGGTGCTTCACCCTCTGGAACTGTGTTGTAGAGTCTGTCGAAGCCGCCCATGAGATATGAACCGCCTGCTACTACCAGTGCAAATACTGTGGAAATAACTGTACCCTTCTTTACTGCGTCATTGTCCTTGATAGCATAGAACTTGTGCACCATCTGAGGAAGTCCCCATGTACCGAGAGATGTGAGTATTACTACACCGATAAGATTTATAGGATCAGGACCGAAAAGACTTGCAAATGAACCCTTTGCCGCTGTCTCTGTTTCGATCTCTGCCATTTTACCCAGAGCTTCACTCCAGCCGCCCTGACCGCTTACAACACATATTACAACAGCAGCAATGCCAATGAGCATTACTATACCCTGTACAAAGTCATTGAGGGCAGTTGCAGTGTATCCGCCGAGGATAACATATACAGCGGTTATAACTGCCATTGCTACTATGATAAGCTTATATGCTGCCTCTGAATCAAGTCCGAGTGCCATTGCGAAAAGTCTTGAAAGTCCATTATAAACAGAAGCTGTATATGGAATAAGGAAGATAAATACAATAAGCGCAGCCGCAACCTTCAGGCTCTTTGAGCCGAATCTTTTCTCAAAATATTCCGGCATAGTCTTTGCATTCATATGCTTTGTCATCATTCTGGTACGCTTGCCCAGAACTATCCATGCAAGTGCGCTTCCGAGGATGGCATTTCCCACGCCTATCCATGCAGCGGATACACCGTAGCTCCAGCCGAACTGACCGGCATAGCCGATAAATACTACCGCTGAAAAATATGATGTGCCATAGGCGAATGCTGTAAGCCATGAGCCTACTCCTCGTCCGCCAAGTACAAAGTCACTGACGGAGTTTGTTTTTCTTGATGTGTAAATTCCGATGCCCAGCATAACTGCAATGTAGATGACAAGCATCGCAATTGTAATTCCTATCATTACAATTGCTCCTTTCATAATTTAATAATTTAAAGCTTTAAAGACCTAAAGTGTTAAAGCATATTAATTTTAGCAGATATTTCCCATTTTGTCAAGGCATGTCTGCAATTTCAGCATATTGCTAAAAAGCAACCACTTTCTTTATGCAAAACCACAATAAAGCGGCGCAAGCCGAAGCTTACGCCGCTGTGTCAGGCAGATATATATTAATCCTGTGAATTAAAGATATGTCAGGAACTGTGTGCAGAGTACAACCAGTATCAGAGCGATAGGATAGGTTGCAGCATATGCAGATGCAACGTTAGGAGTACCTGTCATATTAATAAGTGAACCGAGAGCAGGTGTGCTTGTCATACCGCCGGTGATAGAACCAAGGTTGTTGAACAGGCTGAGCTTCAGAACATACTTAGCAACGAAGAAGCCGATGAACATAGGAACTATTGTCATGATCGCACCCCATACGAACAGCAGCGGGCCGTATTCGGAAAGTGTTGCCACAAAGCCTGCACCGCCGTCGATACCTGCGCCGATAAGGAAGAGTACGAGACCAAGCTCCTGAAAGATGCTGAGCATATGCTCGTTAACCTTGAGGCTGAGCTTGCCGATTCTGCCGAAATGACCGAACAGCAGTCCCATGATCAGCGGGCCGCCTGTTGTACCAAGGTTGAAGGAGTTGCCGCCGCCAAGCGGAATATTGACTGCACCAAGAAGCAGACCAGCCATAATTACCAGTGCAAATGAACCAAGACCGAACTTGTCCATTTCAAAGAGCTTCATGCTCTTCTTTGTTTCTTCCTTGCCGCTGTCTACAATAACCAGCTTTGCACGTTCTTCATCCATGTTTGCCTTGAGAACCTTAGGAATGATCTGTACGAACAGTACAACGCCGATAACGCCGAAAGGATATGCTACAGCGTGACCAACGGAAATTTCCTTGAACTGTTCATCGGAAATAATACCCTCAAGCGCACCCTGCGCTGCTGCAAATGCAGGTGTACTTGTAAGAGAACCAGACATAAGACCAGTTGCCATTGCAGAATTCATACCTGGTACGAGAATTGTAATCAGTGCGCAGCATGCTGTACCTGACAGAATAATGATCGCACCGAGAAGTACATAGGACTTTGCATTCTTCTTCAGATTCTTGAAAAAGCTCGGACCTGCGATAAGACCAACGGATGTTACAAAAAGCACCAGACCAAGATTCTGTACAAGGCTCATATAGTGTGCTATTGTACCTGCACTGTCAGCCCATGCACCGCCTTCGCCTGTCATGATGCCGTTGAAGTGTCCTGCGAAAAGTGCAACCAGAAAGATTGCTGCTGTGCCAAGAGATACACCCTTGACTGAGATCTTGCCGATAAGATAGCCGATTACGATGATAGCAAAGATGAAGAACAGCACAATTGCCATTGCCTTCATATTGAAGATATACGTACCGGCAGCTTCGAGTAATTGAAATTTCATACGCCTCTCCTTTGTGTTTCATTCAAAGGCGTACCGGAAAACTCTGCATAACCGCTTTCCGGTACGTCCTGTCTGTATTATTCCGGCTTCTGCCTGAAAAGCCTTAAGAATTATAGCACAGCTTATCTGAATTGTCAATACAAACACACCCATATCACCCGAAAAATCAGTACTTTCTTTAGTTTTCAACCCAGAGTTGCGCAAAGTATTGTCACTTCTGCAAAACTCCAGTTTTTTCCTCTTTTCAGAACATGAGCTTTTCTTCCAAAAAATTTGAAAAATCACGAAAAATCTCTTTTCATTTTCTGGATTATGTGGTATAATATATCTGTAACTTCCAGATATGTATTTTCAGAAAGGAGCTGTTTTACTTGGCTGGAAATAAAGAAGCTATTCTCAGACGTAAAAAAAAGCGTGCCATACGCAAGGCTATGGATATTATCTCCGCTGTCCTTGTTTTCGCATTGTTTTCCTTTGCTGTAGGTTATCCCCTTGCAATTGGCATGAATAATATTGACCCTCTCAGCGGAAAGGATATTGATTACAGTGTACAGCAGCCGGCTGTTCCTGACAATGGTTCTGTGGTTACTGATGCCTCACCTGCACCAACAGAATCCATATACGAATCTGTTGCTGTGAAAAATGACGAAATATACAAGGGTGAACTTATTCTGGTAAACAGCAGCTATCCCTTCCAGAGTGCGGCTGATGCAAATATAACCCCTCTTTTTGAGAAAAAAACTGACTCGTATAGTGTAAGCGGCATGCATATCAGCATGCAGGAGGAGGCTATACCATATCTTAACAGTATGCTGGATGACTTTTATTCTGCTACAGCTCACAATGATATTCTCATTGTTGACGGATACCGTACTCTTGAAGAACAGCAGGCTCTCTATGATGCTGACCTTGAACTTACCGGTCTCACCACATCCACTCTTGTTGCAAAGCCAGGGCACAGCGAACATGAAACCGGTTATGCCCTTGACTTCTCTCTCTTCTTCCCTGACGGTACTTCCGGTGAATATGACGGCACAGGCGATTATGACTGGATAGACCAGCATTGTTCCGATTACGGATATATTCTCCGTTACCCTGAGGATAAAACCGAGCTTACTGATATACAGTATGAATCATGGCATTACAGATATGTTGGCAGACCTCACGCTTATTATATTATGCAAAGCGGTATCTGTCTTGAGGAATATATAAGTGAACTGAATGAGTATTCCGTTGACGCACCTATGGAAATAATCGACAGCAATGGTGCTGCTTATGAGGTATATTTTGTCCCTGCGGATACTGACTCTGATGTAACCCATATCCCTGTAAAGCCCGATGCTGACTACTCTGTCTCCGGAAACAATATTGATGGTTTTATTGTTACAATAGATCTCCATGAGACAAGAGAACTGGTATCATATACCAAGCCGGTTGAAGAGGTTACTGGTATCACTACAGACGAATACGGAAACGTTGTAACTACTGATTCTACGTATATTACGGCTTCTGACACTACCACTACAACTACTGTAGAAGCCGTAGGATAAATTATTTACTGAAAGGAAGTAATAAACATGGCAGATGAAATCAAAAAAGAACCCGACAAGAAGAAAAGCATTATCGCTGAATTCAAGGAATTCATTTCCAAGGGAAATGTACTTGATATGGCGGTCGGTCTCATTATTGGTTCTGCATTCACTGCAATCGTCAACTCTCTGGTAAACGACATCTTCACACCTCTTATCGGCATTATCATCGGCGGTATCGGATTCTCCGAAATGACTATTTCGGTAGGTACTGCGAACCTTGCTATCGGTCTTTTCATTCAGGCTGTTATCAATTTCCTGCTGACCGCTGCATGCGTATTCGCTGTTGTCAAGACCATCAACAAGTTCCGCCGCAAGAAGCCGGCTGCTCCGCCTAAGCCGTCTAAGGAAGAACTTCTCCTCACTGAGATACGTGACCTCCTGAAGGAACAGAACTCCAAGAAATAAGCTTTTCCCTTTACTATTCTACATATGTTGAAATGCCGTCTGTCTTGTTTCAGGCGGCATTTCCTGTTTCATAATTTCTCCTGACAAAAAAGCACCGCCTTTTCAGACGGTGCACTTTGCTTTTCAGTTATTCTTAGAAGAATGCAATATCCTGTGCGATCTTGTGCAGTCTCTCGTCATAGGACTTCTTCATGGAAAGTGCTTCCTGAATGTCGAAGTCTACGATCTCATTCTTCTGCATACCTACAACACGGTTGCTGATACCCTGAGACAGAAGCTCTACTGCATAGTAGCCCATTTCACTTGCTACAACACGGTCTCTTACTGTCGGTGAGCCGCCTCTCTGTACATGACCGAGAATTGTTGCACGAGCCTCGATGCCTGTCTTTTCCTGAATGGAGGTAGCGATTTCCTGTGAGTGACCAACATTTTCAGAAACAACGATGATAAAGTTCTGCTTGCCCTTCTTCTTGCATTCCAGCATATCCTTTGCGATCTGATTCAGATCATAGGGCATTTCCTTTGTAATGATCTCAATAGCTCCGCATGCTACAGCTGTATTTACAGCAATGAAGCCTGCACCTCTGCCCATTACCTCTACTACGGAGCAGCGATCGTGAGACTGGCTTGTATCCTGAAGCTTGTCGATCATTTCCATAGCTGTATTCATAGCTGTATCATAGCCGATAGTATACTCTGTGCAGGAAATATCGTTGTCAATTGTACAGGGAATACCTACTGCAAGAATGCCTCTTGCGGAAAGGTCGGCTGCACCACGGAATGAACCGTCACCGCCCAGTACTACGATACCCTCAAGACCGAACTTTTCACAGTTAGCCTTTGCGATCTGCATACCCTCTTCTGTACGGAATTCAGCACTTCTTGCTGTGTAAAGCATTGTACCGCCCTTGTGAGTGATGTTGGAAACGCTCATTTCGTCCATCTCAAAAATATCACCGTCAATAAGACCGCAGAAACCACGGCGGATACCATATACCTTGATACCCTTCTTCAGAGCTGCACGAACTACGGCACGTATAGCCGCATTCATACCGGGAGCGTCACCGCCGCTTGTCAGTACACCAATTGTCTTAATCATATTTTTCTCCTCCGATTATCTACATAATTCCGGAATGTACCTGCGCACATGCCGAACACATAACTTAACATTATACTATAATTATACCTCATATATTTCATTTGTCAAGAACCAACTGCAAAATTTAACATTTTATTGTATATTGACAAACGGACTGCTACAAAAACTATATGATACCTATATTTGCCTCACCTGCAAGCTCACGCAGCTTAGCTATGAAATTATCAGAAAGCTGCACGCCGTGTATAGTTCTTGGTGCTGCCATCTTACGCTTGTCCGTAAAGTAGAAGCAGAATGGCATATTTCCCTCATGCTCCGCACAAAGAGATGTTATTGCTCCTATGGTATCCTTTTTTTCTGAAATTATCTTGCAGCAGAGCCTTGCGCATTCTATCTTTCTCTGAAGCTCCTGCGCACTGAGGATACTGTCGCATACAAGGCTTGCCTCATCGTCCTTGACACTGAGCTTTCCGGAGATATATACCACGCTGTCCGGTGCAAGCTTATGCTTTGACGCTCTGAAAAGATTCGGAAATACAACACAATCCATCTCATCTGCAGCATCCTCACAGGTCATAAAGCACATAACATCGCCTTTTTTTGTAACATGCTTCTTTACTTGACGGACGATGCATACCGAGGATACCTGCATTCCGTCAATATCCGATGAGGAAAGCTCATTCATTTCTCCAAAATCCATAGCGTGGAGAAGTCCTGCCGCCAGTCTGTAGTTCCTAAGCGGATGTCCCGACAGATACATTCCTGCATATTCCTTTTCAAGCCGCAGAAGTTCTTCATCCGGAAATTCCGGCATTGGTCTTACTTCTGACTCGTACATGGTACTTCCGCCTGTTCCGCCGAAAAAGTCCATCTGTCCCTCTACCTGTTCATAAAGCATATCACGGCTTGATTCAAGTATGCTCTCATAATGTGCAAGCATCTGTCTCCGGTTAAGTCCCAGTCCGTCAAATGCTCCGCAGCAAATAAGACTTTCAAGACCACGTTTATTGAGTTCTGTTCCTGCCATCCTCCGGCAGAAGTCATGAAGTCCGCTGAACCTGCCGCCTTTTTCTCTTTCCTGTACCAGACTGCGGATAAACGCATACCCAAGATTTTTCACTGCAAGAAGTCCGAAACTTATATCTTTGCCGTTTCTGCGGAATACAAGACCGCTTTCGTTTACATGAGGAGGAAGTATCCTCACACCGCTGCTGACGCACTGCTCCATATATGAAAGCAGCTTGGGAGTATCTCCGGTAACGCTGGTCATAAGTGCAGCCATATAGTCTGCAAAATAATATTTTTTCAGATATGCCGTCTGATATGCAAGGTATGAATATGCCGCAGCATGTGATTTATTGAAAGCGTATGACGCAAAGCCTGAAATCTCGTCAAATATCTGTTCTGCGATTCCCCGTGGAACTCCCTTTGATATTGCTCCGGCTATGCTTTCGCCGTCACCGTAAATGAATATCCTCCTCTCCTTTTCCATTACATCTCGCTTCTTCTTGGACATGGCACGGCGCACAAGGTCTGCTCTTCCATAGGAGTAGCCGGCAAGACTTCGGCAGATCTCCATTACCTGTTCCTGATAGACTATACATCCGTTTGTAACTCTGAGTATAGGCTCAAGAAGAGGATGTGCATAGGTGATGTTCTCCGGATGATGACGGTTCTCGATATACTTTGGTATTGAATCTCTCGGCCCTGGTCTGTAGAGTGACAGCACTGCTATGAGGTCTTCTATATTCTCCGGCTGAAGCTGCATAAGAACACGCCGCATGCCTGCACTTTCAAACTGGAAAACACCTGTAGTATCGCCCAATGACATCATTTTATATACATCCGGATCATCAAGAGGCATGTCATCTATGGAAAAATCAGGCTCATACTGGTGTATCTCTCGGATACAGTCACGTATCACGGTAAGGTTTCTGAGTCCCAGAAAGTCAAACTTGAGAAGTCCAAGACTTTCAAGAGTATTCATTGTATACTGTGTTACAACCGTGTCATCATTATACTGCATGGGAACAAGCTGCTCTATAGGAAAAGCTGAGATTATAACACCTGCTGCATGCGTTGAGGTATGTCTCGGAACTCCCTCAAGACGCATTGCCATATCAATAAGCTTTCTGGCATTCGTATCTGTTCTGTATATCTGACTAAGTTCCTCGCCGTCCTTTGCGTCAAGATTTTCTTTGATACTGCGCATCGGATCTATAAGCTTTGCTATCCTGTCGCACAGCGCATAAGGTATGTTCATTGCACGTCCTGTATCACGCACTGCACCCCTTGCTTTCATAACGTCAAAGGTTATTATCTCAGAAACACATTCCTTACCATATCTCTCTATTACGTAATCTTTTACCTTCTGACGTCCTTCTATACAGAAATCTATATCAAAATCCGGCATGCTTACTCTTTCAGGATTGAGGAATCTTTCAAAGAGCAGACCATATTTCAGCGGATCTATCTGGGTTATGTCAAGGCAGTAAGCGCATATGCTGCCTGCTCCCGAACCTCTTCCCGGACCAACAGGAATGTTATTCTTTCTTGCAAAGGAAACATAATCCCATACAATAAGAAAATAGTCCACAAAGCCCATTTTTCCTATTACGCTCATCTCATGCTTCATTCGCTCTACGGCTTCCTTAGGAGGATAAGAGCCGTACTTTCTGATAAGACCTTCTCTGCATAGAGATGCAAAAAGCTTATTTGAGCTTACGCCGTCCTTTGACTGGAATTTCGGGAGATGAATCTTTCCTGTTTCAAATTTCACATTGCATCTTTCAGCTATTCTTGCCGTATTGGTCACAGCATCGGGAACGGCGGCGAAAAGCTCTGCCATTTCCTCGGTACTTTTCAGGTAGAATTCCTCTGTCTCAAAACCCATTCCGGAATTGTCCTCAATGGTTCGTCCTGTCTGGATACAGAGGAGAACATTCTGCATGGAGGAATCCTCTTTAGTTATATAGTGTGCGTCATTTGCTGCTGCAAGAGGTATACCCGTTTCACGGGAAAGGCGGATAAGCTTTGGCAGAACGTTAAGTTCTTCCCTGATACCGTGGTTCTGCACTTCAATAAAGTAATTGTTCTCACCGAATATCTCTCTGTAGAACAAGGCAGCCGCCTTTGCACGTTCGTATTCTCCGGCAAGAATAAGCCTTGGGACTTTTCCTGCAATGCAGCCGGACAGGCATATAAGACCATCACTATACTCACGCAGCAGCTCCTCGTCAACTCTCGGACGGTGATAGAAGCCCTCAAGATTTGCCTTTGTTACAAGCTGGACAAGGTTCTTGTAGCCGGTTTCATTCTCGCAAAGCAATATCAGATGATCGCTTGTACGGTCAAGGGCATGTTCCTTGTCGAAGCGTGTACGTGCTGCAACGTAGACCTCACAGCCTATGACCGGATGTACGCCGGCTTTTTCAGCAGCATGTGCGAACTGCACTGCTGCATACAGATTACCGTGGTCTGTAACAGCAACGGAGGTTTGTCCCAGAGCCTTTACATGTTCTATAAGTTCCTCTATACGGCATGCGCCGTCAAGAAGGCTGTAGACGCTGTGTACGTGAAGGTGTACAAAATCCTCACTCTGTATCTTTTTCTGCACCATGTTCTCTCAGCTCCTTTGCTATGGCAGCTATTTTCTGGAAACGATGATTCACTCCGGAACGTCCTATGGGAACTGTCAGCAGTTCTCCTATTTCTTTCAGGCTAAGCTCCGGATTTTCAAGGCGCAGCTTTGCAGCCTCCTGTATTTCAGGTGAAAGGCTGTCAAGCTCATTATGCTTCATCAGCAGAAGAATATCCTCTGTCTGTCTCATGGCAGCATTTACAACCTTGTTTATATTAGCCTCGTCACAGTTTCTCAGACGGTTCGCCTTGTTTCGCATATCCTTGCGTATTTTTATATTCATAAGGTCGATAGTGCACTGCTGTGCGCCCATGAACGTAAGAGTATCCTCGATGCATTCGCTGTCCTTGAGGTAGAGGACAAAGGACTTTTTACGCTGGATGGTTCTTCCGGAAACACCGAATTCGCTCAGGACAGCATTCAGGTCACTGCAAAGAGCCGCAGAGGGTGTTACAAATTCAAGGTGATACTCCTTGTTCGGATCAATTACGCTTCCGCATACAAGGAATACTCCTGCAAGAAATGCGCCTGTGCTGTTGTTTGCGATATTGTCTATATTCAGTCTCCGGTCTGACGGGTTTATTTTGTATGTACTCATTATTTTTTCTGCAAGCTCCGTATCGTTTACCGTAAAGCTTACAAGACCGCCGTCCTCCTTTTCATCTGAAAATGGCTCTTCACCGAAAACCGTTCTGAAAAGCTTAGGGACTAGCTCTGCAACCTCCGCACTTTCGCTCTGGATACATATCTGTGTCTCATTGAATAGCCGTGTATACAGGAGCATTCCGTAAAGACAGGCAAAACGCTTGTCCCGATCATTTATTGTCCTGCGTATCTCGGTACGCACTTCATCTGAAAATGACATATTATACCTCCCATTATGTTAAGGCAGCATCCTGCAAAGTCCGCCGTATGGCTCTGTATGCTGCCTTATTTTATGCAAAAGCCGCCCTGACGGACGGCTTCAATACATATTATCTGTCCTTGCCTATATCACGGTGCTGCTTGATAACTCTCATGCCCTTTGAGGAGAGGTAATCGCTTACACGCTCTGCGAAGGTTATAGAGCGATGCTTGCCGCCGGTGCATCCGAATGAGATAACAAGACGGCTCTTACCCTCACGGACGTAAAGAGGAATGAGAAAATCAAGCATATCCGTAAGCTTTTCCATAAGCTGCTGGGACTGTTCAAAGGACATGACATAATCCTGAACGCATGCGTCACAGCCGGTATGATGACGGAGTTCTTTTATATAGTAGGGATTCGGCAGACAGCGCACATCAAATACGAGGTCTGATTCCGTAGAAACGCCGTACTTGAATCCGAATGATGTCACCTTGATTGAAAGGGAATCAGTAGAGTTAGTAAGAAATATCTCACGTATCTGTTCTTTCAGCTGTGAGGCAGACAGGAAGGATGTCTCGATATAATAATCTGCAATGCCCTTTATCTGAAGGAGCTGTTCACGCTCAAAGGCTATAGCCTGATGGAGATTCCCATTGAACCTGTCATCGAGAGGATGGCGGCGGCGTGTTTCCTTATACCGCTTTACAAGAACCTCATCCTCTGCATCAGTATAGAGAATCTTTACATCGAGGTCATGCTGCTGTTCCAGTTGGTACATGCATTCGTAAGCGTCAGCGAACATTTCACCTGAACGCAGGTCTGCTGCAATGGCAATGCGTTCCAGACGGTTTTCTGATTCTCTGCATATCTCAATAAAACGGCTCATGAGCTGAGGAGGGATATTATCTATACAATAGCAGCCTATATCCTCCAGAACATCCATAACACCTGATTTACCCGAACCGGACATTCCTGTTACTATAATTACCTGCACTGTACAACCCTCCTTTATTTCAGTACCACCGGTTCAAGCTCCAGCCGGTAGCCTGTCTTCTCCTTTACGGTTTCGATTACATAATCGCAAAGCTCCATAACATCCCTACAGGTTGCCTTTCCCGTGTTCACAACAAATCCTGCATGCTTAATGCTTACCTGAGCATCGCCGACACTTGCACCCTTCAGACCGCACTGGTCAATGAGCATGGAGGCATAGCTTCCAGCCGGACGCTTGAAGGTACTTCCTGCGCTTGGGAGTTCAAGAGGCTGTTTTGCTCTGCGCTGACGGAGGCATTCATCCATCTTTTCCTTTATCTCGTCATAGCTGCCCTCCCTGAGCTGCAATCTGACACCGGTTATAACAC
This sequence comes from Ruminococcus sp., assembly GCA_017623515.1. Classification (GTDB taxonomy): domain Bacteria; phylum Bacillota; class Clostridia; order Oscillospirales; family Ruminococcaceae; genus Ruminococcus_C. Next base: position 25,471 of record JAGAOV010000025.1, on the reverse strand, counting down.
GCTTTGTTCCGCTGAACATACTGTGACGATATGACAGTTCCATATCCTCTGCGGAAACTGTTTTAAGGCAGCCGTCCTCATCAATATAGTCTGCGGATACTACAACATCTGCCATCTCACTGCCATACGCACCAGCATTCATATACAGTGCACCGCCGATAGTTCCCGGTATTCCTGCAAGGCATTCCATACCGGTGAAGGACTGTTCAAGAGCAGTCTTTGCGGCTGTCATGAGGAGTGCGCCTGCCTGAAAGTACAACTGGTTATTCGGGCAGTATACAACACGTGAGTACTTCTTGCCTAAGAGTATCACCACGCCGTCGAAGCCTTCATCGGAAACGAGGACATTGCTGCCGTTTCCCAGAACTGTCCAGCGGATATTATTTTCATTGCAGAAACGGATGACATCAATTATCATATCTGTGTAGTCTGCTTCAACGAGGGCTTTGCATTTTCCTCCGATACGGAATGTTGTGTAGCTGCAAAGAGGTTCGTCCAGCAGGAGAGGGCAGCCGTAGCGGGTGCATATTTGGTTAAGCTGTTCTATCTGTTCCATGTAAGTTCTCCTATTAGGTTTCTCACAGAATGCTGTACCTGTGAGGCTTGATGATCAGTTTAAAATCAGAACGCATCGTAATTCTTGATAACTTCCTTGCTTTCCATATCGAGACCGAGGCTTTCGAGGAGGTCATTTGCAGCGTTATAGCCCATTTTTTTCTGGCGGTTATTCATAGCTGCGACTTCAAGGATAACAGCAAGGTTACGTCCTGGTCTTACAGGAATAGTAAGGGAGGGTACTTTAACGCCGAGAAGTGTTACAAACTGTGTGTCAACGCCCATACGGTCGTATATCTTTTCCGGATTCCACTGCTCCATCTCAACGATAAGCTCAATATTCTCACGATTTTTTACAGCACCGATACCGAACAGGCGGCGGGCATTGATAATGCCGATACCACGGAGTTCAAGGAAGTGACGGATATTATCGGGAGAAGAGCCGATGAGGGTATCATTGGAGACCTTACGTATCTCAACAGCATCATCAGCAACGAGGCGGTGTCCACGCTTTACGAGTTCAATGGCAGTCTCGCTCTTACCAACTCCGCTTTCGCCGGTAATGAAAACTCCCTCGCCGTATATTTCAATAAGAACGCCGTGGCGTGTAATGCGTGGGGCAAGGCTTGCATTGAGGAATGCGATAAGTCCGGCGATAAAGTTGGAGGTACTTTCCTTGCTGCGCAGAAGCGGAACTTCATACTTCTGTGCAAGCTCTATCATCTCCTCAAAGTACGGCAGTTCTCTTGAAATTACGAGGGCAGGCATTCTCTGGGCAAAGAGAGCTTCAAGACGCTGGTACCTTGTATTTTCGTCAATGGTTGAGAGGTAGGCGAACTCCATCTTGCCTATTATCTGTATACGTTCCGGATTGAAGTACTCATAGAAGCCCATAAGCTGGAGACCGGGACGGGTAACGTCTGTTTCATCAATTTTGACATCCTCTGCTTTTCCGGGCATGTGTATTATTTCCAGCTTGAATTCTTCGATTATCTTGTCAAGACCTACTGTAAATTTTGTTCCCATAATATATCCTCATTTCTTTAATAATCCTAATCAATAAGTAACAACATGATGACCAGTGCCGGAGCCGCTGGTGTAGCTGAGTGACACGGAGAGGTCGCCGCTGTTTGACTGTGCCCAGCTTGATGCATAGGAGGCATCGTAGGAGCTGGTGTTCAGAAGAACGTAGTCCACATCGAGTTTTTCCGTATCGTAGACTGGTTCAAGACCGTTCATGGTATTATATGCACTAAGGTCGAGAACGATGTCGGTCGTATCCGGAACAGCCGCATAGAGGGCATTTGCAAGTTCAATCATAGGTGCAGGGAGCTTAGCGAAGATGTCGGGATTCAGGTACTGTTCATCGGATGCCCAGAATGCAGGGAATGTGAAATCGCTGCAAAGAACAGCGGAGAAGCCGCCGTTTGAAAGCTCCTGTACGAGGGCGGTGAGGTATGAAACAGATGCACTGCTTGTCGGATCGAGCCAAGGCTTGCCGCCCTGTTCAGGGAAGTAGTCGAGGTAGATGTCACCGGTCTTAACGCCGTTCACCTCTATCTGGTAGCTTGCGCTGTGGTTCACCTGAGGGTAGAGATGGTCTTCGAGCATACTGCATGAGGCGTAAGCGGCGAAGCCTTCTTCTCGGATTATATTTGCGATCTGCTGTGCGGTCATACTTCCCTTGTTTACGAGGTAGCCTGCATTGCCTGCGGCTGTGCTGACGAAGGTAAGTTCACCGCCGGAGAGTTTCATTGGAATAACAACAGCACCTGCGTTCGGATATTTTGACTTTACATTTCTAAGGTACTCACGGAGGACAGCCTCGCTGGACGCTGCATCATCGGGAAGGCGTACTGAACACTGCACCGACTTATATACGCCTGGCTGCAGCGGAGGAAGGCTGCTGCCGGAGCCTGAACCTGAGCCTGTACCTGAGCCTGAGCCTGAGCCTGTACCTGAGCCTGTACCTGAGCCTGTACCTGAGCCTGTACCCGAACCTGTACCTGTACCTGAGCCTGAACCTGTACCTGTACCTGAACCTGAACCTGTACCCGAACCTGTACCCGAACCTGAGCCTGAACCTGTACCCGAACCGTCATCAAATATATCCACACCGGAACCGCCGGTATAGCCGCCGGAGGGCTTAGTAGATTCAGCCTCATCGTCTGCGGAGGATACAGCAGCAGTAGTTGTACCGTTTACTACAACGACATTAGTTATTTCGGTGACAGTGGTTGTTGTTGTCGAAGTTTCTGTGCTGTCGGGTGAAGTTGTCGTTTTTTCGGCTGTGCTGTTTTCGTCCTCTGAAACATTCGCCGCAGGCAGGTCACCGTTATTCACAATAGGCTTTGCAATTGAATAGCCTGCATAGCAGAGTGCGCCTGCTGCTGCGATAGTTACCACAGTAGGCAGGACTGCGCCCATTGACGAGCCGGATGAAAAGCCTGCTTTTTTCCTGCGTTTTGACCTATAGCCCATAGATTTTCTTTTATTATTCATCTTAAAACTCCATTCTATTCATGTGCGCTCTGGGAGACTGCTGCACGGAGAGCCTGCACTCCCTCGGAAACCGTATGCCCTTTGAAAAGATAGCTGCCTACCACGAGCATATCCGCACCGGCATTTACTGCAAGTGCAGCGGTTTTGTCATTGATACCGCCGTCAACCTGTATCTTTACCGGAAGATGGTTTGTGTCGATATAGCTGCGAAGGGACTTAATTTTGTCGAGACTGCTTTCCATAAAGGACTGTCCTCCGAAGCCGGGTTCTACGGACATTACGAGTACAACGTCAATAAGCTCCATAAACGGCAGCACTGCTTCCCATGATGTTGCAGGCTTTATCACAACGCCTGCCTTTGCTCCATGCTCACGGATAAGACGGATGGTCTCATACGGGTTGCTTTCGCTTTCAAGGTGGAATGTAACAAGGTCTGCTCCTGCCTTGATGGTATGAGGGATATAGCGCATCGGGTTTGTAATCATAAGATGTACATCCAGAAACATATCCGTACTCTTGTCTACCGCTTCAAGCACCGGAAATCCAAAGGAAATATTTGGTACAAATACTCCGTCCATTACATCAAAGTGCAGTACCTCTGCTCCGCTTGTCTCAAGCTCCTTTGACACCCTCTCAAGATTGCCCATGTCTGCATTCAGCACCGAGGCGCATATCTGAAATTTCTGCATCTTATTTCCTCCATTCTCTGTTCTCTGGTATTCAGGCTCACAGTGATCTTCTCATGAACCTATACATTTTATATTATATAATATTTTTCTCTTTTCGTCAATAGGGTTATTTGGATGGACGGATGGGTGCGGGAGGAATGTGATGTTATTTTTTCAGGTGTCGATTTTTGGTTAGCGGTTGATGTGACCTGTCGAAAAACGTTGCGGCAGGCGGTTAGTGTATTGATTGATGTCGATTATGATTGGTGTTATGTTGTTCTTGTCGAAAAAACATTGCGGCAGGCGGTTGGTGTATTGATTGATGTCGATTATGATTGGTGTTGTGTTGCTGCTTGTCGAAAAACATTGCGGAAGGCAGTTAGTGTATTGATTGATGTCGATTATGATTGGTGTTATGTTATGACCTGTCGAAAACCGTTGCGGCAGGCGGTTAGTGTATTGAATAATGTCGATTATGATTGGTGTTCTGTTGTTGCTTGTCGAAAAACATTGCGGCAGGCGGTTAGTGTAACGTCTTGACGGAGTGTCTGCTCGTGCAGTCCGCATGATTCTCCGGCGTGTTCCACGCCGTTTTCTCATGCTGGGTGTTCAAATTTCGCCTGCTGTCTTTACTGCGGACTGAAAGCAAGCTTTCTTAGGTTGACTTGATTCTATGGGAAAGGTTTTCTTGACGGCGAAATTTGTTTTGGTTCTCTTAGAGAAAGCCTACCGTAATTCTAAGTAAGGAGTATTTCGCCGTCTGCGGACGGCGACAAGGGGCTTCTCGCCCCTTGACTCTCGACCGCTTTTTTTGAGCAAAAAGCGGCGCAAAAAAACTTTTATTGATTGATGTCGATTATAATTGGTGTCCTGTCATTACCTGTCGAAAATCACCATGACAGACAAAAGAACGCATTTCTGGGCATATACGCCGCCTGTCCATATGTCACGGGGTTACAGGAACAGAAACGGTGACGGATACACCCTCACGCTGGAACGTGACGCACGGACAAGCTCAACGCACTGACAATCCGCAAGGTAGTCCAGAACATCGGTAAGGTCATCGGAGGTACAGCCATTGAGACTGCGCTGAAGCTCACGCTTGCTCGCATAGGGACGGCATTCAGAAAGGCAGATTTTTTTCAGGGAATCAAGGGCATGGTCTGCGGCAGAACGCACAGTCTTTGCAGAGGAAGCCTGTTCACGGAGTTTCTCGCTGAGGAAGAACATATGCACCTTTACTGCCGCCGAAGCAGTTTCCGAGGATAGCAGGATGTCGGGATTTCGTGTACGGAGCATATGGAGGATGCCTGCGATGCGCAGAACCACACCGGATGCCTTGCCGGCATAAGCCTTGTCATGCCACAAACAACCGCCCTCACGCTGTTCAGATTCGAGCTTCTGGAGGTACTCCAGCATTATTTCAGCAGCGTCATCCTCCCACTGGATAACCGGCACATCATCGTCATCAGGTCTTGGGAGACTGAGGAATTCATCAATGTAACGGCAGTAAAGCTCCTCTGAATCAGCGTCTATAACAGCAGTAATGTTAGCGTTGCGTGAACCAGCCATAGGTGCAGGACGGCAGAAGATAAATCTTGGGACAAGACCTCGGAGCGAAAGGGAAGAATCAGTGCAGAAGCGTTCCCATAAAACAGGCTGGAGCGCAAGACAGATGGTAAGCAGAGGTCTGGGAAGAGTGAGGTCATCTCTTGTGATTCGTGCAATGGAGGCATATTCGCCGCTGTAGCCTTTGAGAACAAGGTCAATGTTAGCACGGCTTTCGGAGTATCTTCCGGCAAGAGTTTCAAGAAAGCCGCCCTCATCTGAGAATACTCCTGCACGACCTCCGGTCTTTTTCATACGGTTGCCCAGAGCCTCCGGAGTGGTGTCATCGAGAAGCATCTGAGGAGAATCCGGTTCTTTAAGTCTGTCATAGTCTTTCTGTACCTGTGTAATAGTGCGTTCATCGCCGCTTCTTACCGCAGAGGAAAGCGCAGAAAGTGCAGATTTTTCCATGCCCTTGAATTCCGACAATCTGTTCTGGTATTCAGTTTCAGCCTTTTTTTCCCAACTGCGGAATGCTTTACGGATAGTCATGCTGAAGCTGCTGCTTTTTCTTTCAGACGGCTCGGCGATTACCGCCATATAGAGACAGAGGTGTTCTGTGTGACCGTTGCCGGAGGGATAGGATATTTTCACAGCACCTTGAAGAGCGAATGCAAACGCTGCAAGTGCTATACAAAGCGGCATCTCCGGAGCTGTCTGATTTACCTCTGCGGTGCGTCTGAGATACACCTCTATCGGCTCTGGGTATACTCCATGGGGGAAGTGTTCCACGTTTGTGTCTGCGTCATCACACTGCATGGTAATAGGTCTCCAGCCGCCTTTCTGTCGCATTATGTCGAAATACTCGTATGCATTTGCTATGAGCTGTCTTGATCTCGGCTGGAAGCTGTCGCTCTTTTCAGCAATTCCATCCAGAAGAATTTGTGAAGCTTCCGTATCCGCTGCAAGCATGCATGCCGTACAAAGCTCCTCCATGTGCTTTTCCAGTGAAGCGGCGTTCAGGTTTATAATATCCTTGACATCGCCATCGTTCACAAGGGCAAGCAGTTCTGTTGTAAGTTCGCCTTTGTTTGTAAGTTTCTTCTTCATTTTGAAAAACTCCTTTCACTATTTTCAGGGATGAAATATGTCCCCTCACTAATAGTCCCGTGCCGGCAAAACTTGACGCAAAAACGACAAGTTTCATAGAAAGTTTACATAAAGGTTACATTAAAGCGGATTTCAGAGGCATTTCCCCTGTAACCCCGTGACATATGGACAGGCGGCGTATATGCCCCGAAATGCGTTCTTTTGTCTGTCATGGTGATTTTCGACAGGTAATGACAGGACACCAATCATAATCGACATTATTCAATACACTAACCGCCTGCCGCAGCGGTTTTCGACAAGCAACAACAGAACACCAATCAGAATCGACATTAATCAATACACTAACCGCCTGCCGCAACTGTTTTCGACAAGCAACAACAGAACACCAATCAGAATCGACATTGATCAATACACCAACCGCCTGCCGCAACTGTTTTCGACACATAACAACAGGACACCAATCAGAATCGACATCAATCAATACACTAACTGCCTGCCGCAATAGTTTTCGACACATAACAACAGAACACCAATCAGAATCGACATCAATCAATACACTAACCGCCTGCCGCAACGTTTTTTCGACAAGCAACAACATAACACCAATTATAATCGACATCAATCAATACACTAACCGCCTGCCGCAACTGTTTTCGACAAGCAGCAACAGAACACCAATCATAATCGACATCAAAAATACACTGCAATTAACCCATAAAAACCTCTGGACAAACTGCACAAAAAATGGTATAATAAATGTTAAGGCATATGTGCCTTATATGAGGAATACTGAGGAGGTCAACTTAATAATGACTGAAAAAGAAATCAAAGACCAGATATGTGACATCTGCCATAAAATGTGGCAGCTAGGCTGGGTTGCTGCAAATGACGGCAATGTATCCGTAAAACTTCCGGACGGCAACTTCCTTGCAACACCTACAGGTATGAGCAAGTGCTTCATCACTCCGGAAAAACTCGTTAAAATCAACGCAAAAGGCGAGGTTCTGGAAGGAGCAGAGGGACTGCGTCCATCATCCGAAATCAAAATGCACCTGTGCTGCTACGCCGAACGTGACGATGTAGGCGCAGTACTCCACGCCCATCCACCCACAGCTACAGGCTTCGCCGTTGCAAATAAGGCTCTGGATGAATATACCATGATAGAATCCGTTATCGCTATAGGCTCTGTTCCTGTTACCCCCTATGGCACTCCCTCAACTGATGAAGTGCCGGACGCTATACGCCCTTATCTCCCCTATCATGACGTTATGCTCCTCCAGAACCACGGCGCACTCACTGTAGGCTCTGACCTTATCACCGCCTACTACCGCATGGAAACCCTTGAAATGTTCGCCAAAATCACTCTCACTGCTCATCTCCTCGGCGGCTCTCAGGAAATCCCAAGAGACCAGATAGAACGCCTCTGCGGTATGCGTCCAAAGTACGGCGTTACCGGTAAGCACCCAGGATATAAAAAGTATAACATGTAACTAATGCTAAACCGCCGCATATGCCTCCCCTTTACAATAGCGCATTGTGCGGCGTTCTCTAAGGAAAGAAGGTGTTCTTTATGCTCAAAGGCATACCGCCCATTCTCTCACCTGACCTGCTGAAAATACTTATGGAAATGGGACACGGTGACGAGATAATTATCGCAGACGGAAACTTCCCCTCCGCTGCCCTCGCTCAGCGTCTTGTAAGACTTGACGGACACGGCGTTCCCGAAATACTCGATGCTGTTATGAAATTCTTCCCTCTCGATTCCTACACCGACAAGCCTGTGGCTCTTATGCAGGTCGTTGAGGGTGACTTAGCTGCACCAACCATATGGAACGACTACAGAAACATTATCTGTAATTACGAACCCGACAGATGCTCCATAGAATTCATGGAACGCTTCTGCTTCTACGAACGTGCAAAAAAAGCCTACGCTGTCATCGCTACCGGCGAGACCGCCATCTATGCCAACATCATCCTCAAAAAAGGCGTTGTGAAACCGGAGGTGTGACCTATGAGAAATGTTCTCGCTTTCGACTTCGGCGGCGGCTCCGGACGTGCTGTCATCGCACATTTCGATGGCTCTAAAATCGAACTGGAAGAAATCCACCGCTTCGACAACGAACCCGTTATGATAAACGGTTCCCTCTGCTGGGATGTCCTGCGCCTCTACCATGAACTTAAACGTGGTCTCGTCCGTGCCAAACATATCTGCAAGCTCGAATGCATCGGCATTGATACATGGGGCGTGGACTTCGGTCTCCTCGACTCTGACGGCAGACTTATGAGCAATCCCTACCACTACCGTGATTCCAAGAACATCGGCTATGCCGACAAAGCCGCTTCCTTCATGAGCCGCAAGCGTCTGTATGCGGAAACAGGCACTCAGATAATGGACATCAATACGCTCTTCCAGCTCCTCTCCCTTCAGGATATTCAGCCCAGCCTTATGACTAACGCTTCCCTTATGCTCCCTATGCCAGACCTTATGGCTTATTTCCTTACAGGCGTTAAGTCCTGCGAACGCTCCATTGCAAGCACCGCTTCTATGATGAACATTAAAACAGGTAAATGGTCTGACAAAGTAATAGATAAATTCGCCCTCAGACGCTCTCTCCTGCCCGAAATCGTGGACAGCGGCTCTGTAAAGGGTATGCTCTCAGAAAGCGTCTGCCGTGAACTGGATATGACTCCCATCCCTGTTGCTGCCGTCTGCGGTCACGATACCCAGTGCGCAGCCTTCGCCGTACCATCAAAACCCGAAAAGGACGTTATCTTCATCAGCTGCGGTACATGGTCTCTCTTCGGCACTGAACTCGATTCACCCGTGCTTACCGAAAATTCCGCAAGGCTCGGTCTCTCCAATGAGGTCGGCTTCGGCGGCAGGATAACCTACCTTAAAAATATCATCGGTCTCTGGCTGATTCAGGAGACAAAACGTTACCTCCACAGCAATGATGAAACCTATACCTACGCCGAACTCGAACAGCTCGCTCTTGAGGCTGAACCTCTGCGTTTCTTCATTGACCCCGATGACTCTGTATTCGTGCCGCCAGGTAATATTCCCGAACGTGTACGTGAGTACTGCGAGAAAACCGGTCAGGGAAAACCACAGTCCCTCGGTTCTGTCGTGCGCTGTATCTATGAAAGCCTTGCCCTCAAATACCGCATGGCTCTGGATGAAATCCGCACATGCACCGGAAAAAACTTCTCCGCTGTACATATTGTCGGAGGCGGTGCTAAGGACGGTCTCCTCTGCCAGATGACTGCGGATGTATGCGCTCTCCCTGTCTATGCAGGCCCTAAGGAGGCTACCGTTTACGGAAATGCTGCCATGCAGCTTATGGCTATTGGTGCTATCGTCGATCAGGACTACGCAAGAAGTGTTATCGCCGCTTCCGAACCGGTCACACTCTATTCGCCTCGTGAGGAATGGTTTGACGCATATGAGAGGTTTAAGGGTATTATAAATAAATGAAGTGGTTTTATATGCCGAAAGTAAACCACGAAAGCCTCCCCTTAGTAAGGGGAGGTGGCACGCCGCAGGCGTGACGGAGGGGATTGTGCCCAGCGAGTACGGCTGAAAATTATAGTTTGCTTCTATCTCCACAATCCCCTCAGTCAGCTTCGCTGACAGGCTCCACGAGCCGGTCCCCTTTGTCCTTCGGACATTTCCCCACACTGTGGGGAATCACCCCTTGCTAAGGGGAGCCTTGTGCGGTTTTTTATATTTTAAAATTTTAAAAGTGAGGAAATTGAAAATGAATTACCCGAAAATCGGTATCCGTCCCGTAATTGACGGACGACAGTTCGGCGTTCGTGAAAGTCTCGAAGAACAGACCATGAACATGGCTAGAACTGCAAAGAAACTTATCGAAGAAAATGTTTTCTATCCGGACGGCACTCCGGTACAGTGCGTTATCGCTCCCTCTACTATCGGCGGCGGCGCAGAGGCTTATGCTGCTGAATGCTTCTTCCAGACTCAGAATGTCGTTGCTACCCTCTCCGTAACTCCCTGCTGGTGCTACGGCAGCGAAACTATGGACCTTAACCCCACTACCATCAAGGCTGTATGGGGCTTCAACGGCACAGAACGTCCCGGCGCAGTTTACCTCGCTGCATGTATGGCTGCACACGCACAGAAAGGTCTGCCCGCTTTCTCTATCTACGGGCACGATGTTCAGGATATGGGCGATACCTCCGTTCCAGAGGACGTTAAGGAAAAACTCATCCGCTTCGCTAAATGCGCTGCCGCTGTCGGCATCATGCGCAATAAGGCTTATGTAAACCTCGGCGGCGTTTCCATGGGTATCGCAGGCTCTCAGTGCAACCCAGACTTCTTCCAGAATTACCTCGGTATCCGTGCGGAATATGTTGACCTCGTGGAGATACTCCGCCGCATGAAGCTTGAAATATACGACAAGGACGAATACTCAAAGGCTCTCGCTTGGGTAAAGGAAAACTGCAAGCTCGGCTTCGATGTAAATGAGGAAACTCCCATTGACAAGGACATAGATCCCTTCGGCATCAAGATCCCACGCACTCCGGAGGAAAAAGACAAGGAATGGGAATTTATCGTAAAGTTCACCCTTATCGTTCAGGATATTATGTTCGGCAACGAAAAACTCAGAGAAATGGGCTGGAAGGAAGAAGCTAACGGCAGAAACGCTATCCTCGGCGGCTTCCAAGGTCAGCGACAGTGGACTGACTGGCTGCCCAACGGCGACTTCACTGAAGCTATCCTCAACTCCTCCTTCGACTGGAACGGCAAAAAAGAACCCGCCATCCTTGCAACCGAAAATGACGGTCTCAACGGCGTTTCCATGCTCTTTGCAAAACTCCTGACAGGCGGTGCTTCTGTATTTGCCGATGTGCGTACATACTGGAGCCCTGAGGCTGTGGAACGTGTTACAGGTCACAAGCCGGAAGGCAAGGCTGCCGGCGGCTTCATTCACCTTATCAACAGCGGTGCTGCTGCTCTTGACGGTACAGGCGCATGCAAGGATGAAAACGGAAACCCATGCATGAAAAAATGGTGGGATGTTACTGATGCTGACATCAAGGCTATGCTCGATGTTACCGACTGGTGCCCTGCTAATCTCGGCTACTTCCGTGGCGGCGGCTTCTCCTCCCACTTCCGTACACGTGCTGAAATGCCCGTCACTATGATACGTCTTAACATCCTCAACGGCTGCCAGCCCTTCCTCCAGATAGCAGAGGGCTACACTGTTGACCTGCCGGACGAGATACATACTCCACTCGACCTCCGTACCGACAAGGCTTGGCCTACAACATGGTTCGTTCCAAATACTACCGGTGAGGGCGCATTCCGTGATGTTTACTCCGTTATGGCTAACTGGGGCGCAAACCATGGCTGCCTCGCTTATGGTCATGTAGGGGCTGACCTCATCACTCTCGCAAGTATGCTCCGTATCCCTGTTTCCATGCATAACGTTCCAGACGATAAAATATACCGCCCTCACACTTGGGCTGCTTTCGGTACACAGGAGTCTGAAGCCGCTGACTACCGTGCCTGCCAGACCTATGGCGCACTCTATAAGTAAGCTGCTGCCCTTTCACATTACTGCCTGCTCCCGCAGCAGGCAGTATATCTCCTTCTGCCTTTTTTCTTTTTTTACTTGACATCACTCCCCTTATATGCTATAATTATATTGCACCTTGCCGCTGTGGTGGAATAGGCAGACACAAGGGACTTAAAATCCCTCGGAGTAACATCCGTACCGGTTCAAGTCCGGTCAGCGGCACCAGATACCGTTTTCTTCGTATTTACGAGGAAAACGGTTTTTTTATTTGCGTGCCTTTTTTGATAAATCCCTCGGTGAAAGATGAGATCATCACTGTAGAGAACGAGGATGCCTTTGAAACGGGAAGAGCGATTGCAAGAAAAGAAGTCGTTCTTGTGGGCATATCCTACGGTGCGGCAGTATGGGCAGCCATCCAGCTTGCTAAGCGGCATGAAAACAGGCGAGTTCGGATTGTGTCATACCGCTATTTTCACGAAGCAGCCGTATTTTATTGGCAAGCAGAAACAGTTCTTTAGACATAAATTTCACCTCTTGTACAGATAATACTACAATCACAATGATATTTCATTATTATTGTGATATTTGCACTTGACAAAGAGGTACACCTGTAGTATAATAGATGAAAAGAAGGCTTTATGCGTTTTACACAAAAAGATAGAAATGTGTTCTTTTTTATAGTGTATAAGATATAATCATATGCTGTTATTTGTGAAGCAAAAGATCAAGCTTTAAGTGTAAATTAAGGCGTAATTGTTAGAAAGGAGCTTGTTTATGAAAAGAAATTATATGAAAGCAGCAGCAGGGGTATGCGCACTGTTACTTGTACTGAATGGAATGACAATGCCTGTACAGGCAAAGGATCAGTTTAGTGCAGTTTCTGTTATTACATCAGCAGAGACAGAAGTTCCTACAGAGGGAACATGCGGTGAAAACACAGTATGGAAGTTTACTGAAGATGGCACTCTGGAAATTTCGGGTACTGGAGCGATGGAACACTGGGCTTCAACGTTGAATCGTCCATGGCAAGATTTTAAGGACTCAATAGATAAGATCGTAGTATATGAGGGCGTAACATCAATTGGAACAAGAGCTTTTGCTGATTGCAATAATTTGACTGAGATATATCTGCCAGATGGACTGAAAACAATTTCATATTCTGCATTTGACTCCTGTGTTTCATTGGAAAGCGTTGTTGTGCCGTCCGGTGTTGAGTCAATAGGCGAGTACGCTTTTAGCAGATGTTCAGTGCTAAAGGATGTTGAAATAGGAGATGGCGTAAAAACTATTGGTAATGCTGCTTTTTATGACTGCTATTCAATGAAAAAAATTGCTATTACATCTAATTTAGAATCAATAGGAAAAAATACACTTTTTCGCTGCTTCGAACTTGAGGGAATATACTTTGATGGAACATTATCAGAGTGGTATACTTTTATTGATAATTCTATAGATGAATTTATCGGGGATACTTACCATGATGTAATCGTGTATTGCAGCGATGGTCAGGAAATTTTAAAAAAAGTGTCCATAACAACATCCACAACAACAACAATAACTGAAACCACCACCACCTCCACAACAACCACCTCAGAAACGGCCACAGAAACTACTACCTCATGGGTGCTGACAGGGCCGGAGGGTATGCAGACCACTACAGTTGCCACAACTACTGCTGATAACTGGGAAGATGAGAACAGCGGAAAATTCGGGGATTTCTATTACACGATACAGCTTGACGGTACGATTTCCATTGAATATACAGGTACAGACGCTCATGTAGAAATACCTGCTGAAATAAACGGCAGGAAGGTTTCTGTAGTTGCAGCAGAAGCATTCCGCTATAACGAAAATGTTGAGCATGTTGTAATACCGGAAGGCATAAGTGAAATTCAGCCAGGTGCGTTCATGGAGTGCAGTAATCTGAAATCCGTTGTTATACCTGAAAGCGTATCTGAAATAAATGAGGACACCTTCCTTGGATGTGATTCTCTGGAGAGCCTTACAATTGAGAATCCGGAGTGTATTATCCATATGGCGAATTATACTCTGCCGGAAAATGTCATTATACGCTGCAAGTCAGGTTCTACAGCAGAAGCATTCGCCGAAACATTCGGCTATCAGGTGGAGATACTGAACAATGTTGTTCTTACAGAAGAGGAGATCGGAGATGTCAGCGGCGACGGCACAGTTGGTGTTGATGACGCTACCCTTGTTCTTACATATTATGCAATGAATGCCGCAGGACTTGAGATGACTTTTAATGAAGATTCAGCGGTCAATGAACGTCTTATGGCAGCAGCAGATACTGATATGGACAGTCTTGTTTCAATCTCAGACGCAACAATGGTTCTTACCTATTATGCACAGAATGCAGCCGGACTGAATCCCACATGGGAAGGTCTGAGAAGCAAGTAAAATATTACCGGAAAAATTGTGGTATCGGAAATCACATTTTCAAATAAAATTATATTTTATGCAGCCATGAACTGCAAAAGGAGGAGTTACTCTATGAAAAAGAAAAAATGGAAACGATTGCTGGCAGGAATATGCGCAATCACAACGACAATGAGCTGTATGGTATCAGGTGCAGCAGTGTCCGCACAGACGGTTTCATCATTGAGCGAGTCGGAGATCATGAAACTGATCGGTGAGATTCAGGAAGAGGAAGCACCGGAAGAAACGTCTTCGGAATCAACGCTTACCGAAACGACCACGAAATCAGGAGCTGTAATGTCAACACAAGGTGTACAGATCCTGAAAGAAGGCAGCACAGGCGTATATAATGATTACACCTATGAAATACTTGAGGATGGTACTGCGTGTATCACAGGCTACACCGGCACGAGTGAATATCTCTATATTCCGTCCATAGTGAATGATATTGAAGTAACAGCTATTGCTGAATATGCTTTTTGCGACAACCCTACAATTGAAAGTATATACATTTCTGGTAGTGTAAAGACTATAGGCAAGGGCGCATTCAGCGGCTGCTATAATCTGAACGAAGTTCAGCATCTTCCGGATGGACTTACTGTCCTTGAAGAAAGCGTATTCCAGAACACAGGATTATATGAACTTGAACTTCCGGATTCTCTTGTAGAGATACATGACTATGCGTTGGGAGATATATATATTGAATCGCTTGTTCTTCCGGAAAGTGTAAGCTATGTTGCAGCACATACATTCGGAAACACCAGTGATTATTATCATCATTTGCAAGAACTTATAGTAATGAATCCTGAATGTGATCTCCAGTGCACTATGCCTTTATTCGTGAAAATCTTTGGATATGCCGGTTCAACAGCACAAACGCTTGCCGAAGAGAATTCTCTGGAATTCTATGACATCGCTGACTACACAGCATGGGAATATGAAATTCTGGAAGACGGAACAGCCTGCATAACTGGCTTTGATCTTATATTTGAAGCTGTAGAAATTCCGGAGACGATCGACGGTTTAACTGTAACAGCTATCGGAGCGTCAGTATTTGAAAGTGCGGATCTTACATCTGTTGTGCTGCCTGATACTATTACAAGCATAGGCGAAAGAGCTTTCTACGATACAGATATTACAGCTATAGACCTGCCATCTTCTGTAACCGTTATTGGTGCGGGTGCATTCAGAAGCTGCTGGGAATTGGAGTCGATCGTATTACCCGATGGTCTTACTGAAATTGCTGACTCTACGTTTGCTGGCTGCTCTAAGCTGCCGGAAATAAAATTACCTGACGGCATTACTAAAATTGGTGATTATGCATTCAATAGCTGCGATATGCTGACTGAAATCACCATTCCGGAGACTGTCACATCTATAGGAGCCTATGCGTTCGGTGCAGCAGGAATTAAATTTATTGATATTCCTGCAAGTGTTTCCTATATCGGCAGCGGTGCATTCAACAGCTGTGAGCATATGACAGACGCTTATATCCGCAATCCTGAGTGTGTGATCGATGCTGTTACAGCAGGTGAGCCGTATAGAATAATGACCACCACTACCACTACCATTACGACATATATTACTACAATGCCGTATACATATTACGGTGATGCGCAGGCTTTATATGGGTACAGTTATGATACAGATGAAAACGACGGATACGGCGGTTTTTATGATGAAACATATACATTCCCGCCATGCATAACTATCCACGGATATAAAGGCTCAACAGCCGAAGAATATGCAGAAACTTATTCTTACTGGTACTACGGCGACTACTATAGTCCTGGAACAGGCTACTATAATTTCGAGGTTATAAAGGATAATGAAGGCGGCTTCATTTATGAAATACAGGATAACGGTACTGTATGGATCTATGGCTATGAAGGAACTGAAACAGATGTTGTTATTCCGGCAGAAATCAACGGCGCATCTGTAACAGCTATTGTTGATGAAGCATTCCTTGAATCTGATTTTACAAGCGTTGTAATATCAGAGGGTATAACAAGCATTGGCAAAAACGCATTCAAGAAAAGTACCGCTCTTACAAGTATTACGATCCCATCGACTGTTACCACTATTAAGGATAATGCGTTCAACGGCTGTTCATCACTTACAGAAGCAGTACTGCCTGATGGTTTAACTGCTGTGGGCAAGTCTCTTTTTTACGGCTGTTCATCGCTTGAATCAGTGACTCTGCCGAGTACCATCAAAGAAATACCAGTAACGCTTTTTTACGGCTGCACAAGTCTCACTGATGTTACGATTCCTGAAACAGTAACTGTGATAGGAGAGGAAGCATTTAAGGGCTGTGCAGAACTTAAAGAAATCGTAATTCCTGAGTCAGTAACAACTTTGTCCGAAGGCATTTTCGATGAATGTACAGGTCTTCAGAAAATCACAGTTATGAATGCAGATTGCTACATCAAATGTAGTTTCCCTAAGAGTATAACGATTTATGGTTATGAGTATTCTGAGGCACAAGCAAGGGCATGCGCTTATGACTGTATGTTCATTGATATTGGACGTGATATAATTTCTACAGGTACGATGGATGTGCTCAATTACACAATTCTCGCTGACAAAACTGTCGAGATCACAAATTGCCTGAACATAGTCAGCAGCATAGATATTCCTTCTGAAATTGAAGGTTATCCTGTTACTGCCATAGGTTATCGTGCGTTTGCTTCCTGCGAGATGGAAGGTGAATTCCCTTGCAGCATTATAATTCCTGATACGGTTACAACGATTAAGGAAGACGCATTCAGATGGGCATATTTGAATAGTATTGTAATTCCTGAATCTGTATCCAGAATTGAAGAATGTGCATTTGTTCATAATGATTCTTCACGCGGAGCACCAAGCATAACGATTCTTAATCCAGATTGCGAAATTAATGGTTCCGCTTTTACAACGAAGCTGATAATTGGCTACAGCGGTTCTACAGCGGAGACTTATGCAGAAGAAAATTACGATGACTTCGTTTCCATTGATAACACTGATGATTTATTTGCTTACTCTGAACTTGAGGATGGAACTTACGAGATAATAGCGTGCATGAAAAATGAAGAAACTATTATTGTTCCAAGTGAGTTTAAAGGCAAGCCTGTAACAAGTATCGGCTATGCTGCATTTAAGGATCTTAAATCACTGATAACTATTACAATTCCTGATAGTGTTACTACTATTGGAACGTATGCGTTCAGTAATTGCGATATGCTTACAGAGGTAAAGCTTCCGTCCGGACTTAATGAACTTCCAGAAGGTCTTTTCTCCGGCAGCAATAATATTACTAATGTAATTATACCTGATGGTATTGTAACGATCGGTGAAAATGCATTCAGAGGAGTTGGTATTAAGAATATCTCAATTCCCGATACTGTTGAAACAATATGTGCATCTGCCTTTGCTTATACAGCACTTGAAAGCATTTCGCTTCCAGACAGTGTTACAACGTTAGGAAGAACAGTATTCTTTGCATGTGAATCTCTTGCAGAAGTAAAGCTTTCATCAAATCTGACTGTGATTCCGTATGGTCTTTTCAGTACTATCTCTATGTCACCTGATAATCCAACTTATTTTCCGTTTACAAGTATAGTAATTCCTGAAAGCGTTACAACTATAGAAGATACAGCTTTCTTTAATGTTGCTCTTGAAAGTGTGACAATTCCTGAGAGTGTTACTTCTATAGGAAAGAATGCATTAAAATATGCAAAGGAAGTAACTATACTTAATCCTGATGTAACTATTGGATCATCTGCATTCTCTTCATCAAAATGCAAAACCATCTACGGCTACACAGGTTCTACAGCAGAAACATATGCAAATAACAATGGAATCGAGTTTGTTTCTCTCGGTGATGCACCGGATGTCACAACAACAACAACAACTGAGACTACAACTACAACAACTGAAACAACTACTACCTCTTATGTATTGACAGGACCGGATGCGACACTGACAACTACTACTGACACCACAACATGTACCAGTACTACAACAAGTGTTTCTGTGAATGAATCTGACTTTAAATATGTTGTTCTGGATGACAATACAATTGAGATCACTGGTTACACAGGTAACGGCGGTGCGGTCGTGATCCCTGAACAGATTGACGGACTGCCTGTATCCAGCATTGGCAAGGCTGCGTTCAGATATAATGACAATATAACATCTGTTATCATTCCGAACACAGTAACCATCATCAAGGATTCTGCATTCAGACAGTGCTATTCACTGCAAAATGTCGTGATTCCTGATAGCGTGACCACTATTGAGCTTGACGCATTCCGTAAAAGCGGTCTTACCAGTCTGGATATGCCGGACAGCGTAACAGAACTGGGAATCGGTGTATTTGCATATTGTCCTAATCTGACATCCGCCAAGCTTTCAGAGAATCTGACCTATATTCCCGAATATACACTGGAAGGCTGCGAAGCACTCACTGAGGTTTCCTTCCCGCAGGATATTACAGAAATCGGAAGAATGGCATTCCGCTATATTCCTTTTGACAGCTTTACTATTCCCGAAACTGTAACCTATATAGGCGACGAAACATTTACAGGAATGAATGAACTTACGGTTCTGAATCCTGATATGGAATTTGAAGCGGATGCAGTTGCTTGTTCTAAACTGTATGGATACAGCGGTTCCACTACAGAAGACTACGCTGCTAAATACGGTATTGAGTTTGAAGCAATCGATAAGGTGACAACCACTGTTACCACAACCACATCTGCAACAACAACTACTACCACCACAACAGCAACATCCGATCCCTTTATTGGTCCGACAACTCCGAGCGATACTACCACAACCATCACTACCACGACCATCACTACCACGACCTTTGTATCCACTTATTCAGCAACTATAACAAACGGCACTACAAATGATGTTTTTTTCTTGTGCGGTGATCTGAACTATGATAATGTGATAACAGAAGATGACATCATGGAACTTCTTGCCAGCCTGAAGAATGGAGAAGAAGATTACTATCATCTTGAAGAAGCAGATGCCAACAGTGACGAAAAGATTGATATATTCGACGCTGCTGCGATTCGTGCTTATGTTAATAGCGAGGTAGATCAGCTTCCGCTGGAATATAAAGAAAATGGTTCCGCAGCGATTGATTTCGGACAGCCCTATTGTGAATGTATAAGAGGCAACAACGGTTATTGTGAACTTATGTACACAATAGAAAGTGTTTCACCCTCCATTGATGCCATTTATGCTGTAATTGAGACTGATTTTGATGATCTGTATGTGAGTGATATTGCAATCACAGCTGATTATTATGATTATACGCTTGATAATGAAAGTTTGAAATTCTATGCAGTTGGTCTTCCGGAAAACGGCGAGATATTGATCGATGTAACCTTAGAAGTAATGGGCTCCCAGCTGTCTCAAAGCGGATATGACATAAGCTTTAGTGATTATCAGATAGGCAATATGTATGGTATTATGGAAGTATGGAACGAATCTGGAAATGATGGATATATTGAGGTCAGGGAAACTACAACTACTACAACTACCACTACAACAAAGCCTACAACCACTAGTGAAACTACCACAACCACTACAACCACTAGTGAAACTACTACAACCACTAGTGAAACTACTACAACCACTACAACCACTAGTGAAACTACTACTACAACAACCACCACATATGACGATTCACCATATGTATGTCCCAGCGTGTATGAAAACATCATGGCGATGCAGAATGAATATCCAGCCGGAACTCCTTGGAATAACAGCAACACCTATACATGGAAGGGCGGATTTTTCGGAGCATGCGGCGGCTGTGCAGGCTTTGCATTCATGCTAAGCGATGCAGCCTTCGGCGATCTTCCGGCTAAGTTTATAACTGAATTTGATCCGGATAGTGTTGCAGTAGGTGACGTTCTCCGAGCAAATAACCACAGCATGATCGTAATTGAAATCACTGATGCAGGCTTCCTGGTTGCAGAAGGTAATGTTAATGGACATGTACTCTGGGAGAGAGTATTCACACCTGAAGAAATCGCAAACGGATTTGAGCATCATCTCACACGTTACCCAGAAGAATTTGCATTCCGTGATGATGTTATCACAATTGCAGGAGATGAAACTGCACCTGCAAATCTTATTTCACGCACCAGACAGAACCTTACATGGACAAGCAGCAATCCGGCTGTTGCAGCAGTTGACGCAAACGGCAATGTTGTAGGTATTGGCATTGGCGAAGCAGTTATCACAGCATCTTCCGGTTCACACAGTGAAAGCTTTACAGTAAATGTAACAAGCAACTCTTCCGTAACAACCACAACAACTACCACCACAACCACATCAACTACAACGACCACAACAACAACTACGACAACTACTACCACCACTACAGAACGTGTGATTAACATCAGCGAAACAGATACTGTTGAGGTCAAGGCGGATGAAAACGTTTATCTCGAAAATCCTCAGTCTGAAATTATATCCTGGGTAAGCAGCGATTCAACAATAGCAACTGTTGATGAAGACGGCAAGCTTAACATAAATTCAGCAGGAACAGTCGAGATAACAGCAGTTGACGCAGCAGGCGGTCAGACTAAGATAACTCTTACCATTACGGAATCTACAGGTCTTAGAGGCGATGTTGATGGTGACGGCACAGTAACGGTTTCTGATGCAACTTCTATCCTTACACTTTATGCAAAGAATGCAGCTGGTCTTTCAATTGATGAATTTACCGATGCCCAGAAGCGTGCAGCCGACGTTGATGAAAACGGTTCAATTGACATTGGTGATGCAACAGGCGTTCTGACATATTATGCTCAGAGTGCCGCAGGACTTAACCCATCATGGGATGATCTCTTTGCAGAGTAAATCAAGTGGTTTGCATCGTATAAGTAAAAAATAAATAGTGACAAGGAGCCTCCTATGACACAATAATGCCATAGGAGGCTCAGCTTGATGTGTTTTAAGTTCTTCATGAAACTGTTTGGGAGATTTCCAGCCCAAAACAGCCACTGGAATATTGTTGGCACGCCTTAAATAATGCTTCATCTGAACAAGCAGATCGTCATACGAATGAAACTTCAGAAAGTTATAAAAACGTTCCTGATCGTTTCTGTGGCTGCGTTCTACTTTGCCATTATGCCACGGTGTTCTCGGACGAATCAGCTTATGGATTATGTTATATTTGCTGCAAAAACGGTCAAAAATATGTACTCTGTCCGTTTTCTTGTAATTCGTAAATTCTCCGCCATTATCAGTCTGTATGATTTTCGGAGCATAGCCAAAGAAGGTGATCGCACGCTTTACAAAGTCTACTGTTGATCTGCCACTTTTCTCCAATCATTGTGGGCGTATCATATTTGCCAAGATGACAGCTTTTCTTCTTGCTCGATTCAACTTTTTTGCGGAAACCAAGCCGCACGAATACACGATAAAGAGAGCCAGGATGACGTGAATACGCTTTCTCCTCTCGCAGCTTGCCATACAATTCGCATATCGAAATATTAGGATTTCTGCGGCGATAGTCCTTTATCCACTTGATTTCCTGTTCAGTGTGCATGTTTGGATGCGGTGTGTGCGGTCTGTGGGACTTCGGCATGAGCGACTCTCTTGTGCTGTCATATCGCTTATTCCATCGCATCAGCGAGGCTTTTGAAATGTGATACTTGCGGCAGATGTATTTTACATCGCCTGTCTGTCGGTATGTTTCAACTGCATGAATCTTTGTACTTATCTCATGTTGCAAATACCTCTTGCTATTTTTTGATTTCTGGGCTATACTTTCCATAAAGTGATTGAGTTCCTTTCTGTTGAGTTTTGTGTCGCAGCTTTATTTTAACAGATCTCAATCACTTTTTCTATACCCTTTTTGTCTCACATCTATTGTAGCACTACACAATGCAATGACAGAACATAGGTTCAAGGATAAAATTCGTGTCTAAAGGTCAAACGTTGTGCTTTCTGTAAATACTGGTACGGCGCTACCAATCAGCTTTGAATGTAAAGTATAATAACAACATGCTCCTTCTTTCCTGAACAGATTGAAGGAGCATGCTGTTTTTTATAAAGAATACCGTTGCAATCACCGCCGATCTGTGCTATAATATATACATCAAAGGAAAGCGAGGGATGCACATGGAACAGTTTAAACCGATTCCCATCGGACATGAAGACTTCAAAACAATCATTGAAAGCGGATGCTATTATGTGGATAAAACCCTGATGATCCGGGACTTGATCGATCACACATCTAAGGTGAGCCTGTTCACACGTCCCAGGCGGTTTGGCAAAACGCTCAATATGAGCATGATCCAGCGGTATTTCGAGAAAACAGAGGAAGATAATTCCTATCTGTTCGAGGGGCTGAATATCTCAAAAGCCGGTGATAAATATAAGGCGTATCAAGGACAATACCCAGTTATCAGCCTTTCCTTGAAAGGCATGAAACAGCCCTCTTACGAATTTGCTTTTGAAGAATTCAAAAAGAATATCAGAAAAGAATTCTGGAGACATCGTGATGTTATGGATTCCGATGTTCTTTCACCTGTTGAAAGAAATCAGTTTGAAAGCGTCTGTGATGATACTGCTGAGGATTCCGTATATATCACGTCTATCAAGCTTCTAAGTGATTGCCTGAGTAGTGTAAATAAGAAGAATGTCATCATCCTCATTGACGAATATGATGTTCCTCTTGAAAATTCCTATTTCAGAGGATTCTATGATGAAATGGTGGATCTCATCCGTTCAGCTTTTGAGAGTGCCCTGAAAACGAATCATTCTCTTGAATTCGGTATTCTGACAGGATGTCTGAGAATTTCAAGGGAGAGTATTTTTACTGGACTGAATAATCTGGCAGTCTACCCAATCACGGAAAATCTCTTTTCACAGTATTTCGGATTTACAGAAAACGAATTAAAGGATGCTGCCGATTTTTATGGTGTCAGTGACCGTTTTGATGAAATCAAGCAGTGGTATGATGGATACCAGTTCGGTGAAACAGAAATCTACAATCCTTGGAGTGTTTTGAACTATATTCAGTCCGCATATACCAGCAATCAGGTTCTTCCCAAACCCTATTGGAGCAACACCAGTTCCAACGACATCATCCACCAGCTTGTCAACGAGGGCAACGAGGAGACACGCAGACAAATTGAGGAACTGCTGGGCGGCGGCTTTGTAGATAAGCCCATTTACGAGGATATTACCTACCGCAACGCAAAAATTAATAGTGACTATATCTGGAGTTTTCTGCTGTTTACGGGCTACTTGAAGCAGATTGAATCCCGTCTGGAGGAGGAAATTATCTACTCCAAAATGGTGATTCCGAACCGTGAAGTCAAGAGCATTTACAGAAGTACAGTCATGCAGTGGTTTGAGGAAAAAAGGAATGCTGTTTCCCGTGATGATCTCTTTGAAGCCTTGCTTCAAGGCGATGCAGAGCAGTTTGAGGAACTGTTAGGTGACTGGCTGGATGAATCTATCAGCTACTATGACGGCAAAGAATTGTACTATCACGGCTTCCTTTCCGGTTTGCTTTCGGGATTCCGTGGCTATACAGTAAAATCCAACCGTGAAAGTGGACTTGGCAGACCGGACATTCTGATTCTGGAACGGAGAAGGCATAAGCTGGCAGTGATTATGGAAATCAAGGTAGCTGAACGCTTTGCAGAGATGGAAACAAAATGTGATGAGGCGTTACAGCAGATCGAGGATAGGAACTATGAAGCCGAGCTTGTGAACGACTGTTACCAGAAGATCATCAAGTGTGGTGTGGCGTTCTATCAGAAATCCTGTCGGGTGAAGATGGTCTGATTTTCCGTTCGGAAATAAATGAAGTTTACAAAAAATAATCTGCACGGTGTTTCCGTGCAGATTCAAGCATATCTAAAAAATTTCTAAAATTTTTTGCAGACAAACGGTTTCGGAGTTTCCGTCACATTATTCCAGCAAATTCTGAAAACAACGTAATATAGCCGTTATAATGGGATTTGATTACTTTTGCTATGCGGTAATACTATAAAATCCCTCGGAGTAACATCCGTACCGGTTCAAGTCCGGTCAGCGGCACCAGATACCGTTTTCTTCGTATTTACGAGGAAAACGGTTTTTTATTTGTGGATAAAATGACCGCCGCAAAGAAGTTTTGCGGCGGTTTTCGGAAGTATATAAATTAGGAATTGGCGTGATCGTACCAGAGAGAACCAACCTTCTCAGTCAGTGATGGAATGATTACTTCCCACTGCGGTACAAGGCTTGCGCCATGCTGTGCGTAATATGCAAGAATATTTGAAGCATCAGATATTTCCATTATTCCGTTTGCACTGTTCTTGCCCTCAAGACTTTCTGTATTAACATCAGCAAGGAAGAACGCAAGAATCTCATAATAAGAATCGTTGTTATCGTTCAGTGATGGTTCAAGATTTGAACCTACATATGCATAGTAAGTAAGTACCATTGAAGCGTCCTGAATTTCAATCTTTCCGTTCAGGTTTGTATCACCCTTAACACCGATATAGACCTTAGACTTCGCATTGATCTTTTCGCCGTTATAGTACGGATTTACATGAGTAACATGAGCACCATAGTAGCTGTTATCCGCAATATTAGGCAGAGCTTCTTCCCTGAAAATTATCTCAGGAGTAAGTCCATTGAAATCAACATCATCAATAATATTCAATTCCTCAACAGTGCCATCAGAGTATACGGTCTGGAGATTAATATACTCAAACAGTTCCCTAGCCTTGAAGTTACGATCATCAACCGAGAAGTAGAAGTGCGGCTCTATAGGCTTAGCAACGATCTGACTTGATACAGGGAAAGCCTCCGTCAGACGAGTTGTAGTCGTTGTTGATGTTGTGGTAAGCTTGGTTGTAGTTGTTGTTGATGTTGTAGTAGGCTTGGTTGTTGATGTAGTTTTTGTTGTAGTAGGCTTGGATGTAGTCGTTGTTGATGTTGTAGTAGGCTTGGATGTAGTCGTTGTTGATGTTGTAGTAGGCTTGGTTGTAGTCGTTGTTGATGTTGTAGTAGGCTTGGTTGTAGTTGTTGTTGATGTTGTAGTAGGCTTGGTTGTTGATGTAGTTTTTGTTGTGGTAAGCTTGGTTGTTGATGTAGTTT
>JAGAOV010000024.1 GCA_017623515.1 Ruminococcus sp. | reverse complement strand
GTTATCAACACTAAGAAGGCTCATCCTGATTGGACAGTTAAGCCTGAGATCATGATCCCGCTGGTAGGTGAGGTTAAGGAGCTCAAGTATGTTAAGGATGTAGTTATTAAGACTGCTGATGCTGTTATCGCTGAGGCTGGTTCTGACCTGACATACGAAGTTGGTACAATGATGGAAATTCCGAGAGCTTGTCTGACAGCTGATGAAGTTGCTGCAAATGCTGACTTCTTCTGCTTCGGTACAAACGACCTGACTCAGATGACTTACGGCTTCTCTCGTGACGATGCTGGTAAGTTCCTCGACGCTTACTATGATCGCAAGATCTTCGAGAACGATCCTTTCGCTAAGCTCGACCAGACAGGCGTTGGTAAGCTGATGGAAATGGCAATCAAGCTGGGCAAGCCTGTAAATCCTGATCTCCACATCGGTATCTGCGGCGAGCACGGCGGCGATCCTACATCTGTAGAGTTCTGCCACAAGATCGGTCTTGACTATGTATCCTGCTCACCTTTCCGTGTTCCGATCGCTAGACTGGCTGCTGCTCAGGCTGCTATCAATAACAAGTAAGAATTTTCTGCGTTAAAAACGCAAGCTATATTTACTGATCAACTTCGACACCTGATCAAGTATCATAACGTTTAAAGGCACTGCCTCTCTCAGCGGACAAGCTGGAGGCAGTGCCTTTTATTAGTTAGGTTCTCTTTCAAAAATTTGGGTAAATGTAGTTTTGCATTGGTTTAATCAGAAATTGTAGTGGACGTTGCCCACGACATCCCGTTAATTACATACAACACCTGCGGGATGTCGTGGGTATTCCCCACGGAATGGGAAAATGTCCGCAGGACAAAGGAGACAGGCTCCAGTAAGGAGCGTCCTCTACAGTTCATACGATTAGGACAATTTTTATCAAATGCATAAACTAAAATCTATTCCAGAGCATTTATAATAGAACCACTTATTCCGCCCTGACAGTCTTGGCTCTTCCTCCTGCCATGTGGAAAACCTTCTTATACGCCATAAGCACAGCCGGAAGTATGACGATAAGCAGAGGAATATCAACCGCAAGCTCTATGACATTCTTTGCAATTCTTGCAATAACCGCTGTACCAAATGCCTCCTCCGGTATAAAACCATAATGAAGATTCAGTGCCGTATTGATAAGCAGGTTGATCAGACATATATCCAGAAGTCTTGCAATGACTATACGGATGAGCATGGTTATATCAAACTTCTTCTTTTTTGTAAGGCCACGGCTTCTCCACTCCGTCTTGTGATAGAGCATTGCACCATAGATAAGTCCCTGAAGTCCTGCTGCAAGTGTATACGCCGGCAGAAACGCTCCTACAGGATGTGCCAGATGTCCCACAATATCACAAGCAAGACCTGCTGTAAAGCCCATGACAGGCCCGAAAAGCATTCCTATAGCTGCAATGGCTATAAATGCAAAGTTAAGACGCACTACGCCTATATCCACTGCAAACATCTCAATCCCCATTGATACTGCAATGAGCATTGCTGTTACTGCTACTGAACGAAGATTTGTGAATTCCTTTGCGGAAATTCTGAATGATGATAAAAAGCCTTTCATTTTCATACCTCCTGAAAAATCGTGCTTCCTGCACATAAGATTCCGGAGCGAAAACGAAAGGCTCTATTTTATCTTATGAACATTCAGCGGGATGCGAATACGGCACCGCAAGGCATAAGCCCTTTCGTCCCGACAGCAACTCCCCGTCTGCCGGACACTTAACGCACCGTTTTCTACTCTGGAATATCTTCTCTGTATTTCATCTGCTTACTGCCATTCAAATGATGATCCGCAGTTTTCGCAGTAAATACTATTGGGATCGGTTTTTGCTGCTCCGCATTCGGGACAGCACTGACCATTGCTCTGCCGATTCATTGCCGGCTGAAAATACGGCTGCTGTACGTTCTGTACCGCAGGCTTTGATTTCTTCATCAGAAGAACTATTAAAAGTATTGCTATTATTATAAGCAGGAGAATTACTGCACCTACTATTAAAATTATTACTGCCATACTGATTTCTGAGTTGTTTTCCTCTTTCACTGCTGCCACGGCAGTTTCTGTCACCGTAATTGCAGGCTCGGTTGCAATAGTTGCAGGTTCGGTCACATATTCTGTAACAATAACCGTCTGTACAACAGGTGCAGGCGTCGTTGCCGGCTCTGTAGGCTTTGGTGTAGTTGCAGGAGGTCTTTCATCATAGAATGACAGAAAGCTTGCATCTATCCATCCGTAATAATCGCCGTCGTCAGTATCCCAGCACTCATACCATGTAACCCCATGGGAATAGCATGTATTTTTGGCTGTTATGTGCCATGCATCCTGAACCTTGTGCTGCTCTTTTTTAGCACCGCCATAATACACATAATCTGTTGTATAACCATAAACACCATTTCCGTCTATCTCGCCTCTGCGATTACCAACGCTGTAAATATATGTTATGGGAGTATAATTCGGAGTACTGCTATAAAAATCAATATAAGCTCCGTCTATCCAACCATATATATCGCCGTCATCGCTGTCTATGCAGTAGTACCATGTAATTCCGTAAACATAATAGCTCATTGTGGCATAAATATGCCATCCGTTGCCTACATGCCACTGAATCTCCATCGGCCCGCCCTTCATATATTGAGTTGTGTAAGCGTCCACATCCTCGCCATGAGTGTTTATTTCACCTCGTGGATGATCCATCAGGTATGTAACCGGAATACCAATATCATTTGCCTCTGTCACCGCAGGGGTAAATATTCCTGCTGAAAAAAGCATTGTAATCACTAACGCAAAAGCTGTTATTGCTTTATACGCTCTTTTACACAAATTCCTCATACTATCATCTTCCTGTATCATATTTGCTGCAAAAGCTGTCCTATCCCGAAGGATACGCCGTTCAGGACAAAGGAGAACAGAAACGGGTTCGTTTTTCTCCTGAGACAGCGTTTGTATATCAGCGACTCTGTCAGCCACACTGCCGTTTCCAGAAAAAACATCCAGAATAAAACACTCTGAAAGCTCTGACGGAATAGAAAATCCAGAAAGACCACCGCAGGATTTATCGCCATATTCACAAGGAAAACAATAACAAGGTCATACCAGCTTCTTTCTGGAAATATAAGAGAGGCTCCGCACTCCAGAATCTCTGTTGTAATGAAGCGGCGAAGCATTCCCTCTAATATCAATGTAAGCAGGAGCACACCCTCATGGTAACTCATTCTGCGCTTAGTTTATAACTCTTACTCTGATAATGCCCTCAATACGACTGAGAGTATCAACCATATTTTCCGTTACTGTACCGATAACATCAAGCATTGTGTAAGCAAAGTCACCTCTGCTTGCGTTTACCATGTTCTCGATATTAAGACCATTGCTTGCGGCAGCAGTTGTTACAGCTGCGATCATAGCCGGAACATTCTTGTGGATAACGCAGATCTTAGTGCCTACAGCGTTCATCTCTGCGTTAGGAAGGTTTACACTGTTGCGGATGTTGCCGTTTTCCAGATATTCGATCAGCTCGTCAGCTGCCATGATTGCACAGTTGTCCTCGCTCTCAGGTGTGGACGCACCAAGATGAGGTGTTGCAACGATGCCCTTTGCATTAGCGGTCTTTGCATTGGGGAAATCTGTGCAGTAGCAGGAAACCTTGCCGGATTCCAGTGCCGCCAGCATATCGTCGTCATTTACCAGCTCGCCTCTTGCATAGTTGAGTACACGAACGCCGTCCTTCATCTTTGCGATAGTCTCAGCGTTGATCATTTCTGCTGTGTCCTTGTTGTAAGGAACGTGGAGCGTCAGGTAATCAGCGGCTGCGAAAACCTCGTCATTGGACTTTACAACAGTAACCTGCGGCTTCAGTCTCAGAGCTGCGCCTACAGAAAGAAACGGGTCAGTACCAACAACCTTCATACCAAGGGAAATAGCTGCGTTTGCAACCAGTGCGCCGATTGCGCCCAGACCGATGATACCCAGTGTCTTGCCGGAAATCTCAGGGCCTACAAACTGGCTCTTACCCTTTTCAACCTGCTTTGCAACAGATGTTTCGCCGTCCTCAAGAGTGGAAGCCCACTTCATGCCGCCGAATACGTTACGGCTTGACAGCAGGAGACCTGTGAGAACAAGCTCCTTTACAGCGTTTGCATTTGCGCCCGGTGTGTTGAATACGCAGATACCCTCCTCTGCACATCTCTGTACAGGGATATTATTTACGCCTGCTCCTGCTCTTGCGATAGCAAGAAGATTTGAACCGAATTCCATATCATGCATTGCAGCACTGCGAACCATGATAGCGTCCGGATTTTCTGCCTTGTCAACGATCTTGTAATTTGCGCCAAAACGATCTGTACCGATCGCAGAGATCTTATTGAGTGTTTCTATGGTAAACATGTATGTACGTCCTTTCCGGCTTATGCGTTTTCTTCTTCAAACTTCTTCATGAATGCAACCAGAGCCTCAACACCCTCTACAGGCATTGCATTATAGATAGACGCTCTCATACCGCCTACGCTTCTGTGTCCCTTCAGGTTCTCGAAGCCTGCTGCCTTTGCTTCCTTAACAAACTTAGCGTCCATGTCAGCATTGCCTGTGATGAAGGGAACATTCATGAGGGAACGATCCTCTGCACGTACTGTACCCTTGAAGAACTTGCTCTCGTCAAGGAAGTTATAGAGGATAGCAGCCTTCTTTTCATTGTGAGCCTTCATAGCTTCCAGACCGCCCATCTTCTTGATCCACTTGAATACCTTGCCGCAGATATAGATACCGTAGCATGGCGGAGTATTGTACATAGAGCCGTTGTCAGCCTGTGTCTTCCACTTGAGCATTGTAGGAGTATTCTTTACAGGAGTTTCCTCCGGAATGAGATCCTCACGGATTATCATGATAACAACGCCAGCAGGACCGATATTCTTCTGTACGCCGCCCCAGATTACGCCGTACTTTGATACGTCAACAGGCTCGCTGAGGAAGCATGAAGACACGTCAGCAACCAGCGGCTTGCCCTTTGTATTCGGCAGAGTCTTGAACTTAGTGCCGTAGATAGTGTTGTTCTCGCAGATATAAACATAGTCTGCGTCCTCCGGAATATCCAGATCGGAGCAATCCGGAATATAAGAGAATGTCTCGTCCTCGGAAGAAGCAACCTTTACAGCCTCGCCGTAGATCTGACCTTCCTGATAAGCCTTCTTAGCCCACTGACCGGTAACGATATATGCAGCCTTGCCGTTCTTCATCATATTCATAGGAATTGCTGCGAACTGCTGTGAAGCACCGCCCTGAAGGAACAGTACCTTGTAGTTATCCGGAATGTTCATCAGGTCTCTGAGATCAGCCTCAGCCTCATCAATGATCTGCTGATAAGCTGCACTTCTGTGACTCATTTCCATAACAGACATACCTGTTCCACGGTAGTCCATCATTTCCTCTGCTGCTTCTCTCAGCACTTCCTCCGGCAGTACAGCCGGACCTGCACTGAAATTGTATACTCTCTTCATTGCATATCCCTCCAAAAAATTCACACAGGAGCGCAGCTTTCTGCCTCCTGCGTGTTTGATATTTATTTAACAAAGTCTATTATACGCCCTTTTACATCCATTGTCAAGGGAACTTTGGAAATTCCTTGCACTGCGGACATATTTTTCATAAAAGGGTATAAAGACGTACAATTATCAGCCCAGAAGCTTGTATTCATCGCCGTGAACGGCAAGGAGAACCTCCATATCAGACATTATAACACGTTCTGTACCATCGCAGTCGGCTGTCATAGTAAAGGTAACATTTATAACATCATCGCACTGTTCACGAAGTCCATCAGTGAATCCCTCACCGATAACGCTGTCGTACTGTGCAAGATAGTCATTGATAAACTCTGTTTGGTCAACGCCGTCCTCAATGGCAGTTTCTTTCAACTGGAGCTTTGTGATAGTCATTTTCTCCACTGTAATAGCATTGCCTTCTTCATCTATGCATGCAGCATCCATAAGGCTCTGATGCATGGTCTCAAAAGAGGTCTCCATGCCGTAGCCGAATGAACCGTCAAGCCATGTGTTGTATACTTCAAGATAATAGGGATCAAGAGTTTCCTTATATGCATTGTAATCCTGATTCATAATAGCCTTGAAGTATGCACCAATAGCCTTTGCAGCTGCATCGGGAACTTCTGTACCATCAAATTGCAGCGGAATATCAGCCTGTACAGGTTCTTCTTCTGTAGTTTCCTCTGTAGATTCCTCTGCTGAGAAATCCTCCTTTTCAGAATCAGAAGCAGATGATTCAGGAGTGCTGCTGCTGTCCTCTGTAGTTTCCTCTGCTGAGGAATCCTCCTTTTCAGAATCAGAAGCAGATGATGATTCAGGAGTGCTGCTGCTGTCCTCTGTAGTTTCGCCGCTGCATGCGCATACGGAAAAACACATTACGGATGCTGCAAGCACAATAAGGAATCTTTTTAAGTTTGTCATATCAAATTATCCTTTCTTATTATGACAGTGATTTTGTCTTGAAACCGTTGTCCTTAGCCCATGACGCTGTAAGAGAACCATCAGGACAGGTAATAGTCAGGTCAGGCATTACTTCAGCATCCAGTCCCCAGTTTGCGTAGGAAACCTCGCTGTTTGTGATAGTAAGGCTTGTGAGACTTCCGCAGCCGCTGAACGCTTCTTCCATGATAACAGAAACATTAGCTGGAACGGATATTTCAGCAATAGCTGAACAGCCTGCGAAAGCTGCACGGCGGATAGTATCTGTAGATTCCGGAACATTTACAGAAGTAAGGCTTCCGCAGTCCATGAATGCGCTTTCGCCGATATAGGTAATGCCCTCTGGGAGAACTACCTGTTCAATATCCCAGTTTGCTTCAAATGCGTGGTCACCGATAGCTGTAACCTTGAGCCCGTCAACTGTATCGGGTACATTTACAACAGTATCGCTGCCGGTATAGCCGCTGATTGCAATAGTGCCATCCTCGTTCTTGATATAGAGATAGTCAGTCTGGGAAACGTATTCCTCGGTGGTTTCAACAATACCGATTGTGGATTCTGTGTAAGAGGTTGTAGCGGTATCGCCCAGTGCTGTACAGCCTGTCATAGAGAACAGTGCTGCTGCTGTAAGAAGTGCTGCCCAGAGCTGTTTGGTTGTGATATTTCTCATGATGATATTCTTCCTTTCTGAATTTGGGGTTGGTGGTTTCTTTATTGAATAAAGGTTTCCGAACAAGGCTCCCCTTAGTAAGGGGTGATTCCCCGCAGTGCGGGGAAATGTCCGCAGGACAAAGGGAACCGGCTCGTTGAGCCTGTCAGCGAAGCTGACTGAGGGGATTGCGGAAAGATAATCAGACTTTAATTCTCAGTCTGTTTCGCTGGATACAATCCCCTCCGTCACGCCTGCGGCGTGCCACCTCCCCTTACTAAGGGGAGGCTTTCAGAGGTTTTCAAAAATCTATCCTTACTGCTTCTTTCCTCTCTGCTTTGCACGAAGCTGGTTGCTGAGGATCTGCTTGCGGATTCTGAGAGACTGCGGTGTTACCTCAAGAAGTTCATCATCTGCAAGGAATTCCAGACAGTCCTCAAGACTGAGATTCTTAGGCGGAACAAGACGAAGTGCATCGTCACTGCCGCTTGCTCTTGTATTTGTAAGGTGCTTTCTCTTGCAGACATTTACTACAAGATCCTCTGTCTTTGGAGAAGAACCAACTATCATGCCCTCGTAAACGGGAACGCCTGCACCTATAAACAGCGAACCTCTTTCCTGAGCATTATACAGACCATAGGTTACAGCCTCACCTGTTTCAAAGGAAACCAGTGAGCCTGTATTTCTTCTTGGAATATCACCCTTGTAAGGCTCGTATCCGTGGAACACGCTGTTCATGATACCCTCGCCCTTTGTATCGGTGAGAAATTCGCTCTTGTAGCCGAAAAGACCTCTTGAGGGAATCAGGAATGTGATTCTTGTTCTGCCGCCCTGAGGGTGCATATCCTGCATTTCAGCCTTTCTTGTACCCAGCTTTTCCATAACTGAGCCTACATTTTCCTCCGGAACGTCAATAATGACCTCCTCGATAGGCTCACAGAGAACTCCGTCTATTTCCTGATACAGAACTCTCGGTGTGGAAACGCCCAGCTCATAGCCTTCACGTCGCATATTTTCAATGAGAATTGACAGGTGCATCTCTCCTCGTCCTGCCACACGGAAAGCGTCGGTGCTGTCAGTTTCCGTTACTCTCAGGGAAACATCCTTGAGAAGTTCTTTCATAAGTCTGTCACGGAGCTGACGGGAAGTGACAAACTTGCCCTCCTTACCTGCGAAAGGGCTGTCGTTTACGGAGAATGTCATCTCCACTGTAGGCTCGCTTATCTTTGTGAAGGGCAGCGGTTCAAAGCATTCCGGCGCACATACTGTATCGCCGATGGAGATGTTTTCAATACCGCTTATCCACACAATATCGCCTACTGTTGCGGTTTCAGCAGGAACTCTCTGGAGTCCCTCTATCTGGAGGAGAGACACTATCTTATTGCGGCGTGTTTCCTCCGGAGTGTGGTAATTTCCGATAACTATAGGCTGATTCACACGCATTGTACCTCTTGCAATTCTGCCTACAGCGATTCTTCCCACGTATTCATTATAGTCAATGGATGAAATGAGCATCTGAAGCGGCTCATCAGGCTCGCCCTCCGGCGCATCCACATAATCTATTATAGTATCAAAAAGCGGAATTAAGTCCTTACCCTCGCCGAAAGGCTCGGTACATGCAGTACCGGCTCTTCCTGAGCAGTAGAGGAAAGGTGTATTTTCAAGCTGCTCTTCGCTTGCGTCAAGATCCATGAGAAGTTCTAAAACCTCGTCACCTATTTCATCAAGACGAGCGTCGGGACGGTCTATCTTATTTACAACGACGATAATTTTCAGGTTCATTTCCAGAGCCTTCTGGAGAACGAATCTTGTCTGAGGCATAGGGCCTTCGGCAGCGTCTACCAGCAGGAGTGCGCCGTCAACCATACTGAGTACTCGTTCAACCTCACCGCCGAAATCAGCATGTCCGGGAGTATCAATGATATTGATTTTGATGTCACCGTATTTTACGGATGTATTCTTTGCCAGAATGGTAATGCCTCGCTCACGTTCCAGATCGCCGGAGTCCATAACTCTGTCGGCTACCGCCTGATTCTCACGGAAAACGCCGCCCTGCTTGAGCATTTCATCAACAAGGGTAGTCTTGCCGTGGTCTACGTGTGCGATAATGGCTACATTTCTCAAATCTTCTCTGATCATAATGATTCCTCCTGAATCAAGATATAATTTACATTGCTTTTATGAATGTGGAACGGCGGATCTTACCGTCCCAGTCTGAGCCGGCTTTCGAGGATCGAGATAAGTTCCTCAGAGTTTTCAAATCCGGCTTTATCTATGTAAAAGGTACAGCTGCGTTCGGTCTGCTTTTTTGCAGCAGGATCAAACTTCAGAACACGGCAGCGCAGCACCGTATATTTTCCGAAACTGCGTATGCTTTTGATTTTTTTGAGCGTACCTGAATAACAATAGCAGAATTCGTTGTTAAGGAAGAAATCTGCAAAATCGTATCTTTCAGCAAATTCCTGCATAAACCTCATGACCACGCCCATCCTCACAAAAGCCTTTCCTGCGTTGCGGGTATTTTTTACGCGGCACTGTTTGAAAGCGACCTCGGCAAGAGGAGTAATTGTAATACATTCATTCTGATACACTGTGAATACGCTGTATAAAGACGCAATTACACGTGAAACGAAATATGTTCCAAAAACAATCAGCACTGAAAGCAGTATAACCAGAAGAAATATTATCCATCCTTCAGGAGAATTCGGCTGAGGTTTGAGCTTCATGCTTGCCACAGCAAGAAGCACACAGCCTGCTATTGTCACAAGCAAAAATCCAAAATACATTTTGAAGAAATTAAGCCTGTAGCGTCTGACCTCATTTCTCAAATCGACCTTATGCGACATAAACTGAATCATACTATTCTCCCATAAATAATAAAAAAACAGGTAAAACCAAACGGTCTTACCTGTTTCTGATTGGTGGGGGAGGACGGATTCGAACCATCGAAGCTAGAAGCAACAGATTTACAGTCTGCCCCCTTTGGCCACTCGGGAACTCCCCCGTTTGATATTGTGTGTGAAATAAAATAAAATGGAGCTGGTGGACGGACTCGAACCCCCGACCTGCTGATTACAAATCAGCTGCTCTACCAACTGAGCTACACCAGCGTTTCACAACGATATTTATTATATCATACTTTATTTCGTTTGTCAACCCCTTTTTTCGATTTTTTCAAAAAAATTTTTTTGGGATTTCCAAAACCAGAAATCTGCCAATCGGTTGACATTTGGAATAATCATCCAGCTCGGACACCGCTTGCCGGTATCCGGCAGGACGTTGGTCGAGACGACAGGACTCGAACCTGCGGCGTCTTGCTCCCAAAGCAAGCACTCTACCAAACTGAGTTACGTCTCGTTTTTTGAGACCGTGTCGCTTATCCCTTGCGACTTTGTTATTATATCACATCTCCCGAAAAATGTCAACCCCTTTTTTCAATTTTTTTGAAAAAAGTTCGGATTTCACGCAATTTCGGGGAAATATTTTTTTGAAATCATGTTTTTCGTGAAAAAACGGGCGGCATATCAGATACATGCCGCCCATTTCACTATTCACCGAGAACGCTCTCAAGACGCTCAAGCGCACTTATTATATCCTTACGTTCCGGAAGTCCCTCTGAAAATGCACACGCTGCTCCTGCTGCTGTTCCAAGACGATGGGCAGCGGCATAGTCCCTGTGATTAATCCATCCCGCAATAAAGCCTGCAACCATAGAATCTCCTGAGCCTACAGTATTCACAGCTTCGCCTTTTACAGCCGGCACAACACAAACACTTCCATCATCCGCAAGAAGAACCGAGCCTGAAGCTCCCAAGGAAATCAGTACATTTCTTGCACCTTTATCCCGCAGCTTTTGTCCGCATTCAATCACTTCTTCTATAGTCTTTATCTTTATCCTGAATAATGCTTCAAGCTCATGCTGATTCGGCTTTATCAGAAACGGTTTATAGGGGAGTGTTCGGAAAAGTGCTTCGCCCTCTGTATCCACTACAAAATCCACGCTCTTGCCCTCTGCCTGTTTCATTATATCAGCATATATACCTGTACCCATTCCCTTGGGTATACTTCCGGCAAGAACCACAATATCGCCTTCTCCTGCTGCACGAAGCTTCTCCATGAGAACAGCCGTATCCTTTTCCTCCGGCTCTGCACCAACACCATTCAATTCAGTTTCTTCTTTACCTTTTATTTTTACATTTATTCTGGTACTTCCCTTTTCAAGAAATACAAAATCTCCTGAAATGCCTTTCTCATTAAGCTGTCTCTGTATCTCATGTCCTGTAAAGCCTGCAAGAAATCCTTCCGCAATACTTTCTATTCCCAAAGCTCCGAGAACCAGTGATACATTGACGCCTTTTCCTCCTGCTGAGTAAAAAGCACCGGACGCACGGTTAGTACGTCCGGTTACAAATTCGTCAAGCTGCATCACACAGTCCATCGCCGGATTAAGCGTTACTGTGTATATCATATTTTTCTTCCTTTATTTCAGATTCGGTCTCTTTATAGAGAATACAATATTCTCCTTAGTTTCGCCGGCAACCAGAAGCCATGCTACATTCTGGGTGTTCTTTCTGATCGGGAAATCTGTAAGATAGTGATCATTTACTATTACCTGATCAGATGTGATACCGCCGCCGGATGTTACCATATAATCCACAAGCGCACCTCTTATAAGTCCGCCTGTAGGACTATTATATGTATAAAGAATATTATTGCCGTGAAGCACGGACTTCTGAATATCAAATAATCCATCAGATACCTGTGCATTCATACTTGTAAGATCGCATGATGTAATAACGATCTTTCCTCCGGTCGTGTTAATGTCGCACTGTTTCTTTATCTTGGCTTCATTAAGAGTAATATCTCCATTGACCGAAGCATTGAGTCTGTCGAGATCGAACTTATCAACTGTTACGCTTGTATCATAGCCCTTCACCTTAAGGCCCTTGATAGTCGCAACTCCGTAGATCGTCATATTCACTGGTTCACCTGTAATAGATCTGATATACAGATTACCGTTTACAGGATATACTCGCATATCGTCTTCGGTAAGTCCCTCGATAGAAACACGAGTAGTATTTTCTGTAGTTCCCTTCACCAATGTTACAGAACCGCAGTGAATATC
Organism: Ruminococcus sp.; assembly: GCA_017623515.1. GTDB lineage: Bacteria > Bacillota > Clostridia > Oscillospirales > Ruminococcaceae > Ruminococcus_C. The sequence goes on along the minus strand of JAGAOV010000024.1, from coordinate 7,593 downwards.
AATCTCAACACTCCTTACAATGTCTTTAATCTGGTATTCCATTATTTTCCCTCGCTTTTTTTGTTTTTTCAGAACCATGTGCATGGAACTTTTTCTCATACTTCCACATTAGTATTATACTATTTTTTTACTATCCTGTCAATAGGCACAGTTCATTTTTAACAACATTTTAGAAAACAATTTCAGATGTTCGTTTCCAATTTTTGGGTGTTGAAAATGTGCATAACGACGAAAAATGCAAATTTCAAAATTTTTATTCTAAAACTTGACTTAAAACAGTCAAGTTAACCCTCCCACGGGACTACTTATGGAGGAGGTTTTTTAAAAAATGCATTTCCACGAAAGGAGTGATGTGAAATTGACAAAGGATGAGACTGCTGTACGCTTCTGCTGTGCCTATGTGAAACTGGGCAATATAAACGAGGCAGCAGCGGCGGCAGGCTGTACTGATGAGGACACTTTCCAGTGGGGTATAAATATCCTGCGAAAGAAAAAGTACCGCCAGCTTATCCTTCAGCTGAGAAGTATCTTCTCTGCCGAAACAAAGGATCAGGTCATGTGCGGTCTGGAACGCCTTGCCTTCGGAAGCTCTGCCGATGCTGTTAAGCTGGTGCTTTCCGAGGAAATACCCGATGAACAGGAGCTTAAAGAAATGAATCTCTTCAATGTCTCCGAAATCAAAAAGGTCAAGGGCGGCGGTGTAGAGGTAAAATTCTCCGACCGGCAGAAGGCTCTGGAAAGGCTTATGGAATATGCCGGAAACTCCGACCGTTCTGCGGCGGCAAAAAGTCTTTTAAACGCACTTGCAGGAGCTGATGAAGATGGAGTTTAAGCCTTTTTCCAAAAAACAAAGCCTTGCTCTCAGATGGTGGTCTATGCCAGGTCTCGGAAGCTATGACGCAGTTATCTGCGACGGTGCAGTCAGAAGCGGAAAAACCCTGTGCATGTCACTTGGATTCGTCCTCTGGGCATCCGCATGCTTCGATGGCGCAAGCTTCGCCGTCTGCGGAAAGACCATTACTGCTCTCCGGAGAAATCTCGTTTCCCCTCTTCTTCAGACTCTGCGTTCCCTCGGATTCGACTGCAAGGAAAAGGTAAGTGCAAACTACGCCGATATTTCCATGGCTGGAACTGTTTCCAACAGATTCTACTTCTTCGGCGGAAAGGATGAGGGAAGTGCGGCTCTTATTCAGGGCATGACTCTTTCCGGTGTTCTTCTGGACGAGGTTGCTCTTATGCCCCGTTCCTTTGTGGAACAGGCGATTGCACGCTGCTCGGTCACTGGCTCACGGCTCTGGTTCAACTGCAATCCCGAACACCCCGCCCATTGGTTCTACCGTGAATGGATCTGCAAAAAGGATGAGAAAAACGCTCTCTACCTCCATTTTACCATGGATGACAATCCCGCTCTTTCCAGCGAAGTCCGCAGACGTTACGAAAGACTTTATTCAGGCGTTTTCTATGAAAGATTCGTTCTCGGAAAGTGGACGCAGACCGGCGGTCTGGTATACCCTATGTTCAGCAGGGAAAAATGCGTCGGCTCTCCTCCGGAGCAATGCTCCGAATACTGCATTTCCTGCGACTACGGTACTGTCAACCCCTCATCCTTTGGTCTGTGGGGCAGATACGGCGAGGTGTGGTACAGACTTCGGGAATATTATTATGACGCAAGAAAGGCTGGTTTATCCAGAACCGACGAGGAGCATTACAGAGAACTCTGTGCCTTGGCAGATGATGTTCCCGTACGAAAGGTCATAATAGATCCGTCTGCCGCAAGCATGATAGCATGCATTGAAAGACATGGAAGATTTCGTGTGATTCGTGCGGACAACCGTGTACTCACCGGTATTCAGCGTGTAAGCGAGGCTCTCTCCTCCGGAAAAATCATCATAAGCCCTGAATGCGCTGATACCATCCGTGAATTCTCCCTTTACTGCTGGGATGAAGGTGCAAAGGGAGACTGTCCCAAAAAGGAAAACGACCATGCTATGGACGACATACGTTACTTTGTCATGTCGGAGCTTGCGGAAAAGAACAGCAGCTTCTTTGCTGCCTCCGCAAGAAGAAGAAAGGAGTAGTGATAAGAAAAAATGGGCTTGTTCCGAAAAAGAAATCCGCCGGATGTGCCGAAAAAGCAGCAGCTTATGTATTCTGCACCAAGACATTCCGGCAAAAACAGGCTCTCAGCTCAGCCGGATATTGCTGAAACAGAGCTTTACAGGAGGCTGCGCTTTGCCGTTCCTATCATTGACGCAGCTATTCACAAGATAATCCGCCTTACAGGAGATTTCCGGCTTGTATGCAGTGACAGCTCCATGCAGAAAAGCCTTGACTGCTTTGTGAAGAATGTTCCCGTAGGTGCGGCTATGCGTTCGCTTCAGTCCTTTGCGGATGTGTACCTCGACAGCCTTATAACCTACGGCAATGCGCTGGGTGAAATGTGCATTGATCCAAAAACAAGAACCCTTGCAGCTCTTGTCTGCGGCGATCCCTCACAGGTTATAGTCACGCCTGCAAGAACAGCAGGGGAGTGCAGGTTCTTCTATCCGCCGGAAAATGAGGACAGCGAACCTGTTCCCCTTGCACATCCGGAACGCATACTATTCACTGCAATGTCTCCGCCTGCCGGTGAGATAAGAGGTGTATCTATTCTCCGTGGTCTGCCTGCACTCAGCGATATTCTCCTGCGAATATACGAGTGCATAGGGCAGAATTACGACCGCTGCGGAAACGTCCGGTATGCTGTAGTGTACAAGCCGTCAAACGATCCCTCTGATCGTGCCTATGCCGGAGAACGTGCCAAGACTATCGCAAGAGAATGGAGCAACGGCATGGCAGCAGCGGCGGCAGGTGAGGTGAGGGACTTCGTTTGTGCAGGTGATGTGGAAATAAAGGTCATCGGCGCAGAAAATCAGCTTCTTGCAACAGAAGTGCCTGTAAGACAGCTTCTGGAGCAGATAATTGCAAAACTTTCAATTCCTCCGTTCCTCTTAGGTCTCAACTGGAGCAGTACCGAGCGTATGAGCAGTCAGCAGGCTGACATCCTCACATCAGAGCTTGAATATTACAGACGGCTTCTTTCACCTGTTCTGTGCAGAATAGGGGAGACCTTCCTCGGACTTTCAGGTTCTGACGCTTCTGTGAATATTGAATGGAGCAATATCAGCCTTAAGGATGAGACAGAGCTTGCTCAGGCAAGGCTCTGGAACGCTCAGGCGGAGGAGATCGAAAGGAATGCAGAACGCATGGCTTGAACAGGCGAGCAATGCTCGCCCCTACATCCGTTCATCAAGGTCTGTTCTGTAGGGGCGACCATCGGTCGCCCGCATTGCAGACATTTAATATAATTCAATTATTTTTTCATTCTGAAAGGAGTTTTTATTATGTACAACAACATTCATCTTGAAAAGGGTATGTATCATCTCACAGGCAAGAGCTTTACCGAGGCTCTGGAGGCTCTTGATCCGTCTTCTCAGTATGCGGATACCCCGCTTGCAAAGCTTGACGCTTATGAAAGACAGCTCAAGCGTTTCGACATCCGCATAAGCGGCAAGAACTGCGACCGTGTGGAGAAGTTCTTCACATCAACAGAAAGTGCAGTCCTCTTCCCTGAATTCATACGCAGAAGTATCCGTCAGGGTATCGACAGCTCCGTTCTGTCCGATATTTCAGCGGTAGAAACAAAATGTTCCTCTTCCCAGTATCTTGGCTGCGGTATCGACGACTCCGTTTCATATGATACCACAACCGATCAGTGGGCAGAACTTCCTCAGACCGAAATTTCCGAACAGACAGCTCCTCTCACTCTCAAAAAGTACGCCCGTGCCATCCACATTTCCTATGAGGCTGTGCGCAGACAGAGACTGGACGTTCTTGCTGTCATGCTGAGAAGTGTGGGCGTGAAGCTGGGTAATGCCATTGTAAAGGCGGCTGTTTCCGTGCTGAAGTCTGAAGCCGGTTCATCCACTGCCATTGCCGGCTCTTCCCTTGCTTACAGCGACCTTGCAGCTCTCTGCGGAAAGTTCAAGGATTTCAGCCTTAATACTATCATCGCCTCTCCTGCTGTTCTGGCAGATATTCTCACTATGGAGCAGATGCTGGAAAGTTCCTCCGAAAATCCCGGCAAGGCTATGCTGCCCTTCGGCGCACGTATCCTGAAAACTGCCCAGCTGGACGACAACACCGTTATCGGCATTGACAAGGACTTCGCTCTGGAAATGGTTACAGGTACAGACCTTATCCTCGAAACCGACAAGCTCATCGACAGTCAGACCTCTACTATCACCATTTCTATTCAGGCTGGCTTCCGCTCCATCATGAACGACGCTGTTCACGTACTTACAATGTAAAAAAGGAGGAGCATTTTATGGAAATTACACCTGAAATGCTCACACAGCTTAATACCCTTACCCGCCGTGAATTCACGGCGGATGAGGTGTATATTTTTCGTGTGAGACTGTGTGACAACGAAATAGACCGTGACGGAGAACGCTTCTCCATTGATGCACTTCATGAGCTGAGCAAGCTTTTCGAGGGAAAAACCGGCGTTTTCGACCACAATCCCTCCGGTGAAAAGCAGAATGCACGTATCTTCCGTACAGAGGTAGTCACTGACGAAACAAAGACTACCGGAGCAGGCGAACCCTATACATCTCTCTGCGCTTACGCATATATGGTGAGAACTGACGGAAATGCCGATCTTATCCGTGAAATAGACGGAGGAATCAAAAAAGAGGTAAGCATTTCATGCAGTGCAGGCTCTCATGTTTGCAGCGTATGCGGCAAGGAAAGACGCATTGCACCGTGTACTCATATTCCTTTTCAGGAATACTCCGGAAAGACCTGCCATGTTATCCTCTCACAGATAACCGACGCTTATGAATGGAGCTTTGTTGCTGTTCCTGCACAGAGAAACGCCGGTGTTACCAAGCGTTACGACGAAAATAAATCCTCACAGCAGGATTCCCAGCTTTTCCACTGCCAGCGTCTTCTCCGTGAAATAGAGGAGCGTACACGCAAGGAGGTAATCAGTCTGAACTGCTGTCAAAAGGGTGCAGGTTCAAAGGCTTTTGCAATGGCGGCTGAAAGAATGGATCTTGAGGAGCTGCTTGTGCTGCGTGACGAGCTTATTGCCGAACAGGAGAAATCACCAGAATCCCAGCTGAGACCTCTTGCAGACAAAGAAAATGCAAGTCTCAATGAATTCTGCCTGAAATAAGGAGGTTTCTCATGAACAGAGAACGTGTTAAATCAATATTCCTCACACTTACCGGTGAAAAGGAGGCAACGCCTTTTCTCCTTTATATAGATTCAGCCCTTGAAAGGGTATCCCGTCTGGTAAAGCCGGAATATCAGGAATATCCTCCCGACTGCGTTCATGCCTACACTGCCGCAATTGCCGCAGAGCTTTTCTACAGCGCAGTTTCCGCCGGTGAAAAGATAGTCTGCACCGAAGCTGGTACTGCCGCCGTTCAGAGGAACACCTCCGACAGACGAGCTGCGGCGGCTATGCAGGTGAAACGCTGGAGAGAATTCAGTGCGGATTACCTTGAGGATGAGGAATTCGTAATGATGTGTACAGGAAAGGAGTGTGAATGCCATGCTCATAGCAATACTTCAGGAAATGAGGGAACGTCTTCAGAGGGAATGTCCATTTGAGGTAAGATTCGCTCATATCCAGAAAAAAATACCGGAAAATGAACCCTTTGTTCTTATCGGTGCAGATGCTCTCTCTGCGGACACCTCGGCTGCCGAGGGCGACGGCAAGGTTCATTACCCTGTGACAGCTATAATTTCCGTTACAGCCGCCGTTCCCTCACAGCGAAGTACAAAGGATCTCAACCGTATATTCGCCGCATATATTTTCCCTGTAATGGCTGCCGCCGGAAGCAGCGTCTGCGGATTCTCTCAGGGAAATATTACAGATGACCGCCTGTCCGGAACTCATATGATGGAGGTTAAATTCCGCCTGAAAGGCGTTTACACAATAGAAACGGAGGAGGAGGAATGAGCGTTAGGGAGGGAACATTTTTCGCTCCGCCTAAGAGAAGCTTTCCTGTTACTCTCGGTGAGGTCACATTTTTCGTGCAGAGCTGGCAGGTAACTGGTCAGCGTTTATTCACCGAGCAGGCGGCGGCAGACGGTTCATGCGTCATAACAAATACAGCCCAGAAGGGCAGAAAAATCATACTTGAGGGAATATGGGTAACAAGCTCCCAGCCCGACAGCCTTATCCTGCTTCTGGACAGCTTCATCAACAGCTGCTCCGCCTTTGAATTCACACTGCGGCAGATGCACTTTCAAGAATGCAGGCTGATGAAATATACAGCGGAGGAAAAAGGGGATGAGCCTTATATAAAGCTTCATCTGGAGCTTTTAGCTGTATCTCCGCCCAAGGAGGCTGATGTCTCATGAATACTGAGACCAAGCTTATTCTTCACTCTCCGGACGGCTCCGCTTACATCTTCTATGAGGTAAGACAGTTCGTTTTCCGCAAGGAAAAATATATGCCGTACACTGAACTAAGTCTCACCGTTCAGGACAAGGATGGCATCGTTCCGGCTCTGTGCGTTTTCAACAGAATCGTTTTCACTGTAAACGGAAACAACCTCCATGAAGGTCTTGCGGACAGCGTGGATTACTGCATTGAGGGCGGCGTTTCCACTATAAAGATACGCTCCCGTGGCTTTACCTCACTGCTTCTCAATAATCAGATGATTCCGGGTATGCATTACACTATGTCAATTGGCAAGCTTATGGAGGAATATTACAATTTTCCTTTTCCTGTAAAATGGAAGAATGATATTTCTGTATGCCAATATATCTATGTAAAGCCAAACCGTTCTATGTGGGACAGTGTTGTAAATCTGGCATACAAAATCTACAGCTGTCATCCTTACATAAGATACGCCAATGAGATCAATCTCAAACCTCATGACCAGCCTGCAAGCCGTGTGCTTTCAAAGGACGATTACATTTCTGCCGGCTGGATAACCAACACAAAGGGGATGCTAAGTCATCTTCACATGCAGGATATTGAAGGTAATTATGACACCTACAGCCATGAAAATCCTGATGCTGAGGATATGCTCATTGTTCGTCACAAGCAGGTAGCTTTCGACCGACAGTATCTCGATGATCCGGAGCATTCAATGCAGCTCACATTTTCCCTTGCGTCAAAGGGTTGGCGTTCAAGATATGTCACCATTTCAGGTTACATAAAACTTGATGTCAATGACTGCGTAAGCGCAGAGGGTATTTTTCCATCAAGAAGAATCTCCTCTGTCACCGTCACCGGCGGCAGGGAAGGCGTTTTTACTACATTCGCCATTTATGAAGATGCGTTTTCATGATAAGCCTTACGGCTTGTGAGTTTCAGTATACCAATCCGAAAAAGCCTCCCCTTCGATCGGGGAGGCTTCAGTTTTTATACAAAGCTGTGTTTTGCACATTACTAGGGAGTGTTGACACTAAAATAATACGCAGATTTTCGAGCAGAAATTTCATGCAGACAAGGCGAAAAGGTGCAGGCAGGCTGTCGCCTGTCAAACCTTTTCAACGCAGGATGCGTGAAATTTTGCCGAAAAGATGCGT
>JAGAOV010000023.1 GCA_017623515.1 Ruminococcus sp. | reverse complement strand
TCTGCTGCTGTCTTTCGTATTCTTGCTTTGCCTTGCTGACCTTTTCCTTGACCTCGGACAACTCCGCTTCTCCGTCCTCCAGCTTCTGCCCCTGCTCGATGAGATCGGCAGTAGCTTCACGAACTTGCTGTTGTGTATCACCGAGGAGTTTTTTCTGTTCGGCAAGCTGAGTTTCGGTCGAAGCAAGCATTGTCTTTTTAAGTTCAAACTGATACCGAGCCTGCGTATTCTGCACAGCCAGTTCATCAGCCTGACGGCGCTGTTCCTTGTACTCCTCAACTTCCAGCGTACCTCTCGCCTTTTCGGGAGCGAGTGGTTGGATACAGTGTTCAAGGCATATCTTGTTTAGCACCTCGACCTCGGCAGCTCGCCAACGGGCAATAGCCAGCTTGCCCTCACCGTAGCCCATTTCTTTCAGAGCCTGGGCGATGCCGTTCTGCGTATCCTGCCCACGCTTGTAGTGACCGACAGGAATGTAGTCGATGTGCAGATGCGGAGTCGCTTCATCCATGGCTGACCTGCGAGTGCAACAGAAAGATAAGGACGGGGAATTTCCGTTCGCCCTCGGATAACTCTGTTGCAGATGTACTTCTCACCGTTCCACGATTTCAGAAGTAAGTCGAGGTTCGGGATACCACCATTGTACTTGCCGTTGAAGTTGGAAAGCATTCCGGCTTCATCGGAGATCATCAGCAGAGAATCATTCTCACTCAGTTCTATAACAAGAGATTCGGGGGTTATATCGTCAACGGCTATCCTAATTGGTGTAGTGTTTCGGATATTATCCGCCTGGACACGGAGTTTGGCGATTGCGGCGGTGTCAGGCTCGTCCTCTTTCTCCATAGCCTTCACACGGGCTTCCAGAGCCTTAACGTCCTGCTGTGCCTTGTACATTTCCTCACGGTGATCCTTGTTGTACTTGCTCTCAAAGCTGTCGAACGGAGCTTTGATGAAGTGCATCACAGAGCTTTTTCTTTCAGAAGGCTGTGCTATGATGATCGAATACAGCACAGGCGGTTCGGTATGGTCTGCTTTTCCTGCAAATCTGTACAGACCAGTAAAACAGTAGCCCACGGCTGAGAGCATCGCCGTCCCTGCCATTCCCACGTCGGTGGAAGTCGTGACCGAGATTGCCTGCGCCATGTTTCGCAGGACAGTCGGCAACGCATCGAGCGGAAAAGGGATAGCGTCCGCACTCTGCCGAAGCGGTCGGGGTTCTCTCCATTGAATAGTATTCATGTTGTCTTTTCCTTTGTCTGTTATTTTTTCTTTATTTATCTTGACAGATTGCATTTGATGTGCTATAATATGAAATGAAATAACACGTTTCAATCTCTAAATCATATTATATGCTACCTAAGTAGCGTTTGTCAAGTAAAAATAATCAGAACAAGTTAAGTTCTGCCTTTTGCACAAATTGGAGGAACACAAAATGACCATCTTTTGGAGAAAATATAATGAATTATGCGATGAACACGGTTTGAAGCCGAGAGCGTTAGCCACCGAACTGGGCATTTCGGCTGCGACCGTCACCAAATGGGTGAATGACGGTATGCCGAACCTCGACATGATAACGAGAATTGCGGAATATTTCGATGTTCCGATAGATTACCTGATAAACGAGGACGATACACCGATCATTCCGCAGGCAAATAAGAAAAGAAGTGTGTTCAAGTCGGTAAGCTCCCTTTCACAGAGGTGGGTTAGCCTTCGCCGTGGAAGTGAGATCAGCCTGGAAATGCAGCTCAAGATCATTCCCTATGTGAATTGTACGGTGCAGTTTCTGAATAATGATAAGTATATAGAGTATGCTCCCGAAACCGAATACGATACCGAGCATTTGAAGGACACTGAAACGATATTCGATATACTGGGTATTCTCGACCACTGTGCTGATACCGAGAGTTACCGCATCGTGCAGGTGCAGCTCTCACGCATCGTGCTGTATCATCTGAAAGAAAAAGGTTTTGACCGTGAAGCATTACGCACTGAGCATCTCGATCAGGAGAAAATGGAGTATCTCTACACGGGCAAGGACAGCGGTAAAACGCACAACTACGGACTGAATTTCTCGGATATGGACTTTCTCAGGGAGTTTACAGGGCTGAGTTATCAGGTTATGTTTACGGGGATTGAATAAGGTTATGGAGCTGAGGAGCTTGCTTCTTGGCTCTTTTCTTTTTGAGGGACTTTGATCCCGGTGGAGTCAAGGTTACAGTTCGATGAAAAATAGGCAAATTATCGGTTTGTACCATTGCATTTTGTTTCGTGATGTGCTATAATTACATTGAGTAAGTGTTTTTATTGAGGTGTACTATGAGTAATTATAACGCAATCGACTTATTTTGTGGCTGTGGAGGATTGTCCTACGGCTTTGAAAGTGCAGGCTTTAATATCCTGCTGGGTATAGATAACGATCAAATGGCTCTTAATGTATTTGAACATAGCCATAATGGAGCTGTTTCAATCTGTGGTGATATTACTCAACTGAAATACGCTGATGTAAAAAACAGAATTGGCAACAAAAAAATAGACATAATCATAGGCGGCCCCCCTTGTCAGGGAATGTCTCTGTCCGGACCGAGAAAATTTGATGATCCCCGTAACAAGCTCTATCTATCTTATATAAGGTTTGTAGAAGAAATCAGACCTAAAGCATTTGTTATTGAGAATGTTCCTGGGCTTGTCAGCCTTTTTAAAGGGCAGATAAAAGACAGTATCATCGAACGGCTCACCGCTTTAGGATACAAAGTACAGTACAGAATCCTCTGTGCTGCTGACTATGGTGTCCCACAGAGCAGACGCAGAGTGGTATTCGTTGGTCTGAAAGATAAGGAATTTGATTTTGATTCTATCCTCAAAAAGGATATGGTCACTTGTGAAATGGCTCTTTCCGACCTTCCACCGCTAATTGACACTTTAGGTATCGACCCCGATGATTATGCAACTGAGCCTTCAAATTCATATCAGAAGCTCATGCGTGAACGCTCTGATAAGGTAAGAAATCATATTGCAGCTTCTCATTCAGAGAAAGTTAAGCATATTATATCTTTAGTACCCGATGGCGGAAACTATAAAGACTTACCTGAAGAATTTATAAACAGTCGTAATTTTCATGTTGCGTGGACAAGATTCCGTAGTGACAAGCCTGCGCCTACTATTGATACAGGTCACAGGCATCATTTCCATTATAAATACAATCGTGTACCAACTGTGAGAGAATGTGCAAGGCTTCAATCATTTCCTGATGATTTTATTTTCGAGGGAAATAAGACACAGCAGTTCAGACAGGTAGGAAATGCTGTTCCACCTTTAATGGCTCAGGCTATTGCAGAAGCATTGCTTAAATACTTGGAGTGATTTATATGAAATATCAAATTCCAGACGATCTTTACTTTAGAATTCATCATGTCAGACCACGTTTCAAGAACGATGTAGAAAATGTTCTCGTTTACATGGCTACCGAGATTTCAAAGATGTCAGCAGCCGACAAGGAAGAATTTGCTGACGAGCTGAACAATGCTATATACCGTTACCCTGGAAATAGCGTCAAGGAACTTAAAACTATAAACAATTGGAGAACCGAGATATCCGCTTTATTTGGATTTCTTGAATTTGACGGTAATATAACAAAACCTGGTCTCAGAGCGATAGAGCTTGCAAAGAAAGAAGACCTTGTTGAGTTTTTTAAGTTTTACCTTTATAATTTTCAGTACCCTGGTGCTCATTTAAAAGTGCAGGAAATATCCAAACAAATTGAAGCAGGTATTCACTTTAAGCCAGCCCAGTACATTCTTTCTGTATTGAAATACGCAGAGGACAGCACGGGTAAAAGACAGTATATCACAAAAGCAGAAGCCTGTCACTGTATCTTTAATGATCTCAGATGTACAAGGGATAACGAAGCTCCTGAAAAGGTGTGGAAGCGTATCACTGAGAACAGAGATAACAAGGTGGAGTATGATGAAACAGGCGATGTTATAAGATATGCAGGCGACATTCTTGACTATATGGAGATAGCCAACCTGCTTGCTGTATATGGAGGGAAGAATTACTATATCAATACGCTTGAAAATGAAGCTATACTGAAATTCATCAATTCAACTGAGTGGTTCAATCAGTATGACGGCTTCATCAAAAGAAGGACGGCTTCCTACGAGGAAATAAAGTCATGCTATGACGATTGGTTCGCTTATGTAAACCGTGATATTAAGGAAACAGACTTTGAGACGGATCTTCTTGCCTTTATTGCTAATGATCCAGACGAGTATCAAGAGCTTAAAAAGCAGACTTATGCTGCCTTCGATGAAGCACTCGAAGATACCGAGGGACTCAGAACCAAGGATATCGGCGATATGGGTGAAAGTCTCGTCCATTCTCACGAATGCCAGCGAGTCAAGATTGGTGGACGTGCAGACTTGATACACCTTATCAAGCGTATACCGACACAGTTTGCAGTTGGATATGATATTCAGTCCGTAGAGCTTGACGAACGCAAGAGATACATAGAAGTAAAAACAACGATCAGTTCAAAACCATTGCATTTCAATAAAGTTCACCTTACACCGAATGAGTGGAATACAGCAAGCACATTGAAGGATCGTTACTATGTTTATCGCCTTATGATAAGCAAAACTGAAAAGAAACTGTTCTTGATACAAGACCCTGTTGGTCTTTACAAGAAGGATCTTATTGAAATGGTACCGAAAGACGGTGCAGATATAACATTCAGCACAAACAAGGCTGAAATAGGTAATTTTGAGGAGTTGTTGACATGGGTAGATTAAAAGTTGCGTCTCTTTTCTGTGGCTGCGGAGGCACAGATATGGGACTGTTGGGGGATTTCACCTTTTTAGGGAAATACTATCCGAGCAATAATATGGAAATAGTCTATGCCAATGATATAGATGATAATGCTTGCAGGCTGTTTGAGGAGAACTTCGGAATAAAGCCTGATAACAGAGATATTCGTGAAGTAAAGTCTGAGGAACTTCCTGATTTTGATATTCTTACAGGCGGATTTCCCTGTCAGTCTTTTTCAATAGTAGCTCAAAATCCTAAGAGGCTGGGCATTAAAGATGACCGAGGAAAGCTGTTCTTTGAAATGTGCCGCATTCTTCGTGAGAAACAGCCTATGTGCTTCATTGCTGAAAACGTAAAGGGAATTATGTCAGCAAACAAAAAAGAAGCATTTCCGCTTATCATAGAGGAATTTGAGAAAAGCGGCTATACGGTAACTCACAGCTTGCTTAATTCCGCAAATTATGGCGTCCCTCAGAAGCGTGAGCGTGTTATTATAGTTGGTTTCAGGAACGATCTCGGCATTAAGTTCGAGTTCCCTGATATGCCTATTACTGAGGAAAATGAATATGTTCCTCTTGAAAAGGTAATTGATACTGCTGTTGCAGAGAAATACTTCTTTAGCGAACGTGCAGTTCAGGGTATGATGAAAAACAGAGAGACTATGAACAAAGGCAGGGCACAGGACATTACAAAGCCTTGTAATACTGTCGGATCGCACCTTGCTAAAGTATCACTTAACAGCACAGATCCAGTGCTTATGGTTGACGGCAGATACAGGAGATTTACTCCTCGTGAAGTCGCAAGGATACAGTCATTTCCTGAGAAGTTCTCATTGGTCGGAACGGAATCGGCACAGTATCGTGCATTGGGAAATGCTATTCCGCCGGTCATGTTTTGGTATGTGGCTAAGGAAGCTGCGAAATGCGTTCACAAGTAATATTGATAAATACGGATACAATTAGGCTTTTATTCGCAGTTACTTACAATGGATACACAACAAAAAAGTATGATGCTGGAGTGAAACTTTAATATATATAAAATCCAGCTACTCATTATTATAGCGTAGCTGGATTTGTTGCCTTTTTTCATTTTTCGTTTAATAACACATCGTTGATGCTTCTTCTTGCTCTATGGCATATCTTTGGTTCAATTTACTTACTTTAGTTTGTGCTTCTGAAAAAACACTAGTGTTTTTTGTGAACGCAGCCATATTAGTTACGCTAGACTTAGATGCTATACCTTTCACTATATTTATAGAATCAATAATCAAATCCTTTATAGTGATATTTTGTAAACCAAGTTTTTCATAGTGTCGTTTTAAATTTGAAACAACATTCAGCAAAAGAATATCTCCTGTATTCATAAATCTGTATTCATCAATGTGATCTAGTAACTCTTGTTGGCTAATTCCAAGATATGAAGAGAACTCAGTTTTCTCATCGTTACGTCTTGTTTTTCGGTACATAGTTAATACACTTGATATATCGTGATAAGTATTTACAGCTTCTATTACTTTATCTGCATTGATTTGTGAAAGCAATTCATCTATTTTATTTTTATCAAATAATGAACCTTTTCCGCGCTTAGCTGCACTAGCGGAATTATTAATCCAATATCCGGTGAAATATTGTAAAACTTCTTCTAGTTGCAGAACAATGATATCATCTCCATATGATAGTGAATCGCCATGTTCCTTTTTGTATTTATACTCGTTGATTTGTCTTTCAAGGAAGTAACCTTTTTTGAGTAATTGTTCTTGCAGATTTCTTATAGCATGGTGATTTGATATGAAATAGCTATCTCTTATTGGTGTCTGAGAATTAAGAAATTCAGTAATCTGTCTTCTTTGATTAAAATCGGCAATTTGTATAATACGTATTAACACACATGCATCGTCTGAAAGTTTCTCATCATTATGTGCATTATACAAAACATTTAACGATTGGCAGCCGTTAACAACTGAAGCTCCTTCAAGTATTATCTCATTAGATGCAGGGCTATTACGCGTTTTATCACAAATAAATACTATTCCATTATTATAAAAATAGAACATATCTGATTCGCTTGATGATGTTGCAGTTCTATATATTCCATTGTTTACGGTTGAGTTATATTCGTATAAACGAATGTTTTCGTCAAAAATTGTTGAGATGTTTTCTTTAATAGCTGAAACTAAATCTTTACAATTAACAAAACCTACATAGGAATCAATTTCTCTCGAAGCAACATTATAAGCTGATTGGATCTGTTTATACTTCAAAGAAATGGTTATGTTATTTTTTCTGTTTATCTTTTCATATATACTAGAAATAACATCTCTATTATGAATGATTACATTTAAATCATTTCCATAATTGTTTTTAAATAGTTTCTTATTGTTGTCTATAATTGTTTCGTTAGCAATAATACCTTTATTAAAGCTAACAAAAAACATTTTGTATTCATCAATAAAAGTATCATTAATCTGTTCCTTGAAATCTCTAAATCTCGTGTTAGTGCCAAGATATGGAATCCCGTTATCGATTAATGTATTAAATCCATTAAAGGTTTTTAAGATATCTCCTTGTACTATTTCTGAATTAGTATTATCAGATTTACTTGGAAATTTGAATTGAAAAACATATAAAGAATTATTTGTATCGTCAAATATGATAGCATCAATTCCTAAATCATCAGCACCGTCAATTATTGCTTCCGAGACTTGCTGATCACTAAGATTAAAATGATTTTTCAAATACCAGTGCGCAAAAGCTAAAGAGTCATTGTTATACTCATTATCTTTTCTGATTTCACTAATATACGTTTTTATAGAATTATAATACGATTCATATTTTGTAAGTGCCATTTTATACTCCTTTATAATGTACATCAAAATAACAATATACGACATAATATCAATATTATTATAGCACAATATCAACATATTGTCAATGCATTCTCCATAATAATAGTAACAAGTCACGATTATTTGCCTACACCCAAAGGCACTGCCGTAAACGATCAAATATAAACCATACACTCAAAAACTGCTTCTCTCGCCATGTATACGAAGCAGTTCTCCAGACCGAGCATCTTCTCGGAATCACCGCTGAGAACAGCTTTCTGATAGCAACTGTCAGTCTGCTTCCAAAGCTCAACTTGACGAGAGATAGCATCGCTGACTTTCCGTTCCATATCATCGAGGTACTGTATGATCTTACCCTCATTGACGAGCCTGCGAAGCCTGTCGGGGCAATGGCTTTCAGAGAAATGAAGATGATACCTGATGAAATCGGTGTTGTAAGTCTTGCTCTCCTCGGTCTGCGTATCGGCGTTGAAGTGTGTGACTGTCACGGTGTTGGTGTCCAGCTTCCACAGCGGAACGTATTTCTTTTTCAGTGGACTGTATGCGGTCTGTTCGCTCTTGTATTTGCTCATGGTTATTACCTCCGTTGATATGCGGTGAAAGTTCTCAACAGCTCTCACCACGGTTCTCATTTAACGTATAATAACAGGAGTACGCCAAAATGATTTGGTCTTTCGCTGGTCTTTATTTGGTCTTTAAAGTTACAAAATCGCAGGAAACAAAAGATAAAGAAAAGCGAAGTTAAAACGTTGAAAGTGCCGTAAAACAGGCATTTTCGCAAACAATAGAATAAATTACAAATGCCGATGCGCCTTACTCAAAGAGATAACTTCTCACCCAAACAAATCACAAGAACTACCCACACAGTATTTCTGTGTGGGTTTTTGTGGTTCTATTATAAATGTTGTAAAATAGATTTTAGTCTATGCGTTTGATAAAAATTGTCCTAATCGCATGAATTGTAGGGGACCGGCTCCAGTAAGGAGCGTCCCCTACAATTTCTGATTAAACCAATTCAAAACCACATTTACCCCAATTTTTGAAAGAGAACCGTTTTGGTGTTATGTTACCTGATGATGGCATTTTTTATAACCCACAACAAGTATAAAACCAGTTGACTTGTAGGTTAAAAGATGGTATAATAAGAAAAAAGGGGAGGCAAGCGGAATGAAAAATTCGATAGCCAATGAATACGAAGTTCTTTTGCGTAGTAAGGCTGATATAGAGAAGACAATAAATGAATTGCCGAAAGGGTATATATCCAGAAAGAGGATCAACGGCAGGGAATATAAATATCTCCAGATTCGTGTTAACGGTAAGGTGAGAAGTGCCTATCTGAAGGCATCTGAAGCGAAGCGCACAGCGGAGAATATAGTTCTAAGGAAGGAACTGGAAAGCAGACTGCCGGCAATAGAAAAGCGGCTGGAAGAAATAGAACGAGCCGTCGAGATTCTGGATGAGAATTATTCAAGAAAGCTTGAGCTGCTGAAGCTGAGTGTAGGAATGGATGAGCTTTCATCGGTCATGAAGCAGCGGTGTGCGTCTTTTTCGGACGCAATGACATCCATAGAGGGCGTTCCTGTAAGTGCAGACGCAAAGGATGCACTTAATAGCTGGGTGCAGGGGAATGTATCCTTTCTTTCGGTTCTGGAAAATACGCTTAGAAAATACGGTTTTTCTGCGGAGGTAAATAATTGAGAGATCCATATCTTTACGAGGATGCAGATGTGCTTGTAAATCTTGCAGGAATCAAGGATGCCGTACTTCTCCGTCAGGCAGAAGCCGATATAACAAGCCTTACCATGGCAGGAATTTATAATAAAAAATATGAGCGTTTCGATACAAAGACCTTGCAGGATATACACAGAACTATTTTCGGTCAGATATACCCGTGGGCAGGAGAATTTCGCACGATACAGATGGTAAAGTATGAAGATATTCTTGGCGGAGATACTGTTCATTATGCACATCCCAATGAAATAAAAAAGCAGCTCCATGAGATTATGAAGGAGATAGGCAGACTTAAACGAAGAGGCATGGATGACAGGGAAGTGATTTTCCGTATGGTGCGTATCATTTCAGCAATATGGCAGGTACACCCATTCAGAGAAGGAAATACACGAAGTGTTATAGTTTTTTCTGTTCTGCTGGCGAATTCAATGGGGTTTGAGGTGGAACACAGCCTTTTCAAGAAAAATCCGGCTTACGTCCGCAATTCACTTGTGTGGTGCTGTCAGGGAATGTATTCAAAATACCAGTATCTTGAGAAAATCTTCTTTGATGCAGTTCTGCATGAAAAGAAAGAGGAGGTTCGTGTTTTGTCTGACAGGCAGGATGAATATGATTCTGTTGGAGATTACGATGTCAGGAATTACAGAGAAGTACCTCATGAATACAAGGATGAATGAGTTTAAATATAATGAAAATTAGCCGCTGCAAAATCGCAGCGGCTTGAGTTTTAAATTATCTTATAGGCTTCATAGGAAGGGTGTTATTCTGAAGAATGAACTGAATGATAACGGCAGCGTCAGCGAGAGTGATCTGTCCATCCATATAGCAGTCTGCATTAGCAGCAGAGGTCATATTCAGGGAGATCGCACCGGAAAGAGACTTATGGAGACTTACAACGTCAGCCATAGTGATCTGATTGTCGATATTTACATCGCCGTAGGTAGTTTTGTATGTATGGTCAATCATTGAAGAACCCTCAAGAATAGAAGCAATTGATCTTGACAGGTAGTCAACCTTGCAGAAGCCTTCAATATCATTCCATGTTACTCTCATCCAGTCGCCGTCATAATAAGCTGCAAGAACCTTGCTGCCATTGGGTATCTGAGCAAGAATGTCACCATTCATGCTTGCTGAAGCACGGAGATTGAGGTGTACGCCGTTGGTGTCAACAGAATAAACGCTGTACTCCGGATTTTCCTCGGATTCAGATGTTAAATCCTCAGAAACAGCAGTTTCAGAAGAAGTTGTTGTTTCTGTGAGAATGGCTTCAGTTGTTGTTGTTGTTTCAGAGGAGGATTCAGTTTCTTCAAAGAAAGGGAAGGTCTCTGCTGTTGTTTCTGATGTTTCAGCAGAAGTGATTTCCTCAGCAGTAAAAGTGGTTACAGTAGTTGTTTCAGTGGTTGTTTCTGTTGTCTCATAGGGCTGAGTTTCCTCAGCCTTTTTGAGATAAGCCATACTGCAATAGCCGGACAGTCCGTTCCATGTAACTGCTGCCCATTCATCATTTGCAGCAGTAACAGTAACCGGAGTTTTGTCCGGTATCTGTGTTACAATGCTTTCGGATGTGCTTGTACCGGAGCGCATGTTGAGGTAAGAACCGCCTGCGGATACTACATATTCACCGGCAAACTCTGCTGATAATATATCAGCAGTTGTAGTGATAGTAGTTTCAGTGGATGTGGTAGTAGTTGTTGTTACAGATGTATCGGTTGATTCGTAAAAAGGCGTGAGGTAATCAAAGCTGCAATAGCCGCTTATGCCGTTGTAGGTTATCATAGCCCATGAGCCGTCGGATTCAATTACCTGAACCTTTGCGCCGCTTGGTATCTGTGTAATGATTTCGCTGGATGTGCTGGCGTAGGTTCGGAGGTTGAGCGCGCTGCCGTCAGTTGAAACAGTGTATGTTCCGAATGTATCTTCAGAACCGTTGAAATCAGTGGAAGCAGTTGTGAATACAGGTGTACCTGATGCAGTGCCGGTATTGAAATAGAAGGTGAGGTAAGCTCTGAGCTTGAGGTAAGAAGAACCGGAATTTGACCAGTAATTCAGGTCGTCATATGATTTCCAGTCGCCGTATACAGTAGTACCTCTTGAAGAGCCTGCGCCGGGATCGTATACAAGAACCTTCTGTGTAGAGGGATCGTAGTCAACGATTGCGATAAAGTGGTTGTGTACAAGGCCTACAGCAACCTGACCAGCGGAAAGCTTTGTGACGAGCATATTCCAGATAGTCTGATATGCCTCATTGCTTGCGGGATAATATCCGCCGGTGTAATCGCTGAAGAAGTAGTGGGTATCAGTCTGGAAACCGTAGGTGCTTCCGTATCTTTCGGCAGCATGAGGAGCGATGGTAAATGCAGAGCCAACGCCCCAGATATATTCGTTTGCAGAAGCCCAGTCTGCTAATTCATAAATATCCATTGTGTAGCCGGTGAGGTAGCGTACAGCATTGAGGATAGCGAACGCACCGCAGCCGCTGTTCTGGAGAGTGCCGTCACCGTAAGGGTATGAACCCCATTCAGGATCCCACTGCTGGAGAACGGTATGTTCAGCCTCAGCGGTAGTGGTGCGGCTTACAATGAAGCCGGATGTCAGCAGCACTGCGGCTGCGGTTATAACAGATATGATTTTTCGTAAAGAACGTTTCATGGATCAGAAATCCTTTCATTTGACCTTATTGGTTTGTTTCGTTATTGTCTCAGCGTTTGCTGAAAGAGTTTCCTATGATGTCTTATTGGCAAGCAACAATTTGTAATTGTTTTGTAACCACTGGGCATATTATAACACACCTGCCTGAAAAAGGGAACACTATTTTTGGAATTTTGGATAAGTGCTGATAATATTACTGCATTTAAACAATGTCGATTGTACACAATTAACAACTGGATTGGATGTGATGGTTCTGAAAAAGAAATAAGAAAACTGTCTGAGGTAAATGAAGAAGCAGATGATAAGCTTTTAGAAATGAGTTTTTTTGGTGAAAATAAATATATCATCTGCATTGAATCTGTGAATGTTTAACAAAAAAGTAAGCGGCTGGATAAACGTGCTTGCAAAAGGAGTGAGTATATGATATAATGTAAATGATACAATGCGTCACGAAGAGTTACAGATCGGATGCAGAAGTGTCCTAATATACTATATAATAAACGACACATCGTGTTAGGAGGAAACATAAAGTGAGCGAAGTTAAAAAAGGTAAAAAGGTTACGATACTGGGCGCAGGTAATGTAGGTGCTTCTATTGCATTCTCTATGGCTATCAAGGGACTGTGTTCCGAAATGGTTCTTATCGACATCAACAAGGCTAAGGCTAAGGGCGAGGCTATGGATATTATGCAGGGCAACTCTTTCTATCCTGCATGTGATATTAAGGACGGCGACTATCCGGATGCAGCAGGTTCTGATCTGGTAGTAATTACAGTAGGCGTAGCAAGAAAGCCCGGTCAGACACGTCTTGACCTGTGCAAGATCAATGCAAAGATCATCGCATCTGTAATGCCGGAAATCACAAAGTACGCTCCGGATGCTTGCTACATCATCGTAAGCAACCCTGTAGATGTTCTTACATACGAGGTTCTTCAGGTTTCCAACCTCAAGCCCTCACAGGTAATCGGTTCTGGTACAGTTCTCGACTCCTCACGTCTCCGTGCATGCCTTGCTGACCACGCAAAGGTAAGCGCAAAGAACGTACATGCATATGTATTCGGTGAACACGGCGATTCTTCAATGGTTCCGTGGAAGCTTGCTTCCGTATGCGGTATGCCTTTTGAGGATTACTGCAAGTGCGTAACTGATCTTGGCGAAAAGGACGCAATCGTTCAGGAAGTAAGAGATGCAGGCGCAGAGGTAATCAAGTGCAAGGGTGCAACATATTATGCAATCGCACTTTCAGTAAGCATGATCGCAGAAGCAGTTCTCCGTGATACAAAGACAGTTCTCACAGTATCAACACTTCAGGATGGCAGCCGTTATGAGGGTGTTACAGATGTATGCCTGAGTCTGCCGTGCGTAGTAGGTGCTTCCGGTATCGAGCGTGAGGTAACACCTCCGCTGACTGATGAAGAGCTGGCAGCTCTCCAGAAGAGCGCACAGGCTCTCCGCAGCGTAATCGACGCAATGCAGGAAGACGCTGAATAATTTATATAGTATCCCTATAAGCAGCGGCGTAGAAATATGACCGCTGCTTTCTGTTTGCACTGGAGTTGAGACATCTATGGAGAAGCTGTGTTCGTGGCTGACGATTATATTTATAGCATGCGGAGTGTCAGCAGCTGTACTTCTGACAGCCAAACAGGACAGCAGTCATGAGTCTGAGGAAGCATTGATGATAGAAACTATCCCTTCAGCCTTTGCAGGAATATGGCAAAGCACGTCGGCAGAAACAACTGTTTCAACAACGACGACGACAACTACTACCACACTCTTGGCATTATCTGTTACTGAAACGTCTGAAACTGATCCTGTTCCTCTGACAGAAGAGCCGTCAGAAGTTATGTTTCCTCTTAATCTGAATACAGCGACGCTTGAAGAGCTTATGTGTCTGCCTGAAATAGGCGAAGTGATCGCCGGAAATATTATTTCCTACAGGGAATACATGGGCGGTTTTCTGAACAGAGAACAGCTTCTTGAGGTTGACGGTATAGGCGAGGAAAGATACAATGCAATATACGGTCTTGTGTATCTTGAAATGGAGTATTTTCCGGAAGAACCGGCAGAGGAAATATATGAATATGAAGAAACAGAACCGCCGGAGGAATATATCGAAATATACGAGGAAACTACCACAGTCACAACAGAGTGGGTTCCTGTTGTTGTTGATTTGAATACGGTAACGGAAGAGGAACTTGCACGTTTTCCTATGGTAAGTCCGGAACTTGCAAAGGAGATAATAGAGCTTAGGTACAAAATATGCGGTTTCACCAACATACTGGAATTGTTGTATGTGGACGGCATGACACCGGAAATATACCTGTCTATAGAGGAGTATGTAATATGTGAGGCAGAGTGGACATGGCCATATCGCTGAAAATGCTTTAACCGTTTTGTAACCTTTGCCTTAAAAACGAAGAAAATGAGGTAAAAATGCACAAATTAAACAGAATACAAATGTGCATTCTGACTGAAAATAATGAATGAACGGTATACCATATTGACTTTTTCCGTGATTTGATGTATATTTAAAGCACAAAGGAATGCGTTGGGGACTGCCCTGAAAAGGCGGAAAACCAAGGCATAAAACAATTATATTATTTCACATAATATAATATATATTTAAAGGAGGAAATTTCCAATGAACAATCTGAAGAAGACACTGGCTCTCATGGCTGCTCTGGCTATGACTGCTACTGCATTCGTAGGATGCGGCGATGACAAGACATCCACATCCGAATCCGCTACTGAGGCTACAACAGTTGCTGAAGAGACAACAGAAGAAGCTACAGATGCTCCTGAAAACGAGTCATCTGATGATGAGACATCTGCAGATGATGGCGCAGCAGCTTCCACTGATGGCCCTGGCACACCTGACGGCACACTGGGCGAGGGCGGCGACGCTCTGACAATTCTCTGCTGGACAGAGGACGACCTGTCTTACATGTACGATGTAGTTGCTAACGCTACTGGCATGGACAAGGCAATGATGGTTTATAAGAACGTAGGTGCAAACGGTACTGAAGCTAACGAAAAGTATGCTCAGGTATTCGCTGCTGACGAAGACGTTGACCTGTTCTTCTGCGACGCTGACTGGAACATGGCTTACCAGAACAACGATGAGTATTCTGCTCCTCTGTCTGGCGTAGGTATCACAGAAGATATGTATGCAGATGCTTATGATTACACAGTACCGATGGGTAAGGATGCTAACGGCGTTCTCAAGGGTGTAACATGGCAGGTAGCTGCTGGTGGTTACGCATACAGAACAGATCTGGCTGAACAGTACCTCGGCATTACAACTCCTGAAGATATGCAGGCTGCTATCTCTGACTGGGATGCATTCTGGGCAACAGCTGCTACAGTATATGAGAAGTCTGAAGGCGTAACAGCTATGGCTGACTCTCTGGGCGGCGTATGGAGAGCATACTCCAACGGTAACAGAACTTCTGCTTGGGTTCAGGACGGCGTTATCACAGCTGACAACTCCAAGGCTTGCCTCGGTGACTTCATCAACATGGCTAAGACAAACTATGACGCTGGCTACATCAGCACAGCTTCTCAGTGGACAGATGACTGGCTGCCGCAGGGTATGAGCGCAGGTACACAGGCTAACAAGACAATGGGCTTCTTCTTCCCGACATGGTCTCTGGGTGCTGGTTCTCAGCTGTCTAAGGCTGAAGGCGAAGAGGGCACAGAAGGCTCTACATACGGTCTCTACAACGTAGTTGCTGGTCCTACAGGCTGGTTCTGGGGCGGTACATGGATCTGCGTATCTCCTAAGACAGACAACGCTACTGAGGCTGGTCAGTTCCTGTATGCTATGACAGCTGACGCTGAAGCTATGCAGGCATACGTTGACGCTAAGGGCGACTTCGTAAACAACAAGACAGTTATGGCTAACACAATCGCTGCTGGCACAAACAGCAACCCGCTGCTGGGCGGTCAGGATCATCTGGCTACTCTGGCTGACTCCGCTGCAAAGGTTGACATGAGCATCGCTACACAGTACGACACTACTATCAACGCTGAGCTCCTGAAGGCAGTTCAGGCTTACTGCGAAGGCACAATCGCTTCTGAAGACGATTGCGTAAACGAGTTCCTGAACAAGCTGTCTGAGTCCCTGACAGACGTTACAGTTGAATAATTGTAATAGACAGACTGTTTGAACTTTTAAAGTAACAATATACTGCCTGCACGGTAAATGCCGTGCAGGTGTATATTTGTTTTTTTATTCTATTCTACTACTTTACTAAATTTTTGAGAGGGTGTGTCCGAAATGGCATCGACAGCGCAGAGCCGTATTAAGTCTATCAGCTATGCTAAGTACGGTTATATGTTCATCGCACCATTTTTTATTGTCTACGCATTCTTCCAGATCTGGCCATTGATCAATACATTCATCCTGAGCTTCTTTGGCAACGGTGACGCTGCATTTGGTGCAGAAGCACAGGAATTCATGGCTCTGGATAACTACAAGACACTGCTTTTCGGCGGTGACGACCGTAGATCAAACGCACTGCATGACACATTCGTGCAGTCATTCATCAACACAGTAATTCTTTGGGTAGGTAACTTTATTCCGCAGATCGCTCTTTCTCTGCTGCTTGCTGTATGGTTTACAGATTCCAAGCTGCATATTCCTGGTCAGGGCGCATTTAAGGTAATTATGTACCTTCCTAACATCATCACAGCTGTATCTGTTGCAGCTCTGTTCATGCGTTTCATTTCCAACAGCCAGACAAGTGCTGCAAACATTATTCTTCAGAATATGGGCAATGAAGCAATTAAGTTTGAAAACGATCCGGCATGGAGCCGTGGTATTGTAATGTTCATTCAGACATGGATGTGGTTTGGTAACACCATGATCATGATGATGTCCGGTATTCTGGGTATCAATCCGTCTCTGTTTGAAGCTGCAAATATCGATGGTGCATCCAGCGGTCAGGTTCTCGGAAAGATCACACTTCCGCTGCTGAAGCCGATGGTTGTTTATACACTGATCACATCCATGATCGGTGGTCTCCAGATGTTCGATATTCCTTTCCTGTATCATACAGCAGCAGGCGACATCAAGGATCATCTGCGTACTGTTGCAGTATTCATTTACGAACAGTTCCGTGTAGGTAACAATGTACATAGCCCGCAGTATGGCGTAGCTGGTGCAGCATCAATCATGCTGTTCTTTGTAACAGCTATTCTTGGTATTTTCGTATTCCGTATGAACCGTGATCAGGACGAAGCTCGTAAGAAGGCTGAACGTAAGGCACTGGTTAAGGAATACAAGAAGCAGCAGAAGCTTGCTAAGAAGGGAGGACTTGAATAATGGAAAATGTCGGCGTAAAGGATAATTATATGCTGATTCAGCGTATCAAGTCCATCGGCTGCTTTGCAGTATGCGTTCTTCTGGCAGCTGTTTGTCTCGTACCTCTGTGGATCATGATCTGTAATGCAACACATGACGGATTCCATCTGAGCGTAAATCCTATCAACTTCATCCCAGGCGGAGATTTCAGAGTTAACTTCCGCAACATTTCCGAAGGTGAAATGGCTCAGTTCCCGGACTTCAATGTCTGGACTGGTTATATGAACAGCTTGATCATTGCAGGCTGCTCTACAGTTCTGACCGTATTCTTCTCAGCACTGACATCATACGGTCTGACAGTTTATAACTTCAAGGTTCGTGATACAGCTTACACTATCATTCTGGCTGTAATGATGATTCCGGTACAGGTAACATCTACTGGTTTCGTACAGTTCATGGTAGGTACACTGGGTCTTGCGAACTCCTACATCCCGCTGATTCTTCCGGCAATTGCAGCTCCTGCTGTCGTATTCTACATGCGTCAGTACATGAAGTCTTCATTCCCGCTGGATATTGTTGAAGCGGCTCGTATCGACGGCTGCGGCGAATTCCGTACATTTATCTCTATCGCAATTCCGATGTGTAAGCCGGCTATTGCAGTACAGGCAATTTTCGCATTCGTTGCAAACTGGAACAACTACTATACACAGAACATGATCATCCTGAGTGACACAAAGCGTTACACAATGCCGATCATGATTCAGAACGTACTTGGTCAGGATAAGCATCCGGACGCAGGTGCACAGTATGCAGCAGTTGCTCTGTCTATTATTCCGATCGTTATCATCTATCTGTGCCTGTCCAAGTTCATCGTTGGCGGCGTAGCACTGGGCGGCGTTAAGGAATAATCTTATATGTTTATTTGAGAGTCACAGCTTCGGCTGTGACTCTTTTTTTGAATTTGTATTGGTCAATGCGCACAAAATACAATGCATTTAATTGGCAAAAAAGCCTAAATTTGCTCTGTTCAGGAAAAATGATTGCAATTTTTGGGAGGATGTGCTAAAATAATTATGGCATATTTGAGCCGGATTAATATTTTTTTGGAAGGAGCAAAATTCTTATGAAAATCACAAACAAACTCGTTGCATTTGCAGCATCAGCAGCAATTGCAGTCAGCGGCTTCGCAGGAGTAACATCCGTATCCGCAGCAGACAGCTACGCACAGGATGGTGCAACACAGGTTCTTGAAGCGTCTGGAATGTACAGCATTTCACCTGGAGCTTCCTACAACTACAGCACAATGTCTGAAAAGATGATTGGCTTCAGTTGGGCAGATTTTGGCATTAACACAAGTGAAACAATTGAAAAGGTAGAGATTGTTATTTCCACAAAGAGTTCATCAATCGGTAAGTGGCAGGGTGCATTCGGAACATCAACAAGTGTAGCACCTGATTACTGGGCACAGGGCGATGACATGGAGGAAATAATCAGCGGCAAGACCGGTACTATTACGTGGGATGTTGATTCTGCAACAGCAGCAATCATCCAGACACAGTACGGCGGCGAACTGAAATGGGGCGTATGGTGGATTGACTGCGGATCATTCACTATTGATACTGTTAATGTATACACAAATGCATATTCCGGTACTGGCAACACTGGCAACACCGGCAATACTGGAAATACTACCGGCGGTGGATACACTCTTACTCTCGGCGATTCCTACAACTACAGCACAATGTCTGAAAAGATGATCGGCTGGTCATGGGCAGACTTTGGTATTGGCGCAGGTGAGACCATTCAGAAAGTAAAGGTAAATATTTCCACAAAGAGTTCATCAATCGGTAAGTGGCAGGGTGCATTCGGAACATCAACAAGTGTAGCACCTGATTACTGGGCACAGGGCGATGACATGGAGGAATCAATCAGCGGCAAGACTGGTTCTATCACATGGGATGTTGACTCTGCAACAGCAGCAATCATCCAGACACAGTACGGCGGTGAACTGAAGTGGGGTGTATGGTGGATCGACTGCGGTTCATTTACTGTAGATTCCGTAACAGTTTACACTGATAAGAATGGTCAGGGTGCAACAACTACAACGACAACTACAACAACTACAACAACAACTACTACCAAGAAGACCACAACAACTACAACCACCAAGAAGACTACAACTACAACAACAACCAAGCCTACAACAACAACTACTAAGACAACTACAACAAATAAAACACCGTCAGGCATCCTTATTGGTGACGTAAATCTTGATGGTTCAATTTCTCTGCTGGACGTTGTACTGCTGAACAAGTTCAATGCAGGTTCAGTACAGTTTAATCAGCAGCAGCAGAATTGTGCAGCATGTGTTGATGATGGTACTCTTAACGGAGCAGATGCAGATGCTCTGCTGAAGTTTGTAGTAGAAGCTATCACATCCCTGCCGGTAAATCCGTAAGAAAACAAAAACAGTACGATATTGCTTTATACAGTATAATGTTGCTTTTAAAAGCGGAGAGCTACGATGTTCTCCGCTTTTTTTGAATGTAGAAGCATAAAAAAACGAAATGTCAATGGTAAAATTGTACAAAAATCATTTACTCGTTTTAGAAAAAATTACTGAAAATCAGAAAACATCTTTACAATAAATGCCGATTATGGTATAATTATTGTAACGAGAGGACGTGTATTACGCTGTTTATCAAGATGTGAAATAAACAGCGGATATGCGCTGTCCTCAGTTCTCCGTCAGGGGATTACGTTAAACGGAACTTAGCGTTCCAAAACAAATTTTTATATTCATTTATTTAAGGAGGATAACACTTATGCCAAAGACAAAAATGAGCAAGAGATTGCTCTCAGGCGTAATGGCAGGCGCAATGTCCGCATCTGCTCTTATGGCTGGCATGACTTCTCTGACTGCATTTGCAGGTCAGGAGCTTGGTCACGGTGACTTCAACGACGGTGCAGGTCTCCCGTGGCACATCTGCGAATCCGCAACAGGTACAATGAAGTTTGAAATCACAGACGGTTGCTACAACATCCTGATTACAAATCCGGGTGGTCTTACAAACAACGGTGAAGGTCGTTGGGACTGTCAGTTCCGTCACAGAGGTCTGACAATTCAGTCCGGCCATAAGTATCGTATCAGCTATTCTGTATGGACAGACGATACACAGGCAAGAATCTATGCTAAGCTCGGCGATATGACAAATGATGACGCTGAACTCTGGCATGGTAACGGTGAACTGCTTTCCGTTGATTATTCACAGGTTGAAGGCAAGTCTCTGGAAGAAATCGCAAGCGTTGTAAAGAGCGCAGGTAAAACTGGTCAGTCTGTTGACTACGGTATGGGCTGGGATGCTTGGAAGAACAGCTATCTGCCTGCTAATCAGTGGACAAACTATGCTTATGAATTCACACCGGATAAGACAGCTGAGGGCGTAGGTGAGTGGACATTCCACCTGGGCGGTACTTCTCCGTACAATGACTTTATCTGCGTAAACGAAGGTAAGGTTATCAAGTTCGATAACATGTGTCTCATCGACATGACAGATGATCAGTCTGACTACAAGAAAGAAGTTATCTATCAGCCGAAGGGCATCGAAGTAAACCAGGTTGGTTACTTCACAAAGCTTGCTAAGAAGGCTACTCTCGTTCTCGATGGCTCTGACGGTACAGCTAAGGAATTCCAGGTTAAGGATTCTTCCGGCAACACTGTATACACAGGCACAACAACTGGCGGCACAACTCTGTGTGATGCTTCCAACACATACAACCAGGTAATCGACTTCTCTGACTTCCAGACAGAGGGTACAGGTTACACAATCACTTGCGATGGCAAGGAGTCTCTGCCTTTCGATATTGGCAATGACATCTACGGCGATCTGACAACTGAGGCTATGAACTACTTCTACCAGAACCGTTCTGGTGTTGAGATCGAAGCACAGTACATCGTTTCTGAGAACCCCAACGGTGAAAAGGCTACAGCTTCTGATCTGGCTCGTCCGGCTGGTCACGACAGCGACGTAGCTTACATCCAGAAGCAGTGGGTTTACATCATTCCTTCTGAAGCTGAAGTTGAAAAGAACAATGGTACTATCGACGTAACCGGCGGTTGGTATGACGCTGGTGACCACGGTAAGTACGTTGTAAACGGCGGTGTTTCCATCTGGACTCTGCTTTCTATCTATGACCGTGCTCTGAACAACGGCAATCAGGAATTCATCGACAAGTGGGCTGACAGCAGCGGTACTGTTACAATTCCTGAAAACGGCAACAAGATTCCGGATATTCTCGACGAAGTACAGGTAGAAATCGACTTCTTCAAGACTATGCAGGATCCGGCTGACGGTATGGTTTACCACAAGATCCACGACTATAAGTGGACTGCTCTGGCTGTATCTCCTAAGGATGCTACAGACCTGACAAACGCTGGTGAGCTTTCTCGTATCATCAAGCCTAAGACATATGCAGCTACTCTGAACTTTGCAGCTGCTCTTGCACAGCACGCTCGTCTGATCCAGCCTTACGATTCTGCTGAAGCTGATGAATGTATCGCTCTGGCTAAGAAGGCTTATGACGCAGCTAAGGGTTGCTATGCTCCTTACACAACAGTTCCGGATGAACTCCAGTCTCATACATCACTGTATGCTCCTCTGGCTCAGAACAAGGGTGGTGGCCCTTACGGCGATACAAACGTAACTGACGAATTCTACTGGGCAGCTTGCGAACTGTACATCACAACTGGCGACGCTGCTTACAAGACAGACATGATGAGCTATGACGATGCATCTGGTAAGTGCTTTGCTGTTCCTACAGCTCTGTACGGCGGTGAAAACAATGGTTCCGCTACAGCATTTACATGGGGTACTGTAGGTTCTCTGGGTACTCTGTCTCTCTGCATCAACGGTCAGGCAATGGTTGACAAGGGCCTGCTGACACAGGATGAACTCACAACAATCCAGAACAACGTTAAGGAAGCAGCTGACTACTTCCTGAAGCTCGAAGAAGAATCTGACTTCGGTGTACCTTATGTTGGTCACGACTACGAAGCAGAAGTTTGGACACTGGCAGGCGGCACTGATAAGAAGACTCTCGTAAACGGCTATGAGTGGGGTTCCAACTCTATGGTTGTAAACAACGCTATGGTTATGGGTCTTGCTTATGACATTGATAAGGAAGCTCAGTACATCAGCGGTGTATCCACAGCTATGGACTACCTGATGGGTAGAAACGTTCTCGAACAGTCCTATGTAAGTGGTTACGGCGAACGTGAACTGAAGTATCCTCACCACAGATGGTGGTCTTACCAGCTCGACAACACATTCCCGTCTGCTCCTAAGGGCGTTCTCTCCGGTGGTCCGAACTCCCAGATGCAGGACCCGATGATTCAGGGTAAGGGCTACAAGGCTGGCGAAGTTGCTCCTATGGTTTGCTACCTCGACAACGTTGAGGCTTGGTCTGTAAACGAGTGTACAATCAACTGGAACTCTCCTCTGGTATGGATCGCATCCTTCCTCGAAGACGAAGCTCCGCTGGTTGATTCTGAACAGACAACAACTACTAAGCAGACAACTACAACTACAGGTACAACTACAACTACTACATCCAAGACAACAGCTACAACAACATCCAGAACAACAAACGATAAGGGCGAATTTGACGTTCTCATCGGCGATACAAACCTCGATGGTCAGATTTCTCTGATCGACCTGGTATTCCTGAACAAGAAGCTTGCTGGTTCTATCACATTCAATGATCAGCAGACAGCTAATGCAGCTTGCGTAGATGACGGTGTTATCAACGGCGCAGACGCAGATGCTCTTCTGAAGTTCGTTGTTGAAGCTATCAAGGAACTCCCGATTAAGCCGTAAGGATAATCGCAGATAGTTAAATAGTCTTTGACGCAAAGGCGGCACGACATGTTCGTGCCGCTTTTTTGCACTTTCGACGGAATTTGTGTTAAACTATTGACAAGGGACGGAATATGAGATATAATATATGTGTAACCTTATCAAGAGTGGCGGAGGAACTGGTCCTGTGAAGCCCGGCAACCTGATTGCGGTAATGCAAAAAAGGTGCTAAATCCTGCGGTATTTACCGAGAGATGAGGATTTCGAAGAAAGCGGAATCATGCACTCGTCAAATCGGGTGCTTTTTTAATGCAAAGAAAGGGATGATTTTAATGAGTCGTTTTTTATTTACATCTGAATCAGTAACAGAAGGACATCCGGATAAAATCTGCGATCAGATTTCAGATGCAGTTCTTGACGCAATTCTGGAACAGGATCCAATGGCAAGAGTTGCCTGTGAGACAACAACTACAACCGGTATGATACTTTGTATGGGTGAGATTACAACCTCTGCTAAAATTGATATACCTCAGATTGCAAGAGATGTTGTTATTGACATCGGTTATGACCGTGCAAAGTACGGTTTTGACGGCTATACATGCTCGGTACTGACTGCAATTGACAAGCAGTCTCCGGATATTGCAATGGGCGTTAATGATGCAATTGAGAGCCGTGGTACAGATGAAACTGCCACAGGCGCAGGAGATCAGGGCATGATGTTCGGATATGCCTGCAATGAGACCAAGGAGCTTATGCCTATGCCGATTTCACTGGCACACAAGCTCTGTCTCAGACTTTCTGATGTGAGAAAGCAGAATATCCTCACATATCTCCGTCCTGACGGCAAGGCTCAGGTTACAGTTGAATATGAGGATAATAAGCCGGTTAGAATTGATGCAGTTGTTGTTTCCACACAGCATTCTCCGGAAATTCCATCCGAAAGAATCAGAAATGATATTATGGAATATGTATGCAAGGAGGTTCTTCCTGCGGAAATGATTGATGAAAACACTAAGTTCTACATCAATCCTACAGGCAGATTCGTAATCGGCGGCCCTCAGGGTGACAGCGGACTCACAGGACGTAAGATCATTGTTGATACCTACGGCGGCTACGCACGTCACGGCGGCGGTGCATTCAGCGGCAAAGACCCGACCAAGGTTGACAGAAGTGCCGCCTATGCCACAAGATACATTGCAAAGAACATTGTAGCGGCAGGTCTTGCAGACAGATGTGAGGTTCAGCTTGCATATGCAATCGGCGTTGCAACACCGGTATCTGTTCTTGTGGATACATTTGGTACAGGCAAGGTTTCCGACGAAAAACTTGCAGAAGCAGTGCAGAAGGTATTCGATCTCACACCGGGCGGGATTATCAAGGCACTTGACCTTAGAAAGCCCCAGTACCGCAAGCTTGCGGCTTATGGACATATGGGAAGAGAGGATCTTTGCGTAGCATGGGAACGTTGTGACAAGACAGAGGAACTGCTTGCAGTCTGCAAATAAGGTGTGATTTGGTGCTTTTGCGCATAGAGGGAAGAAATTTTTCGTGAAAAACGCCTATGACCTTTTTTCGCAAAATCTGGTATAATATAAGTATAGCAACGTGCAGCTTCCAGTCGGGTATACAGCCGGTTGTGATCCTGCACGTTTTACTTATAACACAGAACAGCGAGGAAAAATGCATATGTATCAGTTGAATGATGTGATTTTATATCGTGGAACAGGCGTATGTGAGATAACTGCCCTTACAGAAAAAAGGTTTGGTGATCAGACTCAGGAGTGTTATGCGCTTACACCTTTGTATCTGAATAATCTCACGATTTTCGTGCCGTATTCCCTTGAAAGCAGAATGAAAGAGCTTGAGAGTGAGGACGAAGTTCTGGGAAGTCTGGGAATGCTTCCAGAGCTTGAGACAGTGTGGATTCCGGATGTATATACCAGAAGAAAGAAATATCGTGAGGTGCTTCTGGACGGAACGAGAGAGGAAGCTCTTCAGGTTCTGAAAACCCTGTATCTTGCTAAGCAGCGCAGGCAGTTCAGAGGACAGAAAGGCGGGCTTTGCGTGAGTGATGACCATTTGCTGTATGACTGCAAGAGAATCATAGCAGAGGAACTTGCCTATGTCTGCGGATGCACATTTGCAGAAGCGGAGACACGTTTGAATTCACACATAGATGAAATGCTCAAAACAGTTCAGGCTGAGAAATAGAATCCATGTGCGAAGCGCACCGATCAATGCTTTTCTTAGTAAGGGAGCAGTTACGTCTGCGGCATGGCTGATGGAATTGTGAATTCTCCAACATATGAGATAGAGAACCATAAAAAGGCTGGTGCGTTTTTCTGCACCAGCCTTTCTAAAATTTTTTATTTACCTCTTCTGCACTGAATTTCATAGAGAATTGCAGGCAGAATTTCATGGGGAACGAATTTTGCAGCCATAATACCAAGCTTGACTATATTGTCTGGTATGATAAGCTTTTTTCCCTGAAGAGTCTGTTCAAGGGCATATTTTGCAACATCATAGCTTTTTGTATGAGAGGGACGGAAATCAGCCCCAGCTCTTTCATTGAAACGTGTACGAACAGGGCCGGGGCAAAGTACGCTGACTGTTACACGACTGTTTTCACGTCTAAGTTCCTCTGCTATGGCAAGAGAAAGCCTTGTTACATAATTTTTGGTGGCATAATAGGTGGACATCAGAGGGCCTGTCATAAGACCGGCAACAGATGCAACATTGAGTATTCGTCCTCTGTTTCGTTTCCTGAAGTCATGGAGAAAAAGCTTTGTAAGAATATGTACTGCACGGACGTTTACCGAGATCATTTCGAGTTCGGTATCAAGATCTACATCTGAAAATTTACCGTATGCCCCAAAGCCTGCGTTGTTTATGAGCAAGTCGGTTTTTTTCCCTTTGCAGAAATTATATAATTCAAATGGTGCGTTTTCCTTTGACAGATCAAGGGCTATGGTTTCTACATTAACAGGAAGAGTCATTTTCAGAAACTCAAGCTCCTCCTTATTGCGTCCTGTAAGTATCAGATCCCAGCCGTTGTGGGCAAGTATCATCGCCATGTCTCTGCCTATGCCGGAGGTTGCTCCGGTTATTACTGCTTTCATTATATTTGTTCCTTTCATGGTATAAAACGAAAAAACACGCAATAAACTGCGTGTTTTTCATGGCGCAGAAAGAGGGATTTGAACCCTCGCGCCGGTTTCCCGACCTACTCCCTTAGCAGGGGAGCCCCTTCACCACTTGGGTATTTCTGCAAGATATGGCGGAGAGAGTGGGATTCGAACCCACGGTCCCTTGCGGGATCACTGGTTTTCAAGACCAGCTCCTTAAACCACTCGGACATCTCTCCATTTTAAATTATCAGCCGATTCATCAACCAGCTTTTATATTATACACCATTTCAGGATGTTTGTCAAGCCTTTTTTGAAAAAAAGTCTGAAAAATCAAATAGGAACGGTTCTGAGCATGAAAAGTCTGTCTGGCGAAAAATGAATTGTATATTCTGCACAAAAGATAAAGAATGTTTAATCAATCTTTCCTCTTGATTTTATATAAATTTTAGTGTATAATATACATATCAGGCGGAGCAAAGGGCGCATCCTGATTGAGGTGCATGGATCCCGATGCGCTGCTTCGTCCAATTATCTCTCACTACTATTTTTTATAAAAACAGGCTGCTTTTATGCAGTCTGTTTTTATAGCTGAAAGGAATGATTTTATGAATTTTTTGGAACTTGCTAAGAAGAGATACTCTGTAAGAGGTTATCTGCGTAAGGCAGTTGAACAGGAAAAGCTGGACTACATACTGGAATGCGGACGTGTTGCGCCTACAGGAGTAAATGCACAGCCGCAGAGGATACTTGTTGTGAATACTCCGGAGGGCATGGAAAAAATGGCTGAAGCAGCAGGCATACCGGCTCTGTATAATGCACCCTGTGCTATAATCGTGTGTGTAGAACCGGAATGCTCATGGACAAGAAAGTATGACGAACACAATATTCATGAGATCGACGCTACCATCGTTACCGATCATATGATACTTGCAGCAACAGAACAGGGACTTGGAACTCTTTGGATGTGTCGTTTCAAGCCGGAGATCATCCGTGCAAACTTCAACATTCCTGAAAACTATGTTCCGGTAAATGTTCTTTTGGTTGGATATGCTGCACCGGACGCACTTTACAAGTCACCAGACCGTCATGATTCTGAGGGTATGAGAAAGCCTATAGGCGAAACGGTTACATATGGTTCATTCTGATATATAAAGCAATAGGGCTGCTGCACTTTAAAATTTGTGCAGCAGCCCTTATTATAATCTGGATAATTATTCTTCACTGGTGAAGTCGATCTTGAACGGATCATAACGCTTGATAGCAGCCTTGTTCAGCTCAACATTCTGAGCATCACACCATGCGTCGAGCTTTTCCTGAAAAGCATCGCTGAACATTTCGGAAATAACAGCATTTTTCTGGTCATCAGTCCAGATGTCGTCTTCATTCATACGTTCTTCAATGTCATAGCGAACGATGAGATAATAAGCGTTGTTTTCCTCATCGAATACCATAGAAGCCTTGTTTGTCTCAGCGTCGTTGAATACATGGTCATGAATAACCTTGGATGGAGAATATTTTATATCCTCTTCCTTTATTTTTTCATTAGTTGTAGCTCTTACGATGATAGATTCATTCTTATATGGAATAGTTGTAGTAGTTGTTGTAGTGGTAGTTTCGCCTTCAGCAAGAGTTGTAGTAGTTGTAGTGGTAGTTGTAACATTGCCCTCAGCGTCAGTAGCAGTAGCAGCAACAGCTTCTTCAGAAATGGAAGTTACATAAGCATTGTATTCTTCCTGAATTTCATCCATCTTATCAGCAAGTTTGTCCTCGCTGTTGATTTTTTCAACAGCATCGAGGTAATCCTCAACCATTGACTTAATGTCATCCTTGCCAGCTTCACTGAGATTTGCGCCCTTGCCGTCAACGAGATCGAAGCGGATATACTGTACACGAGCATTATTTTCAACATAGTAGTCGTGAACCTCTTCTTCTGTAACGCCTTCAACACCGTCTATTTCATAGTAGTGCATGAACAGGTCGCTTGCCTTGTAGGTATACTCCATGATCTGACGTACAGATGCTTCAGAAATACCGTTTTCCTCAAACTTTTCAGCGTTAGTTTCCCAGAAGGATTCTACAGAAGCATTGATCTCGTCTTTTTCTTCATCGCTGAGAGTGAGACCGGCAGCCTCAAAATCCTTATTTACAGCGACATGCTCACCGCAGTATGTAAGAGCCTTGTCCTGAATCCATTTAAGGGTATCCTTGCCGTCGATAACCTGATCCTTTACAACCTCCTTATCAGTTACATCGAGTTCCTCGTTCTGATCTGAGAGAGTTGTAACAGCGTCGTTGTATGCAATATAGGAATAATAGATATATAAGCCAGCGTTGATCTGCTCCCCATCTATTGTAAGAGCATAAGCAGTATTGCTTCCGCATGCAGCCAGTGATCCCATCATTGCAAGAGCAGCAGCCCCTGCTGCGATCTTCTTAAAGTTTGCCATTTTATCATTACCTCCAAGTAATTTATCAAATACTTACTTATTATACTATAAAAATCCGTTAAAGTCCATAGCTTTTCAGAAATTTTTTTCAGATTCTCACTATTTTTTCAGACTTTGACTCTGAATAGGGGATGAAATATGATCGGGTAACTGTATCAGTTATCTTTTACAGTAAAACGATTGACACTATAGAATTTATCTGGTACAATATGAAAAGTACCGGCTTAACCGGAAAGTGTTTTAAGGAAAAAGGAAAAGGAGCAATTTAAATGGAAAAAATTTATAAGCTGCATATGGGTGCTGCAAAGTGTGCAGTAGACCTTGGCGACGGCAGTGAAAGAGGCGAATATGTAGATCAGGACTACATACTTGCAAAAATGGGCAGACCTCACAGAAGTATCAGCCTTATGTACTGTTATTATCCTTTGGATAAGGGCTGGCCTGGAAGAGCAAGCGTAGTACATGCAAATCCTGATGTAAAGTTTGCATGGGATTTCCCATATGATGATTACTTCACATACAAGGGCGGTCTGGGCGGCACAACAGATGACGAGCCGTTCACATATATGCGTGAAATTCGTGCCCACGGTCAGGATGTTACTCTTACGCTGACTATAGATCCCAATGTTACAGATGAACATCTTGTTGCAATTGCAAAGGATCTCCGTCCGTTCGGCAGAGTATTCCTCCGTATAAATCATGAAGCAACAGGCAACTGGTTCTCATTCAATAAGAGATGCTCTTATCAGGAGGTTGCAGATTTCTTTGTACGTGCAAGCCGTATTATCAAGGAAAACGCACCTAATGTAAAGACTATCATCTGCATCGGCGGTATCGAGCATCCTGAAAAGGAAGAGATGGAGAAGGAAGCAGAGTTTGCACAGACTATTCCGGAGGCTGACATCTGGTCTGTTGACAAGTACATGGCACTCCACTGGGGCTGGCCTTATGATGTAGCTGAACACGGCGGAAATTCCCACAGCAGAGGAACTGTTGAGGGCACATACAACCTCACTAAAAGAAGTTTCGAGCGTTACTGCTATCTGAACGGCGGTACAGCAAAGCCTATGGTTATGTCCGAATTCAATGCTGACGGTGATGTTACCGGCCCTTACGAGCAGGCTATGATGGTTCGTGACTTCTGCGATATGCTGAAGGCTGAAAATGCGGACTGGTTCAGCGGCTTTACATTCTATCAGTTCCGTGACAGAGGAAGACTGGGACTTGAGATAGAAGATCCCAACAATCCCAATGTTGGCATTGCGCAGCCTGTAATGGATACCTATAAGGAAATAATCCATGATGATTGGTTCAAGCCGTCAATGACTCAGGGCGAGGAGGTTCAGCTTCCGCTTACACTTCGCTGGGGCAATTCTGAGGACGCAGAGGGTATTGCAATTCCGCTGCACTTTGAAAAGAACCCCACATTCTGTGAGGTTACATTTGAAGATGACTGCAACCTCATGATGGAGATAAACGGCAAATGGTTCTATAAAGCACCTCATGCAAAGACCATTGACCTTATGGCGGCATTTTTTGAAAAGCCGCTTGAGAGTGCATGTGACATGACTCTCAAGATATTCGCACCGCCTGCAACAGGAGAAAATGACCTTTCAATTGAGGATGGTCTCCATAATTCCTACACAACTCTCAATGCGCTTCCTAATATTCGCATACGCTTTGAGCCTGTTGAAAAGTAAATGCTATAAAAGCACTTGACAAGAGAACAAAAAAGCTGTATAATTTAGATAGTATTTATTTATAGAGGAGCGATTACTATGGCAAATATTTTAGACAAGATTTCAGGAGCAAGCAAGGGCGTATCTGATATGTCCAAGTCTGCATCTGAATCAAACAACCTGAAGAAGAAGATTGCTTATGAGCAGGAACGTATTCAGGAAGTAATGCAGGAGATCGGCAAGCAGTACTATGCAAACCCCAATGGTGATTACACAGCTCTTTGTGCAGACATTGATGACAGAAAGAGAAGAATCAACAGCATGAGATCTGATCTTCAGGCTCTCAAGGGCGTTCGTATCTGCGGCACATGCGGAACAAGATTCGATGAAAAGTATTCATTTGAATTCTGCGGCAAGTGCGGCACAAGACTTGCTTCTGAATAATCTGGAAAATTAAGAAGCCGCTGCATCTTAAATGGTGCGGCGGCTTTTTTTCGCTGTCCTGACTACATAAGAATATCTTTTAAAGTATTGCGTTCTTTTGCTATAATATCATCAAATTCCTCTGGCTCAAAGGTTGAAGCGTAGCTGTAAATAGACGCACCAAGACCGGAATCTATTACCAGAGCAAGCTCCTTTGATGAAACAGAGGTATCGTTTATCCATTCATCCTTTCCGCTGCCTGCGAAAGCGTCCTCCCTGCCAATTTTATAGGTACATATTCCTATGATAAGTTCAGTGTCCGGATTTTTCACAAGACCTTTCCAGAGGGAAAGCATATCGGCAAAGGGCGCAGATTCATTTTTGAAGCCGAAGTATATCTGAGGAACGATATAGTCGCAGAAGCCTTCCTCACTGCACCATCTTTCGACATCTGAATATTGTGAATTATTGCCGGAAAGCGTACCCTGCGGACTTATGCCGAAAAGAACGTTTGGATTTACGGATTTAACAGCGTCGTATATTCCCTTTACCATAAGGCTGCACTGTTCTTTTCGGAATTCGGTAAGGTTCTGCATTTCGCTTTTTGCGAAAGCCTCGTTATCAAAGCCATTATCAGCGGTAGGGTAAAAGTAATCATCAATGTGAATACCGTCTATGTCGTAATTCCGCACTATCTCCTCTGCACCTGCCGCAATGAATTCCCTGACTTCCTCATACGCCGGACAAAGCCACCACCTTCCCTCTACAAGTGAAAGGTACGTGCCTTTTTTTGTATCATCATCGTACCATTTTTTGAGTTGAAATTTATCCTCCATAGCCTGCATCTGAACGTCCGACTGACAGCGGAGGGGATTTATCCATGCATGAATTGAAAGCTTTCGTTCATGTGCAGCATCTGTCATGATTTTCAGAGGATCAAAGTTCATTCCAGCCGGAGAATAAAGCCCCTGTGAATAAAGGGAAGATTCATAGTAAGCGTCACCAAACGCACGTACCTGCACATAAACAGTGTTGATTCCAAGTCCGGCGGCGTTGTCAAAGCGTTTTTCTATTTCAGCAGTGAATTCATCCTCGCTTTTAGTCATGAGAATTTCCGGATAATCCATAGCCGTAAACCACATTGCGTATTGCGGTGAATAGTTCAGAGTTTCATAGGCAAGCTCTGGTTCAGGCAGAGAGTCGGTGGTTATTCCAAGATGTTCAGGCGTTTGCTCATAGTCGTACAGATGAAGCTTTTCGTGTTCCTGAGCTGCATTTTCTTTTCTAACACATCCGCAGAAGAAAAGAGAAATGCAAAGTGAAATAATAAGAGTGAACGTAAACTTCTTCATAGATATAACTCCTTTTTATACATCATATAGTATAACCATATGAAAAATACCGAATATATTGTAAGTACGGGTAATTTTCGCAGGCTGTACAAAGGGCGGCGCATAAAAAGGCAAAATGTGATTTGAAACGCCAAAAGAGGTCATAATGCTTGCAATTTACATTAGGAAATGGTATAATTAAACCATGTATTCCGAGTGTGAAAATAACTATTAGGAGGAAAAATATGCTGACAGATATTGAAATTGCACAGCAGGCAAAAATGAAGAAGATCGGCGAGATCGCAAAGGGACTGGGTATTGAAGAGGACGATATTGAATACTACGGTCACTATAAGGCAAAACTTTCCGAGGAGCTTTTCAATAAGCTTGAAACAAAGGAGGACGGTAAGCTGATACTTGTTACAGCTATCAACCCTACTCCGGCTGGTGAGGGTAAGACTACCATCAGTGTAGGTCTTGCAGAAGCTATGGGACAGATCGGCAAGAATGCAGTTCTTGCACTTCGTGAGCCGTCACTGGGACCAGTATTCGGTATCAAGGGCGGTGCAGCAGGCGGCGGCTATGCACAGGTAGTACCTATGGAGGACATCAACCTCCACTTTACAGGTGATATGCATGCTATCACTTCCGCAAATAATCTCCTTTGTGCAATGCTTGACAATCACATGCAGCAGGGCAACGACCTGAGAATTGACCAGAGAAGAATTATGCTCAAGCGTGTTCTTGACATGAACGACAGAGCACTCCGCAATATCGTAATTGGTCTTGGCGGCAAGGTTGACGGCGTGCCGCGTTCTGACAGTTTCCAGATCACAGTTGCTTCTGAGGTTATGGCTATTCTCTGCCTTTCAAAGGACCTTGCTGATATGAAGGAAAGACTGGGCAATATTCTCGTTGCATATGACCTTGACGGAAATCCCGTATATGCAAAGGATCTGGGTGCAAACGGCGCAATGGCAGCACTCCTCAAGGACGCTCTCAAGCCTAATCTTGTACAGACTCTTGAAAATACACCTGCATTCATACACGGCGGCCCATTTGCAAATATTGCTCATGGCTGCAACTCCATACGTGCAACACGCCTTGCCCTGAAGCTGGGTGACTACTGTATTACCGAAGCTGGTTTCGGTTCTGACCTCGGTGCAGAGAAGTTCTTTGACATCAAGTGCCGTTACGGCGGTCTGAAACCAGACTGCGTTGTACTTGTTGCAACAGTACGTGCGCTGAAATATAACGGCGGCGTTCCTAAGGCAGAGCTTTCCAATGAAAATCTGGACGCTCTTGCAAAGGGTATCGTAAATCTTCAGGTGCATATCGAAAACATGCAGAAGTACGGAGTTCCGGTAGTAGTTGCTATCAACCGTTTTGCTGCTGATACAGACGCTGAACTCCAGTTTGTACAGGAATTCTGCGAAAAGCTGGGTGCTGACTTCTCTCTTGCAGAGGTATTCGCAAAGGGCGGCAAGGGCGGTACAGACCTTGCAGAGCAGGTATGCAGAACAATTGAGAATAAGAAATCTGACTTCCACGTTCTTTATGATACAAAGCTTTCCATTCCGGAAAAGATCGAGAAGATCGCTAAGGAAATTTACCGTGCAGACGGCGTGAACATTACTGCTCAGGCAGCAAAGGCTATCGCTCAGATCGAGGCTCTCGGTCATGGTGAGCTTCCGGTGTGCATTGCCAAGACACAGTATTCACTGTCCGACGATCCGTCACTTCTCGGCAAACCGGAGAACTTCAAAATTACAGTCCGTGATGTTACACTCTCCGCAGGCGCAGGCTTTATTGTAGTTCTGACAGGCAATATCATGACAATGCCCGGTCTGCCCAAGTCTCCGTCCGCACTCCGCATTGACTGCGACAACGACGGCAACATCACAGGTCTTTTCTAAGGAAGAATAATTATGCAGTATACTTTTGTAACCTGCACACCGGAGGGAACTATCTCTCTTGCAAAGAAGATAGGCGCACTTCTACGTGCAGGAGACTGTATCGCCTACTACGGCGATTTAGGTGCAGGCAAGACTACTTTTACAAGAGGTCTTGCAGTAGGAATGGGACTTCCCGATGAAGTCTCATCGCCTACTTTTGCTATTGTGAATGAATACCACGGC
This sequence comes from Ruminococcus sp., assembly GCA_017623515.1. Lineage (GTDB taxonomy): Bacteria > Bacillota > Clostridia > Oscillospirales > Ruminococcaceae > Ruminococcus_C. Next base: position 7,614 of record JAGAOV010000023.1, on the reverse strand, counting down.
AAGGGTGCAGTTTCACTTTATCACTTTGATATGTACAGAATAATGAGCAGCGATGAGCTGGAAACCACAGGCTTTTACGATTATCCTATGGAGGAAAGCGTATTTGCTGTTGAATGGTCGGAGAATATCGAGGACGCATTTCCGGAGGATGTTATCCGCATTCAGATAGACAGAATAGATGATGACACAAGAAAAATAACTATCGAGGGAGATGAACGCTTTGCGCATATTGGGAATTGACACCTCTGGGACAGTAGCGGCAGCTGCACTATATGACAGCGAGGCTGACCTGCTTTTAGGACAGCAGCTTGTATATACCAAGCGCACTCATTCGCAGGTAATACTTCCTCTGGTGCAGAGACTTCTTGAGGATACAGGTCTTGATATTTCAGATATAGACCGTTTCGCTGTTGCAGCAGGGCCTGGTTCATATACGGGACTGCGTATAGGCATAGCCGCTGTAAAGGCTATGGCTTTTGCACAGAGTACGGAATGCTGCGGAATTTCCACGCTTAAAGCACTCAGCTTTCAGGCGCACCTTGCAGGAAAGAGCACGGTATGCGCTGTCATGAAAGCGAGAAAAGGTCTTGTATATGCAGGAATATACGGCTTTAACGGCAGAGAATGTACCTCTCTTATGGAAGATGCCCTTATGCCGGAGGAAGAGCTTCTCACGAGGCTTTCTGAGTATGAATGCGTTATGCTTACCGGCGATGGTGCGGCTGATTTTATTGAAGCGTACAAGCCTGAGAATATGCTCCTTGCACCGGCAGCAGTGAGACTTCAGAACGGTGCAGGTCTTTGTATGAGTGCAGTAAGCGAAAAGGCACAGACTCCCGACGAACTCCATGCAGAATATTTACAGCTTGTCAAGGCGGAAAAGGACAGGCTCGACCAGAATAAGAACTGAGGTAATTTATATGAAAATTTATATCGGATGCGACCACGCAGGCTATGAAATGAAGGCTGAGATCATTAAGATGCTCACAGAAAAAGGTCATGATGTTGAGGACATGGGCGGTGACGGAGGTCGTGTTGAATATCCCGTTATCGCAAAGAAGGTAGGTCATGCCGTAGCGGATAACGAGGGTTCAAGAGGAATCCTTATCTGCGGAACAGGTATCGGTATGTCACTTGCGGCGAATAAGATCAAGGGTATTCGTGCTTCTCTGTGTGCAGACCACTTCTCAACCAAATACACAAGACTTCACAACGATGCAAACATCATGTGCATGGGCGCAAGAACTCTCGGCGTAGGCGTAGGACTGGAACTTGCAGAGATCTTCGTTGACACACCCTTTGAGGGCGGCAGACACGCTCTGAGAGTTGACATGATCCGTGAGATGGAAGAGGAATTCTAAATAAAAGTTTTTTGGTCCAGCAATTTTTCAAAAATGCTGGTGGGGTCCAGGGGCAAAGCCCCGGTCGCCGTCCGCAGACGGCGAAACTCCCTGCGCCATACTTTCGGCGCACGGAGAAAAGGGGTGAGAAATGCGACAGCATTTCGAGGGGAAAGCGAACAAGACCGCTTTCCCCTTGTTCGCATTTACGATCAAGTTTATCTTGAAAACGTTCCGGTGGAACGTTTTCAACGTATATGCTTATTTGGTTTTATTTATTTTAATTGAGAGGAGAAATAACCATGCCGATCCGCTGGGGAATATGCAGTACAGGCAAGATCGCCGAGACCTTTGCCGCTGCACTGAATTCTGTTGACGAATCAATCTGCGCAGCAGTAAGCTCACGCAGCCTTGAAAAGGCGGAGAAATTCGCCGGAAAATACGGCTTTGAAAAAGCCTTTGGTAGCCTTGAAGAAATGCTTTCAGATGGAAACATTGATATAGTTTATATTGCAAGTCCTATGGCTTGTCACTATGAACATGCAAAAACAGCCATTCTTGCCGGAGTAAACGTCCTCTGTGAAAAGTCAGTTACCCTTAACTGCGAGCAGCTTTCAGAGCTTCTAACACTTGCTAAAACAAAGAGAGTATTCTTCATGGAAGCCATGTGGATGAAATGCCGTCCCTCATTCCTGAAAGCAATGGAATGGATAAAGGACGGCAGAATAGGCAGTGTCCAGATGGTAAAGGCTGACTTCTGCAACAGCGTTGCCTTTGACGAAAACGACCGCCTGTTCATACCGGAGCTTGGCGGAGGCTGTCTCCTTGATCTTGCGGTGTATCCCTTTACTTTGGTTGAAGCTGTATTCGGCGGAAAGCCGGACAATATCACTTCAAAGGCACGTATGGGCAAAACAGGCGTTGACTTTGACATGGCAGCCATTCTTGAATATGAAAACGGCTTTGCAGCAGTAACCGCAGGCTTCGACGCACAGTGCGGCAACAATGCCGCTATAATAGGTGATAAAGGTCATATTGAGCTGGGCAACTGGTTCTTCTGCACCTGCGATGCAGTTCTGTTCGATGAAAACAACGCTGTAGTTGAAAACTTTCATCAGGACAACCTCTGCAACGGATACGAGTATGAGATAATGGAAGCAAACCGCTGTCTCAGTGCAGGACTTCCGGAAAGTCCCCTTGTGCCTCATGCCGGTACAGTCAATGTCATGGAAATGATGGATGAATGCAGGAAACAGTGGAAATTCCAGTTTCCTGAAGAAATGTAAAGGATAGGATTTTATGAAAAAACTGATTGGATTTTTAACGGCAGCAGCAATGCTCGCAGTAAGTGTGCCGGTATCGGCAGAGTCGTTTACAGGTGATCTCACTATTCCTGAAACCAAAATTGAAATTGATGAAATAAATTTTCCCGACCCTGCATTCCGTAACTATATCAGCCAGAAGGTTGACTATATTGAAACAGACGGATATTTAAGCGAATCAGAGATCATGCATCATGCTACCCATTTTAATCTGTATAATCTGGGAATATCTTCTCTTGAAGGCATCCAGTGCTTTCCTTACCTCGAGGTTCTTCATGCTCAGGCGAATAATCTTACAGAGGTGGATCTGAGCAATAATCCGGAACTGAAGGATGTGTGCCTTAACGACAATCAGCTTACATCAATTAACGTAAAGTACAATCTGAACCTTGTTGAGCTGGAAATATTGAATATGGATATTCCATCAATCGACCTTTCAAGAAATTCTAAGCTTGAAGTACTTGTCTGCGATAATACGCTTATCACAGAGCTTGATGTTACCAATTGTCCGGAGCTGAGGATTCTGAGCTGCGGCAGACTTGGACTTGAAAATCTTGACCTATCCAATAATCCAAAGCTGGAAAAGCTTGAATGCAATGACAATAATCTGACAGAACTTGATGTTACCGGCTGTCCTGAGCTTACGTATGCTGATCTTTCGAGAAATCAGCTTACAAAAATTGATGTGTCAAACTGTCCGAAGCTGGGATCACTTCAAATTGAAGATAATCTCCTGACAGCAATAGACATATCTGCAAATACGGAGCTTACGAGCCTCGGTCTTTCACATAATGAGATAACTTCTCTGGATGTTTCCATGTGTTCAAAGCTTGAATATCTTTATCTGAGCAGCAATGATCTTACCTTTGTCGATGTAACGAAGAATCCTCAGCTGAAACGTCTTGATGTAACGGGCGTTACGGAGATAGATGTATCCAAGAATCCGATTCTGGAAAGCCTGAATATAGACGGTGAAATGACAGAGATAGATGTTTCCAAGAACTCGAAGCTTACTCGTCTTGACTGCCGTAATACTCCTATAACAGAGCTTGACCTGTCTGCCAATCCGCTTCTGGAGGAGCTTTATATTGCCGATACCGAGCTGAAAAGTATTGATCTTTCAAATAATCCTCTTATTGAGACGCTGTGGTGCAGTCGTACGCCTATTCAGTATCTTAATCTGGAGAGTCTCACTAATCTCAGGAGCTTTTATGGGCCGAACACTGGTGTAGCCGGAACTAAAGTTACAGGTAATACCTTTGACCTTGCGGAGTGTCTTTCAGATGACGTTGACTTTTCCAGAATCACAGGCATCGAAAACGGAAGTCTTGACGGAACTGTTGTAACTATATCCGATCCAAGAACATCTATAATCTACTACTACGATACTAAGAATGAAACAGCAGGCGATATAAAATGCTACGTGTTGCTGAACGGAGTTACTTTGACCGAGGATAACCTTACGTCTGTTGAATCTGTGGTATATACAGGTGAGGAGCAGAAGCCTGAGATAAAGCTTATGTGCGGAGAAAAAGTTATTGAGCCTGTATTGTATAATGTGGAATATTCAGATAATGTGAATGCCGGAACAGCTAAGATGACCATTACAGCTGCCAGAGGTGAGTATCTGAACACTGTATACAGCGGCAGCTTTACAGCAACCTTTGAGATACTTAAAGCTCAGCCTGAATATACTGTTCCCATGGATATAAGCGGAACTCAGCACAGTACTCTTGGAAGTGTAAAGCTTCCTGCGGGATTTTCATGGGAAGAGCCTGAGACTGTTTTAAGTGAAACAGGAGAGATGTCAGTGACAGTGACCTATACTCCTGCGGATACCCAGAACTACGAGACAGTTACCGGAATCAAGGTTCTGCTTACTGTAGAAGCACCGCTTAAAGGCGATGTAAATCTTGACGGCAATGTAGATATTACTGATGCGTCGCTTGTTCTCAAATATTATGCGCATATAGGTGCCGGTATTGATTTTGCGTTCAGTGAGGAGAAAAATACGAATCAGCTTATGATAAAACTTGCTGATATTGACGAAGACGGCATTATTTCCATTACAGACGCAGGATATATCCTTACCTATTATGCACGTACAGGAGCAGGTATTGATGCTGCATGGGAAGATATTATAAAATTATAAGCAGAAACGCTGCGAATATCCGCAGGTGAAAGTGAACAAGACTGCTTTCGCTTGTTTACTTATGAACTGCAAATATTATAAAACTCAGCGGATGATTTACAGTCCGAATTGATTATTATCTGTATAAAAAACGGACCGATGCATTGATGCTTCAGTCCGTTTTTCATATTCAGTTTTTTGTATGTCTGTTTATATATTTTGGTTCATATTTGGAATACACAATCTTCTGATCACGATAAAGGCCATAATAACCGGAGAGCATATAACTTACAGCGACGCCGATAAGGATATATGCCGGCTGCTGGAAGCCGAACATTTCAAAGCCTATAAGGAGTGAGGTGATAGGGCAGTTGGTAACTCCGCAGAATATGGCAACCATTCCGACAGCAGCACAAAGCTCCGGAGAGAATCCCATAAGCTGTCCGAAAAGGCATCCGAATGTTGCACCGATAAAGAAAGAAGGTACAATTTCACCGCCCTTGAAACCGGCTTCAATAGTGATGGCAGTGCAAATTATTTTCAGGATAAAGGCGTACCATTCAGTATCACCTTCAAGGGCACGTTCGATCATGGGAACGCCTGCACCGAGGAAATTCTGATTTCCGAGGATAAGGCTTACCGCAATAAGAAACACACCTGCCGCCGAAATACGTATGTAGGGATTCGGGAGATATTTTTTCAGTATGTCGTTGGTTTTATGCAGAGTTTTGCAGAAAATAACGCTGATAAATGCGCAAAGCACACCAAGAAGAACAATTTTCAGACTTCCGGCAATGCTCATTTCAGGAAATACTGCAAGGGCGAAATTATCATGCTCCACGCCCGCAAACTGGGCAAGCTTCCACGCAGTAACGGAAGAGATAACGCATGGTACAAGAGCTGCATAGTACATTACACCGACGCTTCCGACCTCCATTGCGAAAATGGCTGCTGCAAGGGGAGTACCGAAACCGGCGGAGAATACCGCACTCATACCGCACATTACAAGAACACGTCTGTCGGTATCGCACATTTTGAGCTTGCGGCCCATAACTGCGCCGAGACTTCCGCCCATCTGGAGAGCTGCGCCCTCACGTCCTGCGCTGCCGCCAACCAGATGAGTGATAACCGTTGAAATGAATATCATTGGAGCCATTTTCCATGGTATTTCGCCCTGTGCATGAATAGACGCAATAACCATGTTAGTACCTCTGTCGTTCTGGTACTTGAAAACCTTGTAAAGCAGAATTATAGCAATACCGCCCAGCGGAAGTAAAAACATTATCCACGGATGCTCAGTACGAAGTCCTACTGCCTTTGTCATACATAAAGCAAAAAGGCTGCCTATGCCCCCGATAGCAAGACCTGCTGTCAGGGACAAGATCAGCCAGCGTATGAACAAACGCAGATGGGAGACAGTGTGAATTAGGTTCTTCAGCAAACGTACTTTACCGTGCAGCCATAAGCGTTTAAAGTTCATCATCAATAATTCTCAGCTTTTACCATGAAATAAGCCTGAGGATGTGCGCATACAGGACAAACCTCCGGAGCCTTTTTACCGATTACAACATGACCGCAGTTAGCGCATTCCCAGATAGTATCGCCGTCCTTGGAGAATACCAGTCCGCCTTCAACATTAGCCAGCAGCTTGCGGTAGCGTTCCTCGTGCATTTTCTCGATCTTACCAACTTCTTCAAAGAGGAAAGCGATGTGATCGAAGCCTTCTTCTCTTGCTTCCTTAGCGAAGGTTGCATACATATCAGTCCATTCGTAGTTTTCGCCGGCAGCAGCTTCAGCCAGATTTTCAGCAGTGGTGCGCATATCAGCACCGTACAGCAGCTTGAACCAGATTTTAGCATGTTCCTTTTCGTTGTTTGCAGTTTCCTCAAAAAGCTTAGCTATCTGTACATAACCCTCTTTTTTTGCCTTTGATGCAAAGTAGGTGTATTTGTTTCTTGCCTGAGACTCTCCGGCAAATGCTGTCTGTAAATTAGCTTCAGTTCTTGAACCTTTCAGTTCCATAGTAAAGTTCCTCCGTTCAATTTATAATTTTATTGGCAGTCGGGACATACCCCGCTGAATACGATTTGATGGGACTCGATAATAAATCCTCGTTTTCTGTTTATTTTGCTGCAAATATCCTTTTGGTACGGCAGATCCACATCAAAAACTCCTCCGCATTTTCTGCATTTGATATGGTAATGGGGAAGACAGTTGAAATCAAAGCAATCTGCGCCGTCCAGCATTGGAATATGCAGGATAAGACCTTGTTTTGCAAGTATTTTCAGATTGCGGTACACCGTTGCCTTGCTTACCAGCGGATGTTCCTTTGATATTTTTTCATAGACCGTATCTGCGTCAGGATGATTTGTCATGTTCTGTACTGTTTCCAGTACTATTCTTCTCTGCAATGTATTGCGGTTTTTTTTAAGTTCCTGCATATTAACTCACCTTCTGGAATTATGCTATTGATAATTATTTGCAATTAAATTATAGCATAACTAAACTATGCTGTCAAGGGGTTTGAACAAATATCACAATTTTTTTAACAGTGCAGGGGAGGTTTTGTTATTTTATGTTTTTAGCTTGTTATTATACAAATGATATATAAGAGGTTCTCTATCATATGTTTGGAAATTGCAAAAAGTGTGTAAATTCAGATTTTTTCTCACACTGAACAAGGTCGTGTTGACACTAAGCCTAACAACGCATCTTTTCGGCAAAATTTCACGCATCCTGCGTTGAAAAGGTTTGACAGGCGACAGCCTGCCTGCACCTTTTCGCCTTGTCTGCATGAAATTTCTGCTCGAAAATCTGCGTA
>JAGAOV010000006.1 GCA_017623515.1 Ruminococcus sp. | reverse complement strand
ACGTCAGTACTTTAGTATCGATCCATCGCTTCACGATCTCTCGCTCGCAATTACCTTTGCATCTCTTTCAGACGCTCTGCGCTTTTTGTTTCTGTCTCGCCTCGACAGTCTCAAAGGTTTGTATTTCTTTAAGTTCCTTAAAACTTCTTCCATACAAACTTCAAGGGCTTGTTCGCTTGTAGTGCATTGTTCAATTTTCAAGATACCATCTCGCTGTCTCACTCCCTCGGAAATTTTTTAACCCCTTTTTCGTTAACTCTTTTCCTCGTCTGTGACAACTCGTTTATTATATCATATCTTTTAGTGTTTGTCAAGTAAACAATTTGTGAACCAGTTCGTAACCACTTTCGTGTCACTCGCTTTCCATCACTCCGCTTGACCGACAACCACTCTATTATATCATGCCAAACAAGTTTTGTCAAGTAAATAAATTGTGAACCCGAACCGCTTTCCGTTCTATCTCTCACTCCCTCTATTTACTCGCTATTCCCGTTCGACAGCTTTATCATTATACCACACCTTATACCTCTTTGTCAAGCCAAACTTTCACTCAGTTTTCATCTCATTTATATCATTTTTGTACAATGGTACAGTGAAGTACTGCCTTTCATTGGACGTGTTCTTCTATTACTTCGTGAAATACTACTCTCTATCCTCGTTTTCCCTTTACTCATGCCCTCTCGCTTGCTATTACTCTTAGTTCAGCCTCACTCGTATGGTCCGCAGGATTCTCCGGCACAGTGCGCCGTTTTCTCCTGCTATGTCTTCCAAATTTCGCCTGCTTTCTTTTTCTGTGGACTGAAAGGTTTGACTTTACGGGAAAGTCTTTTTTAGGGCGAAATTTGGATTTGTTCTCTTAGAGAAAGCCTACCAAATCTTTTAGTTAGGAGCATTTCGCCGTCTGCGGACGGCGACAAGGGCTTTGCCCTTGTCCCACCAGCATTTTTGAAAATGCGCCCGAAGGAAGTGCCCTTGGGGTACTGGACCAAAAACTTCTATTGATTAAAAAGGCTGTCCGTCCAGACAGCCTTTTCTCTATATATGCTTAATATGCTTACGCCATCAGTTTTACCATAACAGCCTTCTGCGCATGAAGACGGTTTTCAGCCTCTTCAAATATCTCGTTCGCATGCTCCTCAAATACCTTATTTGTGATCTCTTCCTCACGATGCGCCGGCAGACAGTGCAGAACCATTGCGTCCTTATTTGCAGCACCCATAATATCATCATTGATCTGGTAGCCCTTGAATGCGATCTTACGCTTCTCTGCTTCGCCTTCCTGTCCCATAGACGCCCATACATCAGTGATAACTACATCTGCGCCCTTTGCTGCTTCCATAGGATCTGTTACCATCTGGAACTTATCGCCGTATTCCTTTGCAAAGTCAAGTACCTGCTGGTCAGGCTGGTAATCCTCAGGACAAGCTATGCTGAATGACATACCTACCTTGAGACAGCCTACAATAAGGGAATTCGCCATATTGTTGCCGTCGCCGATGTAGCATACTTTCAAACCATCAAATGTGCTCTTGAACTCACGGATAGTCATAAGGTCTGCAAGAATCTGGCAGGGATGACAGAAGTCAGTCAGTCCGTTGATGATCGGAATGCTGCCGTATTCTGCAAGATCCTCTACTTCCTTCTGCTCAAAGGTACGGATCATGATTCCGTCAAGATAACGTGACAGAACTCGTGCTGTATCCTGCACAGGCTCTCCTCGTCCGATCTGAAGGTCACGAGAGGACAGGAACAAAGGCTGTCCGCCAAGCTGATACATGCCTGTCTCAAAGGATACTCGTGTACGTGTGGAGGACTTCTGGAAAATCATGCCCAGTGTCTTTCCACGCAGATGCGGATGAGGAATGCCATGCTTCAACTCATATTTCAGCTGATCTGCAAGGTCAAGTATCTCGATGATCTCTTCTGTACTCATATCCAGCATTTTAAGTAAATGTTTCATTTTAAATTCTCCTTTTATTATTATCAGATACCGGTTTCATTGAAATTCTTATTGATAAGGTTTGTTGCCTTTATCGTCTTATGAAGATAGATGAACGGGCATACAATGGTAAATCCAAAAAGCACCATCAGCAGCCAGAAATGTACCGCACCCATCTTGTACTGTATTCCACGGCGGCGCAGTTCACTGCCAAGACGGTTTGCGTACTGATGTCCCCACACAAAAAAGTAAACAAACAATGTGAGTGCTGATAAAAATCCCATTGCGGCATAGCCGAGTGTCTTTCTGCCGTCATAGCGGCTTGCTGTTATGTTCAGCTCCATAATCATAAGCTCATGCGCTATCATGGGATATATTCCAAGTGTGATAATTCCCAGCAGCAGGAACTTCCACCATGCACGGTTGGTTCTCAGCACCAGCGATGAACGCTCCGGATTTATTCCATTCATTGCATAAGCAGCAGGCTGTTCCGCATATTGCGGCTGTACCGGCATTGCCGGAGGTATCGGTGCACCGCTATGCATTGCAATCAGTTCCGGCGCAGGCGCACCGCAGCTTCCGCAGTGCATCTGTCCTTCCCTTACTTCACTTCCGCAGCTTGCACAAAACATATTTCATCTCTCCTCTTATCCCTCAATAATTGATTTCAGTATTTCAAGTCCCTTGTCTATTTCATCATATGTAATATTCAGCGGCGGAAGAAGTCTGACCTTGGTCTTTGCTGTCAGAACAAGGAGTCCCTTTTCAAGTGCCGCATTTACAACGTCAAGGGCAGCCTTTTCTTCAAGCTCCACGCCTATCATAAGTCCAAGTCCGCTTACTGACTTCACGCCCTTTATTGCACTGAGCTTCTCACGGATGTACTTTGCTTTCGCCTGTACTTCTGAAAGAAAACCATCGGCTGTTACAGTTTTCAGAACTGCCATTGCTGCCGCACAGCATACAGGATTTCCGCCGAATGTAGAACCGTGTGAGCCTTTATCAAGAACCTCTGCACACTTTTCGTTTGCAAGACAAGCACCCATGGGCAGACCGCCTGCTATACCCTTTGCAAGTGTGGTAACGTCCGCCTTGTGACCGAACTGCTCTCCTGCAAGGAGTGTGCCGGTACGTCCTACGCCTGTCTGAACCTCGTCTGCGATAACGAGAATATCCTTTTCGCCGCACATCTCATACACAGCGTCAACAAATTCCTGAGAAAGAGCATTTACGCCGCCCTCGCCCTGAACATATTCCATCATAACAGCGCAGACTGTATCGTCGATTTTGGATTTCAGGTCTTCGATATTGTTTGCTTCTGCATAGCGGAAGCCCTCAACAAACGGGAAGAAGTAGTTATGGAATACATCCTGTCCTGTTGCGGAAAGTGTACACATGGTGCGTCCGTGGAACGAGTTCACCAATGTTATAATAGTATGACGTCCCTTTCCGTACTTGTCAAAACTGTATTTGCGTGCAAGCTTTATTGCACATTCATTGGATTCCGCACCGCTGTTGCAGTAGAACAGCTTGCTGTAGCCAGTAGCCTTGCAGATAGCCTCTGCACAGTCAGCCTGAACCTTTGTATAATATAAATTTGATGTATGCTGGAGCTTCTTTGCCTGAGTGCATACTGCCTCTGTCCATGCGTCGTTGCAGTAGCCGAGAGAGGATGTTCCGATACCGCTGCCGAAGTCGATGTAGGACTTGCCGTTTTCGTCACGGCATACGTTATCCTTGCCCTCCTCAAGAACTACAGGGAAACGTCCGTATGTACCCATTACTGAAGCTGAAAGCTTTTCCTGTGTTGTCATTGTTTTCACTCTCCTTATTATTCAATCTCAAGCAGACAATATGTCTCCTCTGCTGTATCCTTATAAAATGTCACCCATACCTCGCCGCCGGTTTCCTCAATTGCCTCATTCAAATATCTAAGCTCATAGCTCTGAACCTGATAGCTGAGCGTTACCTCAGTCTTAGGAAGTATCAGAGTACGGTAGTCAATTGAATAACCAATTTCATCAGATACATCCTCATAGTAGCTGTCCGGATATACGCAGCAGATATAATCCTCCTGCTCCTTGCTGTACTTCGCTGTAATCGCAGGATTTCCATCCTCAGATTTATTGCCGTAATTCTCGATAACAGCAGTTATAACTCCTTCAGTCTGATCAAAACTTGCCTGCTTCATTCGGAGACAAATTGGATCTTCCTCAAAAACAGAACTGAAATCATCGTCATCAGAATCATCAAAAATGCTGAAATCATAGTCATCTAAATTTATCTCATAATCGAAATTCGCAAGAGGTCTGTCATTGGTTTTATCTGATATTTCCGATAGAAAATCGTTTGAACAGTCGCAGGAATCAGCATTTGCAATTACCGCAGCCAGAATAAAAATTACAACACCCATACTGAAACCTTTGCCTTTTCTTCTGTTGTTCTGATTATCCGTCATGACTGCGTACTCACCTCCTGCTCATTTACAGTAACAGGAATAACTATTCTTCGCTCTGCGTGAACATCATAGTCGCTGTAACTTGTGCCTTCGCCCTCAAAAACGGAAAGTTCAAACTCATTGGACGTTTCCTTTACAAGAAACAGTATCGTTCCAGAGCCGTAGCTGAGACCTGACACCATATCATAGCTCATGTAAAGATCGGTTTCATCGTCTTCGTAACTGATAAGATCACTTTCGTAAAGAGGCATAAGATAAGCACCCTCATTCTTATCATAAAGAGAGGCATATGCGTCCTTACCGCTGAATCCATACATCTCATATCCGTTTTCATCGGTTTTTTCAAATGAAACAGCAATATATCTCCAGCCCTCAATAACAGGCAGCTCCTGCCAGTCCGGTTCAAATACTTCGGTTACAGTAAGGTCATATCCGCCCATTTTTATGGGTTCACCAACGGCGGCAGATGTTACCTCTATCTCGGTTATAGCTATTTCTGTCGCAGGCTCGGTTCTGGGTTCTGTTTCTTCTGTGCTGTATGTATACTCCTCAGTTTCAAGTTCTCCAGAGGAAACGGTTGTGGGTTCAGGCTTATGATAGGACGCATCCTTGTCAGTCTTTACCACCATAAGAGCCACAACCGACATGATGGTGAGCGTTACAGCTGCTATAATTATCCTGAAAACGACCTTTCTTGCCTTGTAAACACCTGTACCGTGCTTTCTGTCGTAATCCCTTACAGTAGGTGCTTCCTTGTACTCCGTTTGAGGTGCTGCCTGAAATTCTCCTGCATTAAAGGTATGATCCTCCATAGAAGCTGTAATAACTGTCCCGCAGTTCGGACACACCCAGCTATGCATTTCATAATCAAAGCGTTTCCGACAGTTCGGGCATGGTTTCTTTGCCATATATGCACCTCCTTAACGGAACTGTGTACCTATACCCTCATTTGAAAGTGTCTCGATCAGAATGGAATGAGGAACTCTTCCGTCGATGATAGCCGTTTTCTTAACGCCTCTGCGGACAGCCTCTACACAGCAGTCGATCTTCGGTATCATGCCGCCGGAGATAACGCCCTTTCTCTTGAAGAAAGGCACTTCGCTGACATGTACAAAAGGAATCAGCGTAGACGGATCGTCCTTGTCACGGAGAAGTCCCGCAATATCTGTCATAAGAATGAGATTCTCTGCACCAAGCTGTGCTGCGATTCTTGCAGCGGCTGTATCTGCGTTTATATTATATGTCTGACCGAATTCGTCTGTTGCAACTGTCGCAATAACCGGAATGTATCCGCAGCTCAGCGCATCCAGAATAGGCTTTTCGTTTACCTTTACAATATCGCCTACAAAGCCGAGGTCTTCACCGTTCGGGCCTTCCTTGCGTTCAGCAATGAGCATTCCGCCGTCTGTACCGCAGAGACCAAGTGCCTGACCGTGGCTTCTGCCCAGAAGATTTACCAGATCCTTGTTTACCTTGCCAGCAAGCACCATCTTTACAACTTCAACAGTTTCAGCGTCAGTGTAGCGCAGACCGCCGATGAACTTGCTCTCAATATTCAGTCTCTTCAGCATGTCATTTATCTCAGGGCCGCCGCCGTGTACCAGAACTACCTTTACACCTACCAGTGACAGCAGAACGATGTCATTCATAACAGCCTGCTTCAGAGTCTCATTTGTCATGGCATTTCCGCCGTACTTTACTACAACGATTTTCTCATTGTACTTCTGGATATAGGGAAGTGCATCTACAAGCACCTGCGCTCTTATATTATTAGTAATTTCTCCCATTTTACAGTCTCCTTATGAACGGTAGTCTCCGTTTATCTTTACGTAATCATAGGTCAGATCGCAGCCCCATGCTGTTGCTGTGCCTTCGCCGTCACCGATGGAAATAAGTATCTGTATCTCATCCTCAAGCAGTATCTCCTTGGCAATTTCCTCAGAGAAAGGAATGCCTGAGCCGTTCTTGCAAACGTCAATGCTGCCTGCCTTTGAAGCAAGGGTAACGTCAACCTTATTTATATCAAATTCAGCAGGTGCATAGCCTACTGCACAGAGAATACGTCCCCAGTTTGCGTCAGATCCGAACATTGCGCACTTGAAAAGCGGTGAGCAGATAACGCTCTTTGCAACGATAATGGCTGTATCCACATCGGCTGCGCCGGAAACTGTACATTCCAGAAGCTTTGACGCACCCTCGCCGTCCTTTGCAAGAAGACGAGTCATATTCATCATAACGATATAAAGTGCCTGACGGAATGCATCATAGTCTGCGCCGTCGGCTGTAATTTCAGCATTGCCTGCCATACCGGATGCCATTACCATACAGGTATCATTGGTAGACTGGTCGCCGTCAACGGACAGGCAGTTATATGTAACCTTTACCACATCAGACAGAGCCTTCTGGAGCATTTCCGGAGAAATGGCAGCGTCTGTGGTGATGCAGTTGAGAGTGGTCGCCATGTTTGGATGAATCATGCCGCTGCCCTTTGCCATGCCGCCCAGATGACAGGTCTTGCCGTCAAGAGTAAATTCAACAGCAACCTCTTTCGGGAATGTATCTGTTGTCATAACTGCAAGTGCAGCTTCGTGACCGCCGTTTTCGGAAAGCTTCCCGCAAAGCTCCGGCATAGCCTTTTCGATAGGCTCGATAGGAAGTATCTGACCGATAACACCTGTGGACATTACCATAACAAGCTTTTCGTCAATGCCAAGCTGCTGTGCTGCAAGTGCGCACATTGCCTTTGCCTTTTCCACGCCGTCGGCATTGCAGGTATTGGCATTCTTGGAGTTTGCTATCATTGCCTTTGCCCTGCCGCCTGTTGCCGCAAGGTGTTCCTTCATCACAAGGATAGGCGCACCCTTTACCTTGTTCTGTGTGTAGACCGCCGCTGTGCTGCATTCTGCATCAGCAACCAGAAGAGCAAGGTCGTTCTTACGGGTAGGATTTTCCTTGATACCGCAGTATACGCCGCCTGCACGGAAGCCCTGTGCTGCACATATACCGCCGTCTATATATTTATAGCCTTCAAACTGTTTCATTTATAGTTCCTCCTTTATTAAAGAAGTCCTGTTGTTTCGTCTGCGCCCATCATGATATTCAGGCACTGTACTGCTGCGCCGGATGCGCCCTTGCCCAGATTATCAAGTCTTGAGCAGAGGAGAACCTGCTCCTCGCTTCCGCAGACGAATATCTCCATCATATTTGTATCTCTCAGGTCATTGGAGCTGATTCGGAGAGCTGTCATATCTGCCTCTTCAAGAAGCGGCATTACCTTTACAAAATTGCAGCCTGCATAGTGTTCTGTGAACATTGCATGTATCTCCTTAGGTGATACAGCCTTTCCTGCAATTGCTGCCTGTACCGGAATGGAAACTACCATGCCGTTATAATAGTCGTCCACAATAGGAGTGAACATGGGCTTTCTGCTGAGTCCGGAAATTGCCTGCATTTCCGGCAGATGCTTGTGGTTATTTGCAAGACCGTAGAATCTTGGGCTGTGAACCTCCGGTGCGCTGTCAGATGCTTCAACCTCGGCAATCATCTTCTTGCCGCCGCCGCTGTAGCCGGATACTGCAAAGCACTGTACCGGATAATCAGCCGGCATAAGTCCGCTTGCTACCATAGGATATGCAAGAGAATTGAAGCCGCTTGCATAGCATCCCGGAACTGCAACTCTGTTTGAGCCTGCGATCTTCTCACGGTGAGCCGGAGATAATTCCGGAAAACCGTATGCCCAATCGGGATTTGTTCTGTGTGCAGTGGATGCGTCGATAATGCGAACAGGTGCATCCTCTGCAAGTGCAACTGCTTCTCGTGCAGCTGCGTCAGGCAGACAGAGAATTGTATAATCGCTTGCCTGAATGAGTTTTTTTCTCTCGTTTGCATCCTTGCGGAGTGCAGTGTCTATCTGAAGGAGGTTTATATCGTCACGTCCTGCGAAGCGTTCCAGAATACGCAGACCAGTAGTACCCTCCTGACCGTCTATGAAAATGTTTACTGACATTTCTGGTGTTCCTTTCCATTGGATTTTCTGCGAAAGGTTCTTTTTATGATAATTTCAATAGCTTAGAACAGAACAATTGTAGGGGACGGCGCCCTCGACGTCCCGTTAGTACGCAGAATACTTTTAATATACAACCTCATATTATGAAATACTTCAGCCAGTATAAGCGGGGCGTCGTAGGCGCCGCCCCCTACAATCCGGCGGATCAGGTTGATGTAATTGTCTGTGCTAAATGATGCCTTTATAGGTGCATCATCTGATTTTCATTCCCTCGGGCACTTCCACACGCTGAACACGCATGTACCCACGAGCATTATTCCTGCCCATATCCATGACACGATTCCATGCCATTCCAGTACCAGTCCGATAAGAACCTCGCCCAGTATCCAGACAAGCACTGCTATGAGACAGAGACATATTATAAATTTAAACTGTCTTTTCAGCATATGCTCACGCTTCCAGCTGAGCCTTCGCAAGTGCGATCTGTACCGCTACAGCATCCGGTGACGGGCCGCCCTGTGAAAGTCTGCCCTTTACGCAGGTCTCAAGGCTTATCGCTTCGTATACATCCTCTGTGAAAAGGTCTGTCATCTTCTGGTATTCCTCAAGCGGAAGTGTTTCCAGCGTCAGTCCCTTTGCGATGCACTCTGCAACCAGTGTGCCTGAAATCTTGTATGCGTCACGGAAAGGCATACCCTTCTTTACAAGATAGTCTGCACAGTCTGTAGCATTGATGAAGCCCTTTGCTGCTGCTGCTCTCATATTTTCCTTGTTTACTGTAAGAGTTTCCATCATGGGGATAAAGGTCTTTACGCACAGCTTTACTGTATCAACTGCGTCGAAAATAGCCTCCTTATCCTCCTGCATATCCTTGTTGTACGCAAGCGGCAGTCCCTTCATCATAGTGAGAAGTGTATTAAGATCACCGTATACTCTTGCTGTCTTACCACGGATAAGCTCAGTAATATCCGGATTCTTCTTCTGAGGCATGATAGATGAGCCTGTAGCGTAAGCGTCGTCAAGCTCAATGAACTTGAATTCCCATGAGCACCAGAGGATTACTTCCTCAGAGAATCTTGACAGGTGCATCATGATAAGTGACAGGGTATTTGCAAGCTCTATGCAGTAATCTCTGTCGGATACGCCGTCCAGACTGTTGGGCATTGGAGCGTCGAAGCCAAGCAGCGAAGCTGTCAGCTCTCTGTCAATATTATATGTAGTGCCAGCCAGTGCGCCGCTGCCCAGAGGACAAACGTTCATACGTTTAGCGGTGTCGTCAAGTCTGCCGAGGTCACGGAGGAACATCTGCACATAAGCCATCATGTGATGTGCAAAGGTAATAGGCTGTGCTCTCTGAAGGTGAGTATAGCCGGGCATTACAGCGTCGGTGTTCTTCTCTGCAAGGGCAACCAGAACCTCGCACAGCTTATGAACCATTTCTCTTATTTCAGCGATCTCGTCACGGAGATAGAGTCTCAGGTCAAGTGCAACCTGATCGTTTCTTGAACGTGATGTGTGGAGTCTCTTGCCCACATCACCGTATCTCTTGGTAAGTTCTGCCTCAACGAACATATGAATGTCCTCAGCAGTGGGGTCAAATTCAAGCTTGCCGGATTCAATATCCTCCAGTATTTCGCCCAGACCTTTTATAATAGTAGCACTGTCCTCCTCGGTGATAATGCCGCACTTGCCAAGCATTGTTGCGTGTGCAATGCTGCCCTGTATGTCGTGCTTATACATTCTTGCGTCAAATGCGATGGAGGAGTTGAATGCGTTTACGGTTTCGTCTATTTCCTTGGAAAATCTTCCTGCCCAAAGTGCCATGAAATATCAATCCTTTCCCATAATCGAAAAAAGGCGGCTCGGAGCCGCCTTCTTCTGTTTTATTAGTTGCCACGGTTCTGGTCAAGCTTTGCCTTAACCCAGATCGGCAGACCGAACAGGTTGATAAAGCCTTCAGCGTCCTTCTGGTTGTAAACATCTTCTGCATCGAAGGTTGCAACCTCTTCATCATACAGAGTATACGGAGAAGTAACGCCTGCGTTAATGATATTGCCTTTGTACAGCTTCAGCTTAACATCACCGGTAACTGTCTTCTGAGTCTCGTTAACAAATGCTGTGAGAGCTTCTCTCAGAGGTGTATACCACTGACCATTGTATACGATGTCAGCGAACTTGATGCCGATGTACTGCTTCATTCTTGCAGTTTCCTTATCCAGAGTGATTGTCTCCAGAACGTCATGTGCGTGGTACAGGATAGTACCGCCGGGAGTTTCGTAAACGCCTCTGGACTTCATTCCAACCAGACGGTTTTCAACCAGATCAGCCAGACCGATACCGTTCTCGCCGCCCAGCTTATTGAGAGCCTCGATCATTTCAACCGGTCCAAGCTCCTCGCCGTTCAGTGCTGTAGGAATACCCTTTTCAAAGTGCAGAGTGATATATGTGGGCTTGTCAGGAGCCTGCATGGGAGATACTCCCATTTCAAGGAAGCCTTCCTTTTCGTATGTAGGCTCATTTGCCGGATTCTCAAGATCCAGACCCTCATGTGACAGATGCCACAGGTTCTTATCCTTAGAATAGTTTGTCTCACGGCTGATCTTCAGCGGGATGTCATGAGCCTCAGCGTAGTCGATCTCCTCGTCACGGCTCTTGATGTCCCATTCTCTCCACGGAGCGATGATCTTCATATCCGGAGCATAAGCCTTGATAGCCAGCTCGAAACGAACCTGATCGTTTCCCTTGCCTGTTGCGCCGTGGCAGATAGCGTCAGCCTGCTCCTCGATAGCGATCTCAGCCAGTCTCTTGCCGATGATCGGACGTGCAAAAGATGTACCCAGCAGGTAACGGTTCTCGTAAACTGCGCCAGCCTGTACTGTCGGGTATACGTAATCCTCGATGAATTCCTTCTTCAGGTCGAGAATGATAAGCTTGGATGCGCCTGTCTTGATAGCCTTTTCTTCCAGACCGTCAAGCTCTGTGCCCTGACCTACGTCAGCAGATACAGCGATAACCTCGCAGTTGTTATAGTTTTCCTTCAGCCACGGAATAATAATAGAAGTATCCAGACCGCCGGAATATGCCAGAATAACCCTTTTGATTTCCTTTGCCATGATTATCTCTCCTTGTGATTGCATTATAGTATTGCCGTTTGATGCGGCTATTTTTTACTCTGTATCCTTATTATACACCCTTTTTCGGAAATGTCAAGGGTTTTGCATAAATATACGCAGATTATTTTCATTTTCCGGTAAAATATGCAGTTTATGCAGTGATTCTGAATAAAACATAGGGTTTTGCTGTATATATTCTGTATTTATGCAAAAAGAGGACTGCGGTTTGCAGTCCTCTCGGCTGGCGGTATTGTTAAAAATAATTTTGTTTCATATCGCACATTTTTTCCATCTAATCATACAAATTCTTTGATTATATCATTAAGCAATTCCAACTGGTGCTTTGAAAGTCCTTTAGCATTAGAAACTTCTCCATCTCTGAACATTTGAGACAACATCATAATTATATTCGCCTGATTGGGTGTCATACCTTCAAGCGAAACAGCTTGTTTAGTACTGATTCCTGCAAGATAATCCAACGAAACATTAAAAATCAACGAAAATGAAATCAAAGTATCCAGCGTCGGAGATTGAGTATTACTTTCGTATTTGCTGATAACTGTTTTATTCCTGTTGATTTTCTCTGCTAACTGCGCTTGAGTAAGACCTTTCTTTTCACGCAGCTGCCTCAAAAGAAGTCCGAAATCATACATTTTCTCACAACCTTTGTTTCGTATTTATAAAATTATACCATGTTTATATTGATTTATACGAAACCTAATGATATAATAAATGATATAAAATCAACTTGCCGATCAAATAAATGATGTATAATCATCAGGAGGTTAAAATGTACAGAAATTGCTGCTTCACCGGACACAGAAATATCAGACTATCACCAGAATTAAAACAAAAACTTAACATCACACTGAAAACATTGATCAGAAATGGCATCACCGACTTTTATGCAGGCGGTGCTCTTGGTTGGGATTCATTTTGCGAAATCGCTGTTCTTAGACTGCGCAGTCAGCATCCGCAAATACGGCTGCACCTCATTCTACCTTGTTCAGAAGATGAGCAAACAGCAAAATGGAATAACAAACAAAAATCGGCATTTCATGCAATACTTACCGCTGCCGACAGTGTAGAATACATTTCACAAAATTATTATACTGGATGTATGAAAGAACGAAATGCCCGACTTATAGCACTTTCCGACTTCTGCGTTTGTTACTACGATCACAAAAACAGTGCCAGCGGAACAGGTCAAACTGTACGCATGGCATTATCAAAAGGCATAAAAATCTACAATCTTGCCGACACTGAATCTTTAACCTGATAAAAACACCGGACAGTTTTTGTGAACCGTCCGGTGTTTTTTACAGAAAAAGAGGACTGCGGTTTGCAGTCCTCTCGTTAAAATCAGTTTATCTCATACCAGCCGCAAGTTCAGCGTAGACTGTGAGAACGAACGTTGCGTCATCAATGCCGACTGCGCCGTCGCCGTTTACATCCATAGGATTCTCAGCGGATGCTGCGGCAATGCCTGCTGCGGTGTTTGCGTAGCTTTCAAGGATTGCGGTTGCATCGGTGATTTCGACTGTGCCGTTTTCGTCAATATCGCAGGCGGTTTCTTCGATTTCTGCAATGAGGTCAGTAGTACCGGAAGCAACAGTTTCCGCAGAATTTAAGAAAACACCTATATCACAGCTTGCATCAGGGTAAACTTCCTTTATTTCCTCTGCAAGCTCATCAGCTTCTCTGAATCCGACTCTCACATAATACAGATCAAGAGTTTCTGTTCCATCATAAATAACTTTATGTTTATCGTAATACTTAGCAGAAATTTCATCAAGTCTTTCTATCTCAGAACCTGCGGTTTGCCCATTCAAATTCACGAACATCACCAAAGACTGATGAAAACCTTTCATACCTAATGCTGCCATACCACTGTACTCTGCGTCCAATAGGCATCCAGCTTTATACATTTCAGCTGTCATTTCGCTTATAAGTTCCTGCTTGCTTTCCATTACCGTAGGATCTTTTGTTTTATTGCCGTTTTCATCATATTGATCAAATATTATCACCTTTGCACCCAATTCAGGTTTATTGGACGGCGCACCCTCTCTTTTATAATAATCCATGTCAAGTTCTGCGCTGTATTTTTCATATATCGCATCAAACTCTGCTATTTTTTCATGATTTACAGTAAAACGTGTTGTGTTATACGTAAAATCATAATACAGCCATATTTCCACGGATTCTTCATCTTCATCAAGAAATTTTATGTATGACGAATACACGTTATTATTAACTATGCCAGCAAAAAGTCCGCTGGTATCGTTATATTCTACATAGCCCGCCGGAGCTTCAAGAGGATTGTCAACGAAATAAGCCAGTGCTTCTGCTCTTATTGAACCGACCGCTGAAACAGCAATCATTGAACCCAAAAGCATTGATAATAACTTTTTAGTTTTTCTCATAAAAATCGCTCCTTTCATTGCGATACAAAAGCAGAACGAAAAACACCTTTCATCTTCCACATTCTACCTTATACATATATTATACACCACAATTGTATCAAATACAATTGACGTTTTTTCCGAAATTTTCGTTCACAATTTATGCAATACCAACAAATTATTCTCTATTTGCATCTGTGCATCTATTTTCGCCGTATTATGCATTATTTTTCATCTATAATAAACAAAGAACCGCCCATATAAAACGGACGGTTCTGAGTATTATTCTTTTTCGTACACAGAAATGATTTCGCCTATGTACTGCTTGTGGAGAGGATCGGAGCTGTACCACTTATCGTATGTTTCCGCTGATGTGAAAGCCTCCTGCTTCATCATCTCCGCATAACGCTTTCTGCACACGATAATACGGCTTGCCTCCTCAAATGCAATCGCTCCGTCTATCACAAAGGGCGTAAGACCTGTTTCCTTTGCCTTGTCAAAGTCTCTGCCGGACTTTGTTCCGCAGAACTGAAGTGCCGGACGGTATTTTTCATCGAAAAAGCAGAGTGTGTACACATCATTCTCCTCCATAAAAGAGAATGTGTGACGGTTAGTTCTTACTGCGCAGATAAATGACGGTGCACCCCACATTACTCCCATAAAGCCCCATGAGGCTGTCATGGTGTTGTAGCTCTCCTCTGTTCCTGCTGTTATCAGAAACCAGTCCTTGCCTATCTGGTTAAAGGGATTGCCGGAAAGCTCTCCGATTTCCTTTTTTACAAAATTCATGGTAATGCTCCTTTCATACAGATAATTACTGTATATTCAGTTTTTCATACATTATACCACAGAATTATGCTTTCTGCAAGAGCTTTATGCGTGGTGTCTGCTCCTTGAACGATACTGTAATCTCAGTTTATCTGTTATAAGTGCTATGAATTCAGAATTGGTAGGCTTTCCCTTACATGTATTTACGGTGTAACCAAAAAATGAGTTAAGTGTATCAAGATTGCCTCTGTCCCATGCGATCTCTATAGCATGGCGTATTGCTCGCTCTACTCTTGAGGATGTTGTGTCATACTGCTTCGCTACCGTGGGATAAAGTCTCTTTGTTATGCTGTCAAGCAAGCCCTTATCCTCTATGGAAAGAAGTATTGCTGTTCTCAGGTAGTGATAACCCTTGATATGTGCTGGAACTCCAAGCTGATGTATCATATCAGTTACGATCAATTCAAGGTCATGAGGTTCCCCGCCTGCTGCCTCTGATTCTCCTCCCAGAAGCTTCATGGTTCTTCCCAACACCATATCCACATCAAATGGTCTCTGTATGAAATACGCTGCACCCGCTTCCACTACCTGACGTTCCAGAAATGCATTGTCATATGCTGATGTAATAATGAAATATGGCAGCTTTCCTCCGTCTGCACGAAGCTTTGTCATTACCTCAACAGCATCATAATGAACCATTACTGCATCCATTATTACTACTTCCGGCTTGTCGTTGCGTATTGCATCCAACAATACCTTTCCGTCCTTCTTTCTGGTGACTGTATACAGTCCCTTTGAACGAAAGCGATTGGCACATGCTATTCCATACTCCGCACTGTCATCTCCAATTAACACTTTCACCTTGTTATTCATGCGAAAACCTCCTTGATTCTTTTGGTAATAATATATTATCATGTGAAAGTAACCGAGTCAAGAGCAATCTATGTCACGTATGAATATTTTTTGTATTATATTGTCGAATTCGACCGAATATCATTGCATTCAATGGAGAATTTCAAACAATTTTCGGTGCAGGCGCATTTTCCTGAAGCTTTTTCGCCCTGCGTTTAAGTGTGGATTCCATCGAAAAGAACTGCATAAGCGCAAGTGCTATCAGAATAACACAAACGATTGCTGTCGGAAAAATTGCATTCTGATACACTGTTCCTGCCGGCATATCACGTATGGTACTGTAAAATCCTGCATCGTTTGCATAATTCACCACAAGCTGCATTATCACAAGGGCAATTGCTGTTCCCGATACAGAAAGACCTATTGCAATGCGGTTCAGTCCGCAGAGACAGAACACCGTTCCGGCTGTTATAACTGCTGCCGCAAATATCATTCCATATCCGTAATTTACGAAGTGCAAAGGCCAGTTCTCACCATCCTGCGCACTTTCTATCCAGCCAATGGCTGCCATTACATCACAGAACAAAACAAAATATATTGTTGATGCTATAAGCGCAATACGGAGAATAAGTCTTACCGTTTTCAGCTTTCTGTCCTTTTCACGCATTCGTTCCATTGTCTGCTCAAAAGTAAGAGCATGTTCAGTTTTCTTTTCTTTTTTCATCAGAATTTTCCTTTCGTATTTTTACAGGAAAGTCTATTGCCTGCTTTTTTCGCTCATAAAAAATTTTGTCCGGTTCATATTATGGGTGTAACAACACTTGATTCCAACAGAAAGAAGGTCACCTATGCAAAAACTTTTAAGAATAACAGCAGCAATTGCTTCCGCATTTATTTTGCAGCTCTGTGCAGCTGCCGGATATTACGCATGGAAGCTTCCAGACAGCTTTTATATAACTGAAGAAGACGGTTTATCCGTATCCTCCGCCATTCCAATTACCGCAAAGCCTGTAGAATCTGACTCGCTAGCCGCATTCTCTGATTTAAGCTTTACCGCTGATACTGTCTCTCTGCGTCTGATGGGAATAATACCCATAAAAAACGCTGAAGTCCAAACCATTGAAACACCTGTTCTCACAGCAGGCGGACATCCCTTCGGGATAAAGCTCCGAATGGACGGCGTTATGGTCATACGTCTTGGTGATATATGCTCCGATGGAAAAACTCTCTGTCCTGCCAAGGATGCCGGCATATGCTCCGGCGACATTATTGAAACAGCAGACGGCGTTCCCATTGATTCCAGTGATACCCTCCGCAGCGTCTTTGAACAATCACAGGGAAAACCTGTTGAAATAGAATTCACAAGAGACGGCAAGGAGCATTCCGCTGATATTAAACCTGTTTATTCTGCCGTTGACGGCTGTTACTCAGCTGGTATATGGGTAAGGGACAGCCTTGCAGGAGTCGGTACTATGACATTCTACGATCCTAATACCCAAACATTCGCTGGTCTCGGTCATCCCATATGCGATGGTGATACTGGAGTATGCATTCCCATAGGCGAAGGATCTGCCTGCCCTGTCACAATAAGCAGCCTTGTTAAAAGCCGCACCGGCGATCCCGGTATGCTTGAGGGTACTTTCCAAAAAGGAAATGACATCGGCACTCTTGTCTCAAACAACAGCTGCGGCGTTTTCGGGAAGCTCTCATCCGGCGTTCCTGACAGTGAGAGTCTGCCTATGGCTTTCAAACAGGAGATAGAAAAGGGTGAGGCTGAGATAATCTGCACTGTCTCCGGCGAAGTGCCTGACCGTTATACTATTATAATAGAAGAAATTGATTACAATGGCTCTGACAACACAAAAGACATGGTCATCCGCATAACCGACAAGAAGCTTATTGAAAAAACAGGCGGTATCGTTCAGGGGATGAGTGGTTCGCCTATTATCCAGAATGGTAAGATAGTCGGTGCTGTAACTCATGTTTTTGTGGACGATCCGGAACGTGGCTACGGCATTTTTTGTGAGAATATGTACAGACAGTGCATTGCCCTCGGAGGATGAATGTATGGGCGAGCGTTACTCGCCCATATTAATGTTATCAATTTTACAGTGCAGTCACTCTGAAAATCAATACGGCAGCGTAAACTCGCCTATCTTCCAGAAGCCATCCTCCGGTACAAGGGTGAATTCATGCTCCTGCGTACCCTCTTCATACTCTACAAGCACCTTATATCGCACCTCTGTATTCGTAACTGACACCAGCTCCGTTACCTCCGATGACAGATATGTAACATCCATTCCTCGTGCTGCTCTCGCCGCATATAAACGTCCATCCTGCTCCAGAAGAAGTCCATTAAAGTCCTCTCCATGATTGCTCTTACTGAAAAGCTCATAGTAAGGCATTGTCGCCTCTTCAAAGGATGTGTATGTTGTAAGGAAATATGTCCTGTCAATTATATCCAGATTTTCTCGGTCGATCGGAAACTCACTTCCCGTACAGAGATACCTGAATGCAAGCTCACAGCCTTCCATGTAAAGCTCCTGTCCAAGGCTAAGCCATTGATCCTGTGTTCGTCCCTCTGCACCAAATGCACCCTCTGCCGGCTCTGTGTTCTCTGTATCTATGTTCGGCTGTGTTACAACTTTTGTAGTCTGCGGCATTTCCGTATATCCCTCAAGAACTGTTATGATATATTGGATTTCCGTTTCAGCAGGCTTACTTTCATCCATCACTGCCTCCGTAGTTTCAGCAGGTATAGCTGACATTTCATCCGCATCGGTATTATCTGATGTATATATTTCTGCTTCAGATGTAGCTTTCTCCTGCTCATCTGTAACTTCAGCATTAAGGACGCTTTCATTTGTTATGACTTCATTCTTTCTATCCGGCTCTGAATGTTCATTTTCTGCACTCTTTCCGCAGCTGCACACACTAAGCATGCACATAGCTGTCATAAGTATACAAAATGCTCTTTTCATTTTACTGCACCTCTCTATAAAATAATTATCTAAGTTCTGCTATGGCCGTTCAGATGAATTATAATTTGCATATCTTCTTTTGAAGCAGAACTGGTATTCCTTTATTATACTATAACAAATATAATTATGCAAGTCCGGAAATAAAAAGAAGCACCCCGCACTAATTGTGCAGGGTGCAAAATTTTATAAAGGCGAAAGACTTATCTGTTCTCGTCGCTGAATCCGCTTTCTACCAGATCAACCAGAGAATTTACTGCTACCTGTTCATCAGCACCGTCAGCGATAATACGAATCTTTGTGCCGCCAACGATACCCAGAGACAGGATACCCAGCAGGCTCTTTGCGTTTACTCTGCGCTCTTCCTTTTCGATCCAGATAGAGGAACGGAACTCGTTAGCCTTCTGGATAAAGAAAGTTGCCGGTCTTGCATGCAGACCAACCTGATTCTTCACTTCAACGTCTTTTACGTACATAACATTACTCTCCTATCATTAAAAATTTTTGAGAAAACATATCCTGCTTTCCGTTTGGCTTGATTTGCTTTTTCGGTCTCTGATAGTATTATAACTATTTTTTTCGTTTCCGTCAATGTGTTTTTTGTATGAAAGGGGTGTTTTAGGCATAAGTTCTACTTTTCACACAATTATACAGCCTGTATGCGATTATAAACTGTCAAATATTGCCAGTATAATTTCCCGCTGCACAGCCTAAATATTTTTTACAACATGTTTTATTCAGATAGTACAACTATTTTGCTACATATTGTCAATATAGCTCTTATAGAGGTCAGGACGCTTCTCCTTAGTCACCTCAAGGCTTTGTGCAAATCGCCAGTCTGCAATATTCTTATGATGTCCTGAAAGCAGCACTGGCGGAACTGCCATATCGTGCCATACCTCCGGTCTTGTATAATGAGGATATTCAAGCAGTCCGCTGAAGTGGCTTTCGTCCTCAAAACACACCGACTCCGGCAAAACTCCCTCGCACATTCTTGCTATTGCATCTGTCAGCACCAGTGCCGGAAGTTCGCCGCCTGTGAGAACATAGTCACCGATGGAGATTTCCTCATCAATTATTGTATCCAGAATACGCTGGTCAATGCCCTCGTAGTGACCGCACAGCAGAAATAATCTCGGCATTTTAGAAAGCTCCACTGCCTTTTGCTGTGTTAGAGTCTTTCCCTTAGGTGACATGTATATAGCATGAGGTTTTTCCTCTGCCTGCGCACATACTGCCTCCCAGCATCTGTAGATAGGATCAGCCTGCATCACCATACCACGCCCTCCGCCGTATGGCACATCATCCACACGCTTATGCTTATTGAGTGTATAGTCTCTTATATTATGGCAATAGGCTTCAATGTAGCCAGCCCTTCTTGCTCTTCCCACAATGCTTTCGGAGAGGACAGCCTCGCACATATCCGGAAAGAGTGTAGCAATGTCAATTCGCATCAAGAAGTCCCTCCAGAGGACGGATCTTCATAACTCCGCCGTCAATATCAGTTTCAACAACTACCTGTGGAATTGCAGGAATCCAGTATGATTTCTTCTGCTCCTCGTCACGCACCTCGTAAACGTCGTTTGCACCTGTCTGGGAAACGTCCTTGAGAGTGCCGTAGACCTTGCCTGTATCTGCGTCAATGACTTCAAGACCTATCAGATCCTGAATGAAGTAAACGCCCTCCTCCAGTTCAAGATCATCTCTGTGGATATAGAGTATCTTATTGCGGAGCTTTTCTGCTGCTTCAACAGTTCCGCAGCCCTCAAAACGCATTATAACTGTATTTTTAAAAACACGAGCGTCCTCGATAAATATTTCCTTTTTGTCACGGTCGATATAGAGTGAATCAAATTCGCAGAGAAGCTCCGGATCATCGCACCACGGCATTACCTTTACATCTCCACGAAGACCGTGTACATTGACGATCTTGCCTATTTCGAGATATTCTTTTTTCATGTTAAACCTCCGTTATGGGAATATATAGAAACAGGCGAATCCCAACGGAACCGCCTGTGCTGCTCTATTAGTCAATTTCCACCGCAATCTTCTGATTGGTCTTAGCGGCACCGGAACGCATGATTACACGGATAGCCTTGGCAATTCTGCCCTGCTTGCCGATAACTCTGCCCATATCATCCGGAGCAACATTCAGGTGGAATACAATAACGCCCTCTTCGTTAGGAGCGTCCTCTGTAATCTTGATCGCAGAGGGATCTTCAACAAGACCTTCCACAATTGTGTACAGCAGTTCCTGCATAGTGTCTGCTCCTTTCAGAGATAAATGCCTGCAAGAAGTGTGAGCAGCAGCGTTTAACGCTACATGCTCCCAACCTGCATTTATGGAAGTCTAAAATTAAAGAATGCCTTCCTTCTTCAGAATAACCTTAACGGTATCTGTCGGCTGTGCGCCGTTAGCCAGCCACTTCTTAGCTGCCTCAGCATCTACCTTAACTACAGACGGTTCCTTTGTCGGATCATAGTAGCCGATCTCTTCGATAAATCTGCCATCTCTGGGGTATCTTTCATCAGCAACTACAATACGGTAAAACGGAGCCTTCTTAGCACCCATTCTTCTCAGTCTCATCTTTACTGCCATTTCTTTTTCACCTCCGTGCGGTTATTTTTTATATCAGCAGTTTCCTGCATGATTATCATTTATTTCGGGAAGATTCCGGGCGGAAGTCCCGGTATATTCATATTGCCGCCGCCCTGCATGTTCTGAAGATCATCAAGCTTCATGCCTGCAAGCTTCTTCATTGTACGGCGTGACATTTTGCCGTTTTTGCCCTTTGCTGCGCCGCCCATCTGCTTCATCATCTTCTGCATCTGCTCGAACTGCTTGAGAAGTCTGTTGACATCCTCAACCTTGTTGCCGCTGCCGGCTGCAATTCTGCGCTTTCTGGACGGATTTATAATTGACGGCTTTCTTCTTTCTGCCGGTGTCATTGATGTTATGAGAGCTTCAATGCGTGTGAACTGACGTTCATCAACATCCACATCCTTGAGCTTTCCTCCAACTCCGGGAAGCATTCCCAGTATTGACTGGATGCTGCCCATTTTCTTTATCTGCTGGAGCTGTTCCAGAAGATCGTTCATATCGAACTGATTCTGCTCCATACGCTTTGCAAGACGTTCTGCATCCTTTATATCAACAGTGCTTTCAGCCTTTTCAATAAGGGTAAGCACGTCACCCATTCCGAGAATTCGTGAAGCCATTCTCTCCGGATGGAACTGCTCGAATTCATCAAGCTTTTCACCCATACCAACATACTTGATAGGCTTACCTGTAACAGCAAGTACTGACAGTGCTGCACCGCCTCTTGTATCAGAGTCAAGCTTTGACATAAGAACGCTGTCGATTCCAAGAGCGTCGTCAAATGCCTTTGCCACATTAACTGCATCCTGACCTGTCATAGCGTCTACTACAAGCATGATCTCATTTGGATTTGTAAGCTTTTTAAGCTCCTTCAGTTCATCCATGAGGGCTTCATCTATATGAAGTCGTCCGGCAGTATCTATAATGATAACATCATTGCCGTGATCCTTGCCGTATTTCATTGCTTCCTTTGCAATGATCATGGGAGAAATCTGTCCCATTTCAAAGACCTTTACTCCTGCACGCTCGCCTACTACCTGTAACTGATTGATAGCAGCCGGACGGTAAATGTCACATGCAACCAGCAGCGGATAGTGCCCTTCCTTTTTAAGAAGCTTTGCAAGCTTCGCTGCGTGAGTGGTCTTACCAGAACCCTGCAAACCGCACATCATAATAACGCACGGCGGTTTTGACGGAAAATTTATTCTTGCATGATCGCTGCCCATAAGTGCGCACAGCTCTTCGTTTACGATCTTGATAACCTGCTGACCGGGAGTAAGGCTTGTGAGAACCTCGTTTCCTACAGCTCTTTCGGATACCTTTGCTACAAAATCCTTTACTACCTTATAGCTTACATCCGCTTCAAGAAGTGCCATACGGACTTCTCGCATAGCTTCTTTTACATCTGATTCTGTCAGCTTACCGTGTGATTTCAGTTTCTTAAATACTCTTCCAAGTTTATCGGAAAGTCCTTCAAAAGCCATAGCGATCCTCCTTCTGGCATACTATTATTATATATAACTCAAAGCAGCTTCAGGCTTTCCTGAACACATGCTTCTATTCTGCGGCATTTTTCCTGTACCTCCGGATTTTTCTGCGCTTCCTCCGCAGCCTTTTCTGCTGCCTTTTCTATCTCAGAAAAATTTTCCCTCAACTTTTGCAGTCTTTCAGCAAACCGGAGCTTTTCCTCCATATCAAGAAGAATTTCCTCACTCCTCTTTATGCTGTCACGCACTGCCTGCCTTGTTATTCCGGAAATCTCGGATATTTCTCCAAGCGACAGATCCTCGCCGTAATAAAGCTCTGTCACCTGCTGCTGACGCTCCGTGAGAAATTCACCGTAACAGTCAAGGAGCATTATAAATTGCAGATCCTTTGCCATAACCTCTCTCCTCACCGCTGTAAAGTCATTCAGCTTTACAATAATACCACACATTGGCGTATTTGTCAAGAGGTTTTTTATATTTTTCCTTCCCTTATTTCTTGCTGTATTATACAGCCGCATTTACTTAGAACCACACATCCGCTTTGTTTTTTTAGAATTAAACCCGCAAAACCTTTCTTTTTTAATTTTATCAAAAACCAGTTGACAAATTTCGCAGCTCATGCTATAATATTTAAGTCAGCTCGACTGACTTTATATCGAGGTGTGGCTCAGTTTGGTAGAGCACTACGTTCGGGACGTAGGGGCCGCAGGTTCGAATCCTGTCACCTCGACCATCATGGTCATACAAAATAGATGACACGTCAAAAAACCACGGAAATTCCGTGGTTTTTTGCGTTTTACAGGGCGAAAAAAGTGCCTTCAAAACCATAGATGACATTGGGCAATTTTGAACGACTAACAAGATTCGAACGCTCGAGTCAAGGTTTTGAGGGAGAAAATAAAGGATGAAAAGGCGAATTTGAGGAAGATTTCTCAGATTCGCCTTTTGTCATATATGTAGAAGTTTGTGGGCGGGTTTTGTCTGGTTTGACAGGACTCGCCCTTTTTTGTTTTCCGGCGAAGGAGGTGGTGCGATCGGATAGACATGAAGCATATTGGCAAAGGAAAGAAAGGAGGGCGCAATGCAAAAGCTACAGGAACTGAAATTCTACTGTCCCCTTACCATCCGCAGAGAGCCGGAGTATGATGAGGAGTACGATTACGG
This sequence comes from Ruminococcus sp., assembly GCA_017623515.1. Lineage (GTDB taxonomy): Bacteria > Bacillota > Clostridia > Oscillospirales > Ruminococcaceae > Ruminococcus_C. Next base: position 1,830 of record JAGAOV010000006.1, on the reverse strand, counting down.
CGAGGAATATCCCGAAATCTCACCATTCGCTGTAGCCGGCTATGCAGATACAGTGCAGAAGCGGCTTGAAACGTATTGCTCCGATGACGGAAAACGAGGTCTGATGGAGTATTACGACCGAGAGAAATCCGTTTCAGAAAAGGTTTACTCAGCTGTACCCTCTGTGACCGTTCGGGACGGCGAGCTGGTGGGTATGTACACCTGTCAGGTTCATGGTGAGCTGAACAGCAAAGATCTTGAGGAACTTCGGGATTATCTCACCGGTCAGTCATCGGATGGCGTTGGTGAGGGCTTCGAGCAGCGTGAAATCAGAACTGCCGAATACGGTAACATCTACGTCAGCTTCTGGAACGACAGCGATGAATGGTCACTGCTGACGGAGGAGGAACTGGAACAGCAGGAGATGGAAGAAAGCATGGATATGAGATTGTGAGGTGAAATATGAGCAAAATCCCGACACTGGAACAGATAAACCGCCTGAGAGCGCAGTATCCGGAGGGTACACGCATTCAGGTGGACAGCATGGAAAACGACCCGAGACCGATTCCGTCAGGCACAAAAGGAACGGTTCTGTACGTGGATGACATCGGCACGATTCACTGCAAATTTGACAACGGCAGAGGTCTTGGACTGATCCCTGATGAGGACAAATTCCACGTAATTGCGCAGGAAAATGTACATGAGAGATATCCGCTGCTGGTCGGACACGCCGTGGATGGCAATAAGCGGCTCCACAATATGCAAGAGGTTGCAGAATTTATCAGCTGGCACGGTCAGTACGGTGATGTGCGAATCACAACAGAAGAAAACCGGCTGATTTTCAAGACAAACGGCATTCAGATTCATGAGGTCAGGGATACGGAATATTGCGAAGAACTGCGCAAGGTACTTGAGGCAATGCGGCAGGAAGAAAGTATGGAACAAGAAGAAGAAACAATGACAATGGGAGGAATGTAAAATGGCAGCATTCATAATAGGCACACTCTTGGGAGGGACGGTGGGACTAATAACCGCATCACTGATGTTCGCCGCAAAGCACGGCGATGAAATGAAAGGAGGCAAAAATGGATAGTTTCATGAGTTGGGTAGGCGGCAAGAAGGCACTGCGAGATGCCATCATCGACCGCTTTCCCTTGTACTACGAGCGTTACATCGAGGTGTTCGGCGGTGCTGGATGGGTGCTGTTCCGCAAGCCTATGGGTCTCGACATGGAGGTCTGGAACGACCGCAACAGCAACCTCACTAACCTGTACCGCTGCGTCAGAGAACAGCCGGAGGCACTGAAAGAAAAACTTCGCTACTGTCTGAACTCCCGAGAGGACTTCGAGATTCTGTCAGAATTACACCGAAAACAGGCACTTTCCCTGTTTCCTGATGTGGAACGTGCAGCGAAATTCTACCAGCTGATCCGGCTGAGTTACGCCAGCGGACTGGAATCCTACGCCGCACAGCCCCATTCCTTCTGGCACGATTTCCCTCAGATCGACCTTGCCAGCAGACGTTTGCAGAAGGTCATCATTGAGAACAGAGACTTCGAAAAGCTGCTTGCCCATTACGATCGGGAAAGCAGCTTTTTCTATTGCGATCCGCCGTATTTCGCAACGGAGAGTTACTACAAGGATGTTGGTTTCACTACGGCAGATCATATCCGTCTGCGTGATGCGCTGATGAATTGCAAGGGAAAGTTTCTGGTGTCGTACAACGACTGTCCCGAGATCCGTCAGCTTTGGAATCAGCCTGGGATCTCGCTGGAGGAAATCAGCCGCTTAAACAATCTCGCTCAGAGATATGACGGCGGCAGTCAGTATGCCGAGCTGCTGATTTCCAATT
>JAGAOV010000022.1 GCA_017623515.1 Ruminococcus sp. | reverse complement strand
GAGCCGAAAGCCTCCCCTTAGCAAGGGGAGGTGGCTGAGCGAAGCGAAGTCGGAGGGGATTGCGCCCAGCGAGTACGGCTGAAAATTATAGTCTGCTTTTCTATCCACAATCCCCTCAGTCGTCACTTCGTGCCGACAGCTCCCCTTACTAAGGGGAGCCTTTCGTGGTGTGCCTGCGGCACATATAAACTACAATTTATATAAATCTCATCCTACACAAAAACCGCCGCAAAATGCGGCGGCTCTCATATTCTTAGCCGGTAACTGCCTCACGCATAGTCGCCACAGGCGTCGTTACCTTCTCAATATCTGCGCCTGCCTGACGAAGCTTTTCTGCAAGTCCGCCGTAACCACGCTCAATATGATATATATCCTCTATCTCTGTAATGCCCTTCGCTGCAAGTCCTGCTATAATAAGCGCAGCTCCGGCTCTCAGGTCACATGCCTTTACAGGTGCGCCTGTAAGCTTGCCTGTGCCTTCAATTACAGCAACCTTTCCGTCAACAGAAATATCCGCACCCATTCTTCTAAGTTCATCTACATAGCGGAATCTCTGCTCCCATACGCCCTCTGTAACAATGCTTGTACCTTCTGCAAGAGTCAGCAGAGTTGCCATCTGAGGCTGCATGTCTGTGGGGAAACCGGGATGTGGCTGTGTCTTGATATTTGTACGTACAAGAGGACCGTCTACCCAGACTCTTACGCTGTCATCAAATTCATCTACATTAACACCGATTTTGCGGAGCTTTGATGTGATTGGCTCAAGATGCTTAGGGATAACGTTCTTTATGAGAACATCACCGCCTGTTGCAGCTGCCGCTACCATGAATGTTCCTGCCTCGATCTGATCCGGAACTACAGAATAAGTAGTACCGTGGAGATAATCAACGCCTCTGATTTTGATAACATCAGTACCTGCGCCCATAATATCCGCACCCATTGAGTTGAGGAAATTGGCAAGGTCAACAATATGGGGTTCTTTAGCTGCATTTTCAATGACAGTAAGACCTTCTGCTCTTACTGCTGCAAGAATGGCGTTCATTGTTGCGCCTACTGAAACAACGTCTAAGTAGATTTTTGAACCTGTAAGCTTTTCAGCAAAAAGGTCAACCATGCCGTACTCAATGTTGCAGGTTGCTCCAAGTGCGGAAAAAGCCTTGAGGTGCTGGTCAATAGGTCTGTCACCGAGAGGACAGCCGCCGGGCATGGAAACTCTTGCCTTTGAGAATTTGCCGAGAAGTGCGCCAAGGAAATAGTATGACGCTCTCATTCTTCTTGCGCTTTCATATGGAACGCAGAAATTGTTTACATTTTCTGCGGAAATTTTTACTGTTGATTTGTCAATGTACTCAACCTTTGCGCCCATTTCATACATAATGCGCAGACTCATGGAAACATCGCTTATGTCAGGGACATTTTCCAGAATACATGGTTCATCACAAAGCAAAACTGCCGGTATAAGGGCTACAGCCGCATTTTTAGCACCGCTGACTTCAATTTCACCAGACAGACGGCGGCCGCCGCGAATTACAAATTTTTCCAAAACGTTTTCTCTCCTTAAATCAGAACAGTGCCTTTTCTTTTTTTAAGGCGTGGTTCTTTTGTCCGGTGCAGTGTAATACTGCACATCCTGTTGATCTCTATTTCTATTTTATCCTGTTACTATAACTATATTCTGCTTATTAGTGTTTTTCATTTCAACCATACTATTATACACCAAAACACAGCTTTTGTAAAGCAATTCCGGCTGATTCTTTTCCAGATTTGTTATTTTCTGCCAATATGCACATAAAATCAAGAAAGAAATTCAACTATTTACTTACCTTAATCAGTCGTTAACTTTATTCCATGTGGTTATCTCGATACTTTCAATGAGAATATCCTCAAGAGGTGCGGTATATCCGGTATCCTCTGCGGCAGCCTTTACTGATGATGAAGTTATGGTATCAATGGTCTCAAAGCTTTCATCCCCATACGCCTGTCCGAATATTGTCATCTGCTGGGCATAGTTGGGTACACCGCCCTTTTCAAGAAATGCGTCGGTAAGCTTCTTTGCGGACTCATCCATTGCCGCAAGCTCTTCTCTTGCTGCGTCATCAAACTCAATTGTATCGCATACAAGAAAACGTGTGCCTGTATAGTCCGCAGCCTGTCCGAAAAGGTTGTCCCAGAAATTTGTGTCGTGTCCGGTCTTGGGCGCACAGAGCGCACCACGGAAAGGCCAGAGGTCTGCTGATTTTTCCATAACAACATTTTCCTCCGGAGAAGCCGCCTGTGTTCCGTCAACTGAGCCGGTAACATCGGGACTTCCTGCGGAAAAGTAAACATCCTTTTCCACCTGAAAAACGTATGTGCCGTCATAGTAGCCTTCTTTTGCAAGGCGTGTGAACTGAGCAACATATTCCGGTGCTTCCTCCGGATAGAGGACTGCTGTTATGTCACCGGCTGTTGTATGTATTATCGCTGTAGGAGCGTTATCTTCCGGCTCTTCCAGCTGATGCAGGGTAACATCCGCCATGTCGATATATGTCTGATGATTCTGTGCGCAGTACGTGCTGCACGAGAACATGGTAAGACTTATTGCTGTCATTACAAACACAAGTATGGTCATTCGTGTAACGGTCTTCTTGTTAAGCTTTGCCATTATTTACCTCCGTGGTTGGCTTGGGGATTTGGAATTACTGATAAAGTCAGAATTTCCGCACAAAGGTTCCCCTTAGTAAGAACAATATCATCAACTTAGTATAGAACAATTTGTAGGGGGCGGCGCCTTCGACGCCCCGCAGATGTTGTGCGTAATTAACGGGACGTCGTGGGCGCCGTCCCCTACAAACGATCTTAACTAAGCTGATGAAATTATCAGCAAGGGAGAGGCTTTCATCGGTTCTTCTGCAAACATTTCAGCATTACAGCTTCGTAATTTCCGTGCCCTGTCTTGTTTCCTTGATCTGCCAGCCAAGTGCTGCGATCTCGTCACGGAGTCTGTCTGCCTCGGCAAAGTTCTTCGCCTTTCTTGCAGCAGCTCTCTCCTCAGCAAGAGCCATTACCTCTGCCGGAATCTCGTCTGCCTTCTTGCGGTTGTAGAGAATACCCAGCACCTCTGTCATTGCGTCGAAAAGCTCTGCGCCTGCTGTAAGCTGCTCCTTGGATACAGTATTATCCGCACTCATTCTGTTAAGGTCTCTTGCAAGTTCAAAGAGTGCTGTTACTGCGTCAGCAGTGTTGAGATCCTCCTCCATTGCAGCCTCAAACTGCTCTCTGCGCTGAACGAAAACAGCCTTTGCTTCATCTGTCACGCTGCCTGACTGTGCCGCACCTATCGCACGGTCAAGAGTTTCACGGCAGGTATAGAGTCTTTCAAGTGAAGCCTTGCATGCGTCAAGAAGCTCCTTGCAGTAGTTGATAGGACTTCTGTAGTGAGCCTGTACCATCATGTAGCGGATAACCTCGTAACCGTACTTTTCAGCAACCTCACGCACTGTAAAGAAGTTGCCCAGAGACTTTGACATCTTCTTGTTGTCTATATTGATGTAACCGTTGTGCATCCAGTAGTTTGCAAATGTCTTGCCGGACGCAGCCTCGCTCTGTGCGATCTCGTTTTCATGGTGAGGGAAGATAAGATCCTGACCGCCGCAGTGGATGTCGAGAGTTTCGCCCAGATAGTGGCTTGACATAGCGGAGCATTCGATATGCCAGCCTGGTCTGCCCTTGCCCCACGGTGATTCCCAGTAAGGCTCGCCCGGTTTAGCACTCTTCCATACAGCGAAATCCAGCGGATCTTCCTTGATGTCGTTTACGTCGATACGTGCGCCGGACTGAAGTTCCTCGATAGGCTGACCGGACAGCTTGCCGTAGCCCTCAAAGGAACGTGTGCGGAAGTAAACATCGCCGTCCTTCTCGTATGCATGACCGGATTCCACAAGCTTCTCAACAATGTTGATAATGAGATCCATGCTCTCTGTTACCTTGGGATGAACGTCTGCGTCCATTACATTCAGACCGTGAGCGTCCTTCTTGTATTCCTCAATGTACTTTTCAGAAATTTCCAGAGAATCAACGCCCTCTTCATTTGCACGGCGGATGATCTTGTCGTCAACGTCTGTGAAATTCTGCACATATGTCACCTTTACGCCCTTGTACTTCAGGTAACGTCTCAGAACGTCGAATGCGCAGATAGGGCGTGCGTTTCCGATGTGGATGTAGTTGTATACTGTAGGGCCGCATGCGTAGATGCGGACATGGTTTTCCTCCATTGGAACAAGTTCTTCTGTCTTTCTTGACATGGTGTTATAGATTTTCATTTTGACTTCTCCTTTTCGGGAATGTATTGTATTTTATTCATTACTTTCAGATAACGCATAAAACGATTTGTAGGGGACGGCGCCTTCGACGTCCCGTTAGTTATGCGTCCACATCAGCGGGACGTCGTGGGTATTCCCCATGGGATGGGGAAATGTCCCGCAGGGACAAAGGGGACAGGCTCCAGTAAGGAGCGTCCCCTACAATTAACGGATTTAAATGTTCATTTATTTTATTCCGCCGGACGCTCATGCTCCAGCTCGTACTGATGTTCAAGGAAATCGACCTCGTGGCGAAGCTTATCCATACCTGTACGCAGTTCCGTAATATCCTGCATAGTAGGATCAGGATAATGTACATGGTCAAGCTGGTCAACCTTAACACCATCACGAACTGCAACTCGTGCCGGAACGCCTACTGCCGTACAGTTAGCCGGAATAGGCTTGAGGACAACAGCGTTTGCAGCAATTTTAACGTTATCACCGATCTCTATAGGCCCTAAGACCTTTGCACCTGCGCCTACCATGACATTATTGCCGAGAGTTGGGTGACGCTTTCCCTTATCCTTGCCTGTACCGCCCAGAGTTACGCCCTGATACAGCAGACAATCGTCACCAATAATAGTGGTTTCACCGATCACAACGCCCATGCCGTGGTCGATGAAAAGCCTGCTGCCTATCTGTGCGCCGGGATGAATCTCAATGCCTGTTTTATTTCTTGCACGCTGCGAAATTATACGTGCTATAGTAAACTGCTTGTGTCTGTAGAACCAGTGAGCCACTCTGTAACTCCATACGGCTTTCAGACCGGAATAAGTGAATAATATTTCTAAGCCATTTTTTGCGGCAGGATCTTTTTCCTTTACAAGAGCAATGTCTTCTTTAAGTCTCCGGAACAATTCCGCACCACCTTTTCTTTCTCTATTACGCACTTCTATTATATGCAAAATCAGAAAATTTGTCAAGGGAAGTATTGAGAGTATACGCCTTTTTGTCTCTGTAATGATGAAAATGTGGTGAAATGTGAACTAAAGAATTGACATGCTGTGCATTTTATGGTAAAATAGTAATAGCATAAATTGCCGCGTAAGCCGCTTGTTACTTTTTGTATCCGAATTGTAATCTTTTCCTTGACAAAGGCGGCAGAGTACGGTATAATAAGAATGTCAGGTAACTGATCAATCGAAAAAAGACAACGGAGGTAATTTACTATGGGTATTTTTTCAAGAATCGGTGATGTATTAAAAGCTAATATCAATGATATGATAGACCGTGCAGAAGATCCGGAAAAGATGGTCAAGCAGATCATTATTGATCTTCAGAAGGATGTACGCACTTCAACAGAAGCTCTGGGCAAGGCTATGGCAAGCCAGAGAATCGCAGAGCGTCAGCATGAACAGGCTGTACGCAATTCAGCAAACTGGGAATCCAAGGCAAAGGCTGCTCTTGCTGCCGGTGACGCTGAAATGGCTAAGAAGGCTCTCTCCTATAAGGTTAAGGCTGATGCAGATGTTGAATCCACAGCTCAGATGCTGGAAACTATTACCACTCAAACAGAGGCTATCCGTGATCAGGTAGAGGCTCTCAAGTCAAAGCTTGACGAAGCTAAGGGCAGACAGTCCATGCTTATCGCACGTTCTCAGATGGCTAAGACTCAGAAGAATCTCGCTCAGTCTATGGGCGGCATGGACGCTTCTGCTGCACTTGATAAGTTCACTCGCATGGAAGAAAAGATCGAACGTCAGGAAGCCGAGGCTTCTGCTTTCGCTGAAATCGCAGGCGGTACAGGCGATATGAAGAGCTTTGAACAGATGGAAAACGACGCAAAGGTTGACGCTGAGCTTGCACGTCTGATGGCAGAAATGGGTGCTGCTGCCGGTGCTGACGAAGCGGCTGCCGAGGGAGGCGTTCTTTAATGAAACAGATTAAGAGAAGCGATGGACTTGGCGGCTTGTCAGTTCTTCTTGCAGTTATCGCTGCTCTTGCTGCTGTTGCCTACGCTGTATGCCGTACTATGGAAAATCGTGCATATGATGAAAGGTGGAGCGAATACGACGAGTGCGGCCTCGGATGAGTACACGCACAGCCACTAACGCTGCTCAGCATTTAATGTTTACAGTTAAAGGCTTCCTCGCAAAAAGGGAGCCTTTATCTATAATGAAAATCCAAACAGACACAAACCCACATCCACCCGTATTACGAAAGGAGTCTTAATGTATAAGGAAAACAGTACACCGATAATGGAAAAGCTGGATGCAATGGCACAGCAGTACAGAAAGAATGCAGAGAAGACGGCACGTATTGCCGGAGAATCAATGGAAAGATACCACATTCCGCCGGAGCTTTACGGAGTACATGATGTAAAGAGAGGTCTGCGTGACGCAGACGGCAAGGGCGTAGTGGCAGGACTTACCACGGTAAGTCAGGTAACTGCAAGCAGAATGGAAAACGGAGTGCGTGTACCGGAAGAGGGTAAGCTTTACTACAGAGGAATACGCATACAGGATCTGGTTGACGGCTTCATAAGCAGAGACAGATTCGGCTTTGAGGAAATAGTATATCTGCTTCTCACAGGCGAACTGCCCGATGAAGCGCAGCTTGACGAATTCCATGAGATAATGTCAGAATACCAGATACTTCCGGAGAGGTTCAAAAGCGGAATTATCATGAAAATGCCAAGTGATAATATCATGAGCATGATGGAGAAGTGTGTGCTTTCACTTCATGCAGTTGATCCGAATCCGGACGATACATCTATTGAAAACGTAATGCGACAGAGCCTTGAGCTTATTGCACGTTTTCCGGCGATGGCTGTATACAGCTATCAGGCATCACAGTATTTCCGTCAGGGCGAGAGTATGGTATATCACCGACCTGATCCAACCAAGACTATCGCAGAGAATTTCCTTATAATGCTTCGTCCGGACGGACAGTATACACAGCTTGAAGCAAGACTTCTCGACCTTGCACTGGTACTTCATGCAGAACACGGCGGCGGCAACAACTCGGCATTTACTGTGCATGTTGTGACTTCCTCCGGTACTGACACATATTCAGCAATTGCCGCTGCACTGGGTTCACTTAAAGGCCCGAAGCACGGCGGAGCTAATCTGAAGGTTATGGAGATGTTTGACGATCTGAAGAAGAATGTTCCTGACTGGAAGGATGAGGCTGTGCTTACAGAGTATCTGAGAAAGCTTCTTGACAAGGAAGGCTTTGACAGAAGCGGTCTTATCTATGGCATGGGTCACGCTGTTTATTCCGTATCCGATCCCAGAGCTGAGATACTCAAATCCTATGCGGAAAAGCTTTCTATTGAAAAGGGATGTCATGATGAATTCCAGCTTTACGCAGATGTAGAGCGTATTGCAAAGGAGCTTATTTCGGCTAAGAGGAAGATATATAAGGGCGTTTGTGCAAACATCGACCTTTACAGCGGATTTGTTTACAAAATGCTGGGAATTCCTACTGATCTCTACACGCCGCTTTTTGCTATCGCAAGAATTGCGGGATGGTCTGCACACAGAATCGAGGAGCTTATCAACTCTGCAAAGATAATTCGTCCGGCGTATCTGGCGATCAGAGAGCCGAGGGATTATGTTCCTATGGATGAGAGATAATTGGTGAATACCTGTGTGCGGCAGGTGAATAATAATAACACAGGCATCTGTATCGGCAGGTGTCTGTTGTTGTATGGGAAAAGTTTTTTTGCGCCGCTTTTTTCAAAAAAAGCGGTCGTAGGGTGACTCCCCGCAGTGCGGGGAGATGTCAGCGAAGCTGACAGAGGGGACGGGCTCGTGGAGAGGGACGAGAAGTCCCAGATGATTGCGGAGCAATCATAGCACTAAAATTCACGAGCATTTTTATCTAAGCGAATCAGCACAGATTTCGCCCTCAAAAAACACTTCCCCATAATCAAGTCAATCCAAGAAAGCCTTGCTAACGTCCGCAGTAAAGAAAGCAGGCGAAATTTGAAACTTAGCAAGAGAGGGAGCAGAGCGACCAATTCTTGGGGTCTGCACGAGTGAGGTCAATCTAAGAATCAAAACTTAAAGTTACCTACCCTGAATCCAAGCTTTTCATAAAACTTCCGGTACTGGTTTGAACCCTTGAACAAACATCCTTGGGAATAATACTCGTACCATCCGCAGGATTCTCCGGCGTTTCACGCCGTTTTCTCCTGCTATGTCACAAATTTCGCCTGCTTTCTTTTCTGCGTGCTGAAAGCAGACTTCCTTAGATTGACTTGACTTTATCAGAAAGTGTTTTTTATGGCGAAATTTGGTTTTATTCTCTCAGTGAAAGCATACCATGCCTTTTAGTAGGGAGTGTTTCGCTCTCTGCGGAGAGCGACAAGGGCTTTGCCCTTGACCCACCAGCATTTTTGAAAAATTGCTGGATCAAAAAACTTTTATTGATTGTTCGCTCTTTGGTGTGCGTTAGTGTATTTCATTCCGCAAACGGAGGTGCAGTATGAATAAGTCACAAAAACACATCCGCCCAAGATCACGCTTTTTAGCTGTCATCGCAGCGTCCGTTCTTGGCATAGTCAGCGTCACCTGCCTTTATATCGCAGTTTCTGAAAATAACGCTCTCAGGTTTCTATTCCATCAGGCTCCTCTTATAATTGCCCACCGTGGTGCGTCCGATACTGCACCCGAAAACACTGCCTTTTCCTTTGAAGCCGCCATAAACGCCGGCGCAGACGGCATCGAGCTTGATGTTCAGCAGACCGCTGACGGCGTTCTCATCGTGTTCCATGATCTGAACATGGAGAGAATAACAGGTCTGGACAAAAATGTATCAGACGTGACTTATGAAGAGATACAATCTCTCGACGCTGGCAGGTGGTTTGCTCCGGAATTCAGCGGCGCAGGGATAATGACCTTTGAGGAGGTTCTTGCTTTTATTGACGGACGGTGCTTTCTGAACATAGAGCTGAAAAACTTCTCTCAAAAGCTGAACGGCGAAAAACAGGCTGCTGATCTTATTCTGAAATACAATATGGAAGATAAATGCTGCGTTACATCCTTTTCCTATGATACCCTCAAGCGCATCAAGAAATGTTCTGAGGATATTCACACTGGTCTCATCATGAGCAGAGCCTCCGGTTACTTCTATGACCTTGAAGCTGCAGATGCATTCAGCATAAAAAGCATGTTCATAAAGGAACAGACCATTATAAACGCCCACCGCTGCGGCAAGGAGGTCTACGCATGGACGGTAAATACTTCTGCGGAAATGAAACGCCTTGCGGATATAGGAGCAGACCATATTATCACAGACAAGCCGGAGCTTGCAAAGGAAATACTTCACTGAGGTGATAAAATGAAAATCTATGCATGTTTTTTTCATGAGACTGACCGCCGTCAGGAGCATGAAACTGCCCATGCTCTTCTGCGGTTCGTTCTGAGGCAGGAATACGGAATAGAGGAATTTTCCCTTGCGAAAAATTCTCACGGAAAGCCTTTTCTTTCCTCACATCCTCATATTCATATAAACCTTTCCCACTGCAAAGGTCTTGCCTTATGCGCCGCCGGAAACGCTCCCCTCGGCATTGACTGCGAGCCTGTCAGCAAAATGCGCATCGGTGCTGCAAGGCGTGTCTGTGCGCCGCAGGAGACAGAACAGCTCCAGAATTCAGACAATCCCGACCTTCTGTTCGCACGCATATGGACACTCAAGGAAAGCTTTGTGAAAGCTGTAGGCAGAGGTATCTCATACCCTATGAAAAATGCGGTATTTTCCTTTAACAATGGACATATAATTACAAATGTAACCGGTGCACATTTTTGTCAGTATATTATTGCAGAAAAATATGTCATATCCGGCTGCTTTGCAGAAAAATCAGTTAATTTTAGCCTTAATATTCTCACAAATACAGCTTTTTATGACTATACCGTGTAAAAATAAAGGGTATCCCTTGACAAATAATGTCACGTAGTGTATAATATGGTTATATTACATATATAAGGAGTTTTTAGTATGTTTTGTCCTAACTGCGGTGCAAACGCACCGGAAGGCTCTGCAAACTGCCCGAACTGCGGAACATCATTCGGCAATGCAGCAGCTACAACTACACCGGCTGTAAACGCTGGTACTAACATGTCAGGTGAAAAGGATCAGAGAAATATCGCTCTGGCTATCATCCTGTCTATCGTTACCTGCGGTATCTACGCACTCTACTGGTTCGTAGTACTCACAGACGATACAAACAGAATTGCAGGCGAGTCCGAAGCAACTTCCGGCGGTATCGCTCTTCTGCTTACTATCGTTACATGCGGAATCTACGGATTCTACTGGGCTTACAAGCAGGGCGAGAAGCTTGACCGTGCAAAGGCTGCACGTGGTATGGAATCCGGCAATTCCGGCGTTCTGTATCTCATCCTCACATTTATCGGTCTCGGTATCGTAGCTTATGCTCTGATGCAGAATGACCTTAATAAGATGGGTGCGTAAAAATATGTAAAAACTAAGCCGCTGTGCAGATGCACGGCGGCTTTCGTCTTTGATTCTGCGGTGATTTTCACAGCGATTCTGCATCCGCAAAGGACAGCTCTTTGTGTAGGGCAAGGTTTATTCCGCAGGCTATCATTCCGGCGGCATGGTCTATAAGCCTGTCAATATCTCTTGGTGTTACCATCATATTAGGACTTCCTGCGGCGGCATTCTGTCCGGTAAGGTTAAGGGCAGCCGTATGGAGGTCAACTACAGTAGGCACTCCCACAGCAATAACAGGCACACCCAATGTTTTCTCCGAAAGCTCCATCCTCTTATTATGAACACCGCTTCCGGGACTTATTCCGCTGTCGCACATCTGAATAGTAGTACCCAGACGTGAAAGCTCCGCACAGGCAAGAGCGTCAATTGCGATAACAGCAGCAGGCTTCGTTTTCTGACATACTGCTGAGACTATCTCTGCTGTTTCAATGCCAGTCTGCCCAAGAACGCCGCTTTGCAGAACGCTTACCGGACGCAGACTTCTGAGGAAATCGGCTTCGCCCTCCTGAAGCTCGTCCTTCAGGTGACGAGTTGCAAGAACCTTTCCGGCACAGCGAGGGCCTAAAGCGTCAGGTGTGATTGCACTATTTCCAAGACCTGTTATGAGAACGCCGCCATCTTCCGGAAGAAAAGCGGAAAGCTCTGCGGCAAATTCCTCTGTCATCTGCTGATAGAAGTCCGAAAAGCGGCTGAGGGCGTTCGTTTCAAGGGTGAGGTAACGTCCTTTGGGCTTGCCTATGTGTCTGCCTGCAAAGTCACTGTCTATTTTTATATCAGTTATGCGAAAATGCTCTCCTCGGACGGTACTGTGTACACCCTTGTCCGAGGAAATGTTTTCATTCATGCGTTCAAGGGCAAGGTCTGTTCTTATCTGCATGTTTTACCTCCATTCATCCGAAAAGCACAAGAAATATACCATATACTACAGAAGCCGCTGTACCGTACAGAAGTACCGGCCCTGCAATAGTGAATATTTTTGCGCCTACTCCAAGTATCCAGCCCTCTGTTCTTGCTTCGATTGCAGGAGCTGTTACTCCGTTTGCAAAGCCTGTTATGGGAACGAGCGTTCCTGCACCAGCGTGTTTTGCTATTCGCTCATACCATCCCAGTCCAGTAAGAAGTGCGCTTAAAAACACAAGGGTAATTGATGTCCATGAACCTGCCGCTTCCTTTTCGAGTCCCATGCTTCCATAAAGATTCAGCAGGCATTCTCCCAGCAGGCATATTGCACCGCCTATAAGAAAGGCTTTGGGTATGTTCATATAACTTTTTGATTTGGGCATTATCCTGTCGGTCATGTCCTTGTAAAGCTCTGGTGTGATTTCCATTTGTGAATCCTCCTTTATGGTTGGAATTTATAAATTGTAGTTTATCGGTAATTTTCATTTGCTTTGAAGAGCGAGTCGAAAGGCTCCCCTTAGTAAGGGGAGCTGTCAGCGAAGCTGACTGAGGGGATTGTACCCAGCGAGAAAAACTAAGAATTTTAGTCTCTTTC
>JAGAOV010000021.1 GCA_017623515.1 Ruminococcus sp. | reverse complement strand
GGAAAATAATCGTCCGACCTTTGAACCTGTATTTTCTCATGGGGATTTTTGTCTTCCAAATATTTTTCTGGATGCTGCTTGTAGTAGTTGTTGTAGTAGTTGTTGTGCCGCCTTCACTGCCGGTTGTTGTAGTTGTTTCTGCCGGAGTATCGTTGTTTTCGCCGCCTTCAGAACCAAATGTCAGACCAGATACAGACCAGTCAACAACGATCTTATCGCCTACTGCAACACCTTCGCCAGGCAGAGTAGTATCAATATCAGTACACATTGTGTTCTGACCCCATGTGTTGAGGATATTCAGACGAGCGCATGAACCATTGTCACCTGTCATGAAAGCGTCTGCACCAGGACCGTTGTATGTGATAGCCTCTTCTGTGCCGTCAACTCTTACGATCTTGATGCTGTCGCATGTCAAACGTACTGATGTATCAGATGCAACATCAGTAGTTCCTTCCGGAGCGAAAGCATAGAGGTTGATGCTGGAATCAAACAGGAGCAGCTCGATAGAAGCAGAACCCTGTGTGAATGTGTATTCAGAAGTATAAGAACCATTATCAGATACAGATACAGCATTTACGCCCCAAGCCTGTTCAGTACCAGCAGAGATGCTGAGTTCTACTGTATACGGAGGTTCTTCAGCAGGTGCAGGTGCAGCGGAAGCACCGATGGAAGCGAATGTAAGTACGCCTACAGAAGCAACTGCTGTAGCAGCTGCAAAAATCTTCTTTAAAGTGTTCATGTTATGTATTCTCCTTCTCATGTTTGCCCTGATTTACATTAGGGCGTATTTTACCTATTGTGGATATTATAGCACATCTGAAAAAATCTGTCTACTGTTAAATTGCACAAATTATATATGCAATTATTGTCACTTCTGCTGTAAAATTCCGGATTCCATAACCTCAATAACTCTCCGCATAAGGTCAAGAGGCTTTATTCCCTTCTGAATGGTAACGCCTATATATGGTTTTTTAAGGCTGTTGAATATGATTTTTCCACGGAATTCCTCTGCAAGTGATGTGACCTGCTCCTGTGTTGGATTTGATATATAAAAATACATTCTGTCCATACGCTGATTTATTTCCGTAATTCCCAAAAGAGCCGCCCTGTTTCTAAGCAGGGATACAGTAATAAGTCCTGTTATCTCCTTAGGCGGATCGCCGTAGCGGTCAATAAGCTCGTCCAGCAGGTCGGTCTCCTCGTCCTTTGTCTCAATAGCGGCGATCTTCCTGTAAATACTAAGCCTCTGACTAAGACTTTCAATGTAATCCTCCGGAATATGAGCGTTTATCTGAACGTCAACCACACATTCTGCCGCCTTTGGCAAAGGCTCTCCACGTTCCTCTGCAACAGCTTCTGAGAGAAGTTTAAGGTACATATCATATCCGACAGCTTCCATGTGTCCGTGCTGTCTTCCGCTGAGAATGCTGCCTGCACCACGTATTTCAAGGTCACGGAGAGCTATCTGGAAGCCGCTGCCGAACTGTGTGAATTCACGCATTGCCGCAAGTCGTTTAGCGGAGACTTCTGTAATAGATTTATTACGCTTGAATGTGAAATATGCGTATGCTCGCCTGCTGCCACGCCCCACACGTCCTCGAAGCTGATAGAGCTGTGAAAGACCGAAGCAGTCTGCATTTTCAAGGATAAGCGTATTGGCATTGGAAACGTCAACACCAGTCTCTATAATAGTCGTGCATACAAGCACATCTATTTCATGCTCCACAAGCTGCCTCCAGACCTCGGACATCTCCATTTCGCCCATCTTGCCGTGAGCAACGCCTATTCTAGCCTCCGGAATAGCCTGTCGAATTTTTGCTGCTGTATATTCAATAGTATCAACACGGTTATGCAGATAGTAGACCTGTCCGCCTCGCCGGAGTTCACGTTCAATTGCACCGATTATAACGCCGAACTGGTACTCCATAACATAAGTCTGGACAGGGTGTCTGTCCTGAGGAGCTTCTGCAATGACCGACATATCACGTATACCGCTCATTGCCATATTGAGGGTACGTGGAATAGGCGTTGCAGAAAGCGTAAGCATATCCACGCCTGCAAACATCTCCTTGAACTTTTCCTTGTGGGCAACTCCGAAACGCTGCTCTTCGTCAACGATTGCAAGTCCCAGATTTTTGAATTCTATATCCTTCTGAACGATACGATGAGTACCGATGATAATATCTGCCTTGCCGCTTTTCATACGTGCAATAGTCTCTTTCTGCTGTTTGGGAGTGCGGAAGCGTGAGAGAAGCTCCACATTTACGGGAAACTGTTCAAAGCGTCTGAGTGCAGTCTGATAGTGCTGCATTGCAAGAACTGTTGTCGGTACGAGGACAGCGCACTGCTTTCCGCTGAGAACGCACTTCATAGCCGCACGGAGAGCAACCTCCGTCTTACCGAAGCCTACATCTCCGCAGAGAAGTCTGTCCATAGGGCGTGGACGCTGCATATCCTCCTTTATTTCATCAATGGCTGTAAGCTGGTCATCCGTTTCAATGTATGGAAAACGCTGTTCAAAGTCACGCTGAACCTCGTCATCCGGCTCAAATGCGAACCCCTTTGTCTGTTCACGCTTGGCATACAGCGCAGTCAGCTCCTTTGCCATATCCTTGACGGCACGTTTTACGTTGTTTCTTGTTTTCTGCCATTCAGACGATGACAGCTTATGAAGCTTTACTCCGCTGTCATCCTTTGAACCGATATATTTTGATACAAGATCCATCTGTGTTACAGGAACATAGAGATTCTCATTTCCTGCGTACTGTATCATTATATAATCTTTTGTAATATCCTCAAGCTGAAGCTTTTTTATGCCGTTAAAGCGTCCGATTCCATGAAGAGCGTGTACCACAAGATCGCCCTTAGTAAGATCTGCAAGAGAGCGAAGCTCCTTGCCGGCTGCTGCCTTGTGTTTTCGCTTTCGTGATTCCTGAGCCTTTGCCTGAGTGATAAGGGCGGTTTTTATTTCCGGATAGGAAAAACCGCCTGACAGACTGCCTGTCATCAGGAAAACATGCCCCTTTGTCCATTTGGAATTTTCGTCAAGGACGCTGCATGAGAAACCATCCCTTTGGAGATCGCTCATTATAATCGGAAGAGTCTTATCACTTCCGGCAGCAAGAACAGTGCAGTAACCAAGCTCTGCAAATTCACGGAGATCCTCGCAAAGCGAACGCATTTCACCGCCCCATGGCGCATTCTGGTATGCGTCCATGGAGAGAAGCTTTTTAAACTGAACCTGTTCGCCGCCTTGCAGAAAGTTGCTGGCATAAATGCAGAAGCCATGCTTTTCCGCTTCATTCTGTATGTCATGAAGCTCTGCAATATGACCTGTAAGTCCACGGCAAAGATAGCCTTCCTCAAGCATCGACTTCACATCCTCCTGATACCGGAGCGAGATATTGCCGGCATGGTCTGCACAGGAGGAAATTTCGCTGAATATGACTGCGCCGAAATCATAGTCAAAAATAAGGGGCAGTCTTTCAAAAATAAGAGGAAGATATTTATCTGTATTGCTGAGTGAGATTCCATCCCTGAGAACTGCTGCATCTGAACTAAGAATTTTCTTTGCCTGTTCAGCATGCTTTCCACGGAGCGTTTTTGAAAGAGCTTCTATTTTCTCTGCAAGAGTATCAGTATCGCATATTATTTCCTGAGCCGGAGGAATGAGTACCTCTGCAAGCTGTGATATTCTTCTCTGGGACTGAACATCGAATTCCGAAACCGTATCTATTTCATCGCCCCAAAGCTCTATTCGTACAGGATTCTGTGCCTGTGCAGGGAAAATATCTGCAATTGCACCACGCACTGCAAACTGTCCCTGACCTTCTACTGTATCCGCACGGACGTAGCCCATAGACACAAGCTTTCTTGTAAATTCCGAAAACTCAAGAGTATCCATAGGGCGTATGGTAAGGGTATGACTTATAAGCTGAGCCTTGGGGATGCAGGGCTGCATGACAGCCTCTACAGACGCTGAAACCACACTGCAAGTTCCGGACATGACGGCAGACAAGGCTGCAAGACGTGCATGGACGAACTCACCGGAAACACCCTCCACCGGCGCAAGGATAAGCTCTCTTGACGGGAAGAGTGCTGCGGTCTGGCTGCTGCCGGACATGGTATTTATATCGCTGCAAATTTTCCGAGCTTCGTTTTCATCCGGTGAAATTACAAGAACCGGCTTATTGAGCTTTTGCGAAAATGCAAGGGCAAGATGTGACTTATGCACAAGAGAAAGACCTGTAAGAGATACAGGCGAACTTCCGTTTTTATACGCAGATTCAAGGCTTTTGAATACCGACAGAGATTCAAATGCGCTCTGGAACAGATTCATGGATTTCCTCCTTTCGTTTTATTATGAATGAATTTTCTCTATTACATGAAAGATTAAAAAATGTAGGGGACGGCGCCCACGACGTCCCGTTATTTACGCACATTGTCGGCGGGGCGTCGAAGGCGCCGCCCCCTACAATTTCAAACTGAATGATAAACAGAAATTCATTTTGTGCTGAATTTATTCATCGCCTCATCTATCTTACCCTGAACGATAAGCTCCGCTGCCCTTGCAGCATTTTCAAGGGCAGGCGTAAGGCTTTTCATATCATCCTCGGTAAACTTGCTAAGAACCCAGTCTGCAAGGTCATAGGCTGGATTCGGCTTCGCACCAACGCCTATCCTTACTCTTGGAAATTCATCCGTGCCGAGAAGTGCGATGATGCTCTTCATGCCGTTATGACCGCCTGCGCTTCCCTTTCTTCTTATGCGCAGCTTACCCGGCGGAAGAGATATGTCATCATACATTATAACAATTCTTTCGGGTGGAATTTTGTAGAAAGCCGCCGCCTGTGAAATTGCTTCACCGCTTAAATTCATGAATGTTGTGGGTTTCATCAGCAGACAACGCTCACCGCCAACATTTCCATCGCCGCAGTCGCTCTTGAATCGCATGGTTTTAACCTCAATACCGCCTGCCTTTGCAAGCTGATCAAGTGCCATAAAGCCTGCGTTGTGGCGTGTGTTTGCGTAGGTCATTCCGGGATTTCCCAGACCTGCTATTATCCATGTTATCTTTCCGGAAGCAGAGGTTGTTCCCCTCTGTTCTTCGAGGGACTTGAAAATATCGAATATGCTCATGGGGACTCCTTGTTTTATCTAATATAAATAGAGTTTGATATGTGTAAATACGAAAAGCGCACCGAATAAGGCTCCCCTTAGTAAGGGGAGCTGTCGGCACACAGTGACGACTGAGGGGATTGCGGAGAGAAAATCAAACTTTCATTCTCAGCCTTACTCGTTAGGCACAATCCCCTCCGACTTCGCTTCGCTCAGCCACCTCCCCTTACTAAGGGGAGGCTTTCGGAGGATTTTAGACAAACTGATTAATATTTATTTCTTCTCCTTATCACCTGAGAAGAGCCTGTCCTTCAGCTTTCGCAGACTGTAACCCTCTCTTACCTTCAGCTGACCACGCTCAACCGCAAGGGCATAGTCCGGAACATCCTTTGTAATGGTAGAACCAGCCGCTGTATATACACCCGTACCAAGCTTTACCGGCGCAATGAGATTTGTATTGCATCCGATGAAGCAGTTGTCACCGATCTCACATCTCTGCTTGCTTACGCCGTCATAGTTTACGGTTACAGTTCCGCAGCCGAAGTTTACCTTCTTGCCTACGTCACTGTCGCCAACATATGTAAGATGTGCAACGGATGTCTGCTCCCCGATAACGGAATTCTTTACCTCTACGAAATCGCCGATCTTTACGCCGCTTTTAATATGTGAATTCGGTCTGATATGTACGAAAGGCCCTATCTTTACATTATTCTCAATAACGGAATCATAAGCCTGTACTGCATTGAGCATACATCTTTCACCGATCACAGTGTTCTCAATAACACAGTTCGGGCCTATATTGCAGCCGCCGGCAATCTTTGTCCTGCCCTTGAGAATGGTGTTAGGCTGGATAACTGTTCCTGCCTCAATTTCAACATCAGTTCCGATAACAACGCCCTCTGTACAGATAAAGTCAACGCCGTTCTCCATGTGCTTTTCAAGGATATTCTTTCTTGCCTTCTCACGAAGCATGAGAAGATCCTTTCTTGTATTCGCACCGAGGATAACATCAGTATTTTCAGTAAGATATACTCCTGCACGTCTGCCGCTTTCTATAGCAAGCTTTATCGTATCTGTAAGGTAATATTCACCCTGCGCATTCTGAGGAGTAAGCTTTGACAGCAGTTCTATAAGATCCGCTGTTCTGAACCAGTATGCTCCTGAATTTACTTCCTTTATCTTCTTCTGTGCAGAAGATGCGTCCTTTTCCTCAACGATAGCCGCAATACCGTCAGTCTCGCTTCTCACGATTCTGCCGTAGCCATAAGGCTTCTCAAGCTCCGCTGTGATTACTGTTACAGCATTGTTCTGTGCAGTATGCAGCTCCAGCGCAGAACTGATAGTTTCAGCGTCCATGAAAGGAGCGTCACCGCAGAGAACGAGAGTGTTGCCGTCCTTGTTTTCCGAAAGAAACTTCTCCGCCTGCATAACCGCATGCCCTGTACCAAGACGCTCTGACTGGAGCGCAGTATCATACTTTCCGTTAAGATAATGCTCGATATATTCAGCCTTGTAGCCTGTTACAACGCATATTTTCTCCGTGCCTGCCTCTTTACATGCACGTATTACCCATCCAAGCATGGGTATATCCAGTATCTGAAGCATAGGCTTCGGTATGTCAGCTTTCATGCGCTTGCCGTGTCCGCCGGCGAGAATTATTGCCTGATTCATAATAGATCCTCCTGTTTTTGGTGAATTGTAGTTTATATGTGCCGCAGGCACACCACGAAAGGCTCCCCTTAGTAAGGGAAGCTGTCGGCACGAAGTGACGACTGAGGGGATTGTGGATAGAAAAGCAGACTATAATTTTCAGCCGTACTCGCTGGGCGCAATCCCCTCCGACTTCGCTTCGCTCAGCCACCTCCCCTTGCTAAGGGGAGGCTTTCGGCTC
>JAGAOV010000020.1 GCA_017623515.1 Ruminococcus sp. | reverse complement strand
CAGCAAGTATAGCTGAAAATTATAGTCTGATTCTCTCTTCACAATCCCCTCAGTCAGCTTCGCTGACAGCTCCCCTTGCTAAGGGGAGCCATTCAATTCGCTCTGCAATGCAAACAAGAATCAAATACAAACTACAATTTAAACTTCATCTTATTCTTGCTGAATTGCTTTTTTTATGCTATAATTATACTATAGACATCACCATATAAAGCCTGTACGTCAGATGTGCCGTCAGGCGGACTTTGTGCGGTGCTGTCTATTGACAACTAAACGAAAGGAGCATACCATGAACGAACTCTTCCACCCTATATCACGTTTAAAGGGCGTTGGTGAAAAGCGCAGTCTTGCCTATCAGCGTCTTGAAATATCCACACCCTATGACCTGCTATACCACCTTCCACGACGCTATACCGACTATACCTCACCCATCACCATCGCTGAAGCACAGACAGGCGAAACTGCCGTTCTCCGCATTAAAATCACCTCAAAGCTTGCTCCCAAACACATTCGCCGTGACTTCACCCTCTACCGAGCAGCCGGAACAGACGGTTCATCAGATATTGTCATAGTATTTTATAATAACAACTACGTTTTCGATACTCTTTCTATAGGCGCAGTATACTGCATGTCCGGAAAAATCAGCGGAAATATGTTCAGAAAAGAAATACTTTCACCCACTGTTATACACGCCGGAGATAAAGACCTCATCCGTCCTGTATATCACATGACAACAGGTCTCTCTGTAAACAGAATATCCGCCGATATGAAAACTGCCCTCGCTATTTTTGAACGTGAACCCTTTGAATGGATGCCCGGAAGCATACTTACAGAATATAATCTTATGTGTCTGCCGGACGCTATACCAGAAATACATTTTCCATCTTCTATGGAAAAAGCCGCTGAAGCAAGGAGGAGACTTGCCTTTGATGAACTTTTACAGCTCCAGCTGGGACTTATGATGCACAAGGAAAAATCACGTACCGAAACCGCAAAGCAAATGAATATTGATACCGATATGTCTCCCTTTTACAAGGCTCTCCCGTTTTCCATGACATCCTCACAGCTTTCTGCTGTAAAGGATATTTGCACTGACCTTGCAGGAAATGTTCCCATGAACCGATTACTCCAAGGCGATGTTGGCAGCGGCAAAACCGCTGTTGCAGCGGCAGCATGCTATTTCACCGTAAAAAACGGCTTCCAGTGCGCTCTCATGGCACCAACAGAAATTCTTGCACAGCAGCATTATCATACTCTTAGTGAAATGCTCTCGCCTCTGGGCATAAGAACGGAACTTCTCACAGGCTCGGTAAAGGCTAAGGAACGAAAGACCGTCCTTGCAGCAGCGGCAGACGGCAGTGCAGATGTACTTGTGGGAACACATGCACTTTTCCAGAAGGATGTAGCTTTCAAAGACCTTGCCCTTGTTATTACAGATGAACAGCACCGTTTCGGCGTGGCACAGCGAAAGGAGCTTGCGGAAAAGGGCGGCTCTCCACATAAACTTGTCATGTCCGCAACGCCTATACCTCGTACCCTTGCGCTTATCATTTACGGAGACCTTGACATTTCCGTCCTCCGTGAACTTCCCAAAGGCAGACAGCCTGTTGAAACCTTTGCAGTTACAGGAAAGCTCAGGGAACGTGCCTATAACTTCATAAAACAGCACCTTGCAGATGGACGGCAGGCATATATAGTATGTCCCATGATCGAAGAAGGCGCAATGGAATTACAGGCGGCGGCGGCTTATGCTGAAAATATCGGGAAAAACGCCTTTTCCGATTACAGAATAGGTCTCCTGCACGGAAAGCTCTCTCCAAAGGAAAAGGAGACTGTTATGAATTCTTTCAAGAATCATGAAACAGACCTCCTTGTATGCACAACAGTTGTTGAGGTAGGCATAGACGTTCCTAACGCAACGGTAATGCTCATTGAGGATGCAGAACACTTCGGACTTTCACAGCTTCATCAGCTTCGTGGACGTGTTGGCAGAGGTAAGTACAAAAGCAGCTGCATTCTCATGACAGAACACGTAACGGAGGAATCAAAACAAAGACTGCGTACTCTGAGCAGTACCACAGACGGTTTCAAAATTGCAGAAGAGGACTTGAAGATGAGAGGCCCAGGTGATTTCTTCGGGCAGCGTCAGCATGGACTTCCGCCGCTGAAGATAGCGGATCTTACAAATGATATGAAGCTTTTTGAGGAAACAAAGGCTCTTGCGGCAAGACTTCTGAGGGAAGATCCTGACCTTATGCAGCCCTATCACAGACCGCTGAGACTTGAGGTACTGCGGCTTTTTGCAAAGGCTGGAGATAATGGGATGAACTGAGCGAATCAATAAAAGCTTTTTGGTGCAGCAATTTCTCGAAAATGCTGCCGAGGTCCAGGGCGAGAAGCCCTGGTCGCTCTCCGCAGAGAGCGAAACGCTCCTTACTAAAAATCACGGTAGGCTTTCTCTGAAAGCAAAACACAAATTTCGCCATCAAAAAATACTTTCCGATAAAGTTATCCAAATCTAAGAAAATCTGCCTTCAGTTCGATAAAAAGAAAGCAGGCGAAATTTGAAACCAAGCATGAGAAAACGGCGTGGAACACGCCGGAGAATCATGCGAACCGTACGAGCATGCTCATCTCATTGTATAAAACATCAATTTTCAACACAAAAACCCAACCACTCCTCAAAAATATCACAAACTCAAATTTTTTTGAAAAAAGTGCTTGACATTTCCCTTGCTATGTGGTAGAATAATGAAGTCGCAAGCGGACAG
Organism: Ruminococcus sp.; assembly: GCA_017623515.1. Classification (GTDB taxonomy): domain Bacteria; phylum Bacillota; class Clostridia; order Oscillospirales; family Ruminococcaceae; genus Ruminococcus_C. The sequence goes on along the minus strand of JAGAOV010000020.1, from coordinate 173 downwards.
GCAATAGTCAGGATGCGAAAATTGCGATTGTGTGGAAGTTTAGCTCAGCTGGGAGAGCATCTGCCTTACAAGCAGAGGGTCACAGGTTCGAGCCCTGTAACTTCCACCATACGGTCTGGTAGTTCAGTTGGTTAGAACGCTGCCCTGTCACGGCAGAGGTCGTGGGTTCGAAT
>JAGAOV010000019.1 GCA_017623515.1 Ruminococcus sp. | reverse complement strand
CCTTTCATTTCATCGCCGTGCTTTGCGGCGAACATCAGTGATGCGGTTATTAGTCCCACCGTCCCTCCCAAGAGTGTGCCTATTATGAATGCTGCCATTTTACATTCCTCCCATTGTCATGGTTTCTTCTTCCTGTTCCATAGTTTCCTCGATTTCTTGCGCAATTACGTGGAATTTGTCCTCATCGGGGATCAGTCCAAGACCTCTGCCGTTGTCAAATTTGCAGTGAATCGTGCCGATGTCATCCACATACAGCACCGTTCCTTTTGTGCCTGACGGAATCGGTCTCGGGTCGTTTTCCATGCTGTCCACCTGAATGCGTGTACCCTCCGGATACTGCGCTCTCAGGCGGTTTATCTGTTCCTGTGCCCAGATGTTGCTCATGCTGTACCTCCTGTTCTTTTCTCATGAAATCTCTGAAGATTTCGTGCAATTTCCTCTACCACACTGACTGTGACGGCATTGCCAGCCATCTTGTAAAGCTGAGAGTCAGATATGCCAAGAGCCTGTACCTTTTGGAACTGCTCGTCTGTGAAGCCTTGCAAACGCCAGCACTCTATGGGCATCAGTCTGCGGATTCTGCCGTGATGAATAACGCCATGACGATCAGCGGCAGTAACCGTATACATCGGCTCATTTGGCTCTTTGTACCGTCTGCCGTTCTGATATACCTTCTCCTTATGCGGATTGATAATGGCTCTCGGTGCATCCTCTACCAGAACGGCTGAATGCTCACCCTTATGACGGGTTATGCCATTGTTTTGCCGTGCCGTCAGACATCGGGCGAAATCTGTAATAGTAGGTGGAGGATTCATATCAATCCAGTAAAGACCGGTTTTTCCTCCACGGCCGCCTGATCCTGCACACTGTGTTACCGCCTTTCCATCCGGCAGATATACACGATTACCCTGACTGCCTTGAATCATACAGTGCAGATTTTTCTTGCTGCCTCCTCGGAAAGCCAGTATTTCGCCGGAACAGTCTCCTCCAAGACATCCTGCAAGATACACTCGCTTTCGTACCTGCGGCGTATGGAAATCGGTGCTGTTATGCACAAACCATTCCATACAATACCCCAGTTCGGAAAGCGTTTCAAGGATTTTTCGGAAGGCTGACCCCTTTTCAATCCCAAGGAGGTGGGGTACATTTTCAAACAGAAAATATGCAGGTCGTTTGGCTTCAAGGATTCTGGCAAGTTCAAAGAAGAGAGTACCTCTCTCATCTTCAAAGGCTTTCCGCTTTCCGGCTGTACTGAATGGCTGACAGGGAAATCCTCCGCAAAGCAGTTCAAAATCCGGCATTGCTGCGGTGTCAACAGTTCGGATATCTTCATAGCAGACTTCACCTCCGGTGTCATAAAGGGTCTGGTATGCTTTTCTGGCATGATGATCAATTTCGCAGTAGCCTACGCATTCAAATCCGCCCACCCTTTCAAAGGCAGAACGAAAGCCGCCGATTCCTGCGAATGCGTCAAAGTAACGAATCATAGGCCCATCCCCATGCTTTCTTCCATCTCCTGCTGTTCCAGTTCCTCCTCCGTCAGCAGTGACCATTCATCGCTGTCGTTCCAGAAGCTGACGTAGATGTTACCGTACTCGGCGGTTCTGATTTCACGCTGCTCAAAACCCTCGTGGGCGCCGTCCGATGACTGACCGGTGAGATAATCACGGAGTTCCTCAAGCTCCATACCGTTCAGTTCACCATGAACCTGACAGGTGTACATGCCCACCAGCTCGCCGTCCCGAACAGTCACAGAAAGTACGGCTGAGTAAACCTTTTCTGAAACGGATTTATCACGGTCGTAATACTCCATCAGACCTCGTTTTCCATCATCGGAGCAATACGTTTCAAGCCGTTTTTGCACTGTATCTGCATAGCCGGCTGCAGCGACCGGTGAGATTTCGGGATATTCCTCACTGTAATCATACTCCTCATCATAATCCGGCTCTCTGCGGATGGTAAGGGGACAGTAGAATTTCAGTTCCTGCACAGGCTTTGCCGTGATCTGAAAATCCGGCTGGAATGGAACGTCAAGGGAAACATCCTGCACCTGCTGAATGTCTGCACGTTTGTCCAGAAGTTCTCGAACAGAACCTCGAATCAGTTCTTCCAGATCTGTTTTCTCCATGTAGTCCTGCAAACAGAAAGCAGTTCTACCATCATGCAGGTCGTTTGCGATTTGCTCCGCAATATTCCGGAACAAGCCGTGCAGCTTCTGTTCAGCCTGCGTCTGTTCTGACTGCTGAATGATGGCTCGGGCATTGGGAATGAACTGGCTGTATCGGGCGTAATCTGCACCTTCGGATTCCACCAGAATGCCGTCACCGCTGTTCTGATCCACGAACAACAGGCAGTGGACGTTGTTCTCGGGATCGATATACATCAGATCCTTGTGCTTATGAATGCAAAGGTTATCCTCAAGCAGATCCTGTCTGAACTGTTCAAAGGATCGACCATACATGGGGATGACCTTTTCCACCACGCAGGTTCTCGGTTCGTATGCGCTTTCCTTGCGGAGTAAGTTTGCCTTCAGCTGCAGCATTTAAATTCGCCTCCTCTCTTTTTCCTTTGCCAATGTACTTCTTGTCTATCCGATCGCATCACCTCCTTCGCCGGAAAACAAAAAAGGGCGTGTCCTGTCAAACCAGACAAAACCCGCCCACAAACTTCTACATATATGACAAAAGGCGAATCTGAGAAATTTTCCTCAAATTCGCCTTTTCATCCTTTATTTTCTCCCTCAAAACCTTGACTCGAGCGTTCGAATCTTGTTAGTCGTTCAAAAACGCCCAATGTCATCTATGGTTTTGAAGGCACTTTTTTCGCCCTGTAAAACGCAAAAAACCACGGAATTTCCGTGGTTTTTTGGTGTGTCATCTTTTTTGTATGACCATGATGGTACGCCTGATGCGATTCGAACGCACGACCTTCAGAGTCGGAGTCTGACACTCTATCCAACTGAGCTACAGGCGCATATAGGTAAGGCATACACAACCTTACGAATTATTATTATAACACAGGCTTCGTGTAAATGCAAGTATTTTTTCTAAAAAGGCAGCAAGAAAAGAAAAGGCAATGCAGTATAAAGACCTGAAACAACAGGATCAAAGCCTATTAAACTGAAAACACGCCACTCCTGACTTTGTGTAAAGGAAGTATCAATATATATCTGAGTGTCAAGAACAGAAAATCTTATGGCATCAGGCTCAGAGACGATCTGAGCCATTACAGTCTGAGCAGAATTAATGCGGCTTTCAGTTCCGTGGGATACTTCTATCCAGCCAAGGATACCGCAGTTAAGAATTATATATGCAAGGAAAAATGCAGCTGTCATTTTAAACTTTCTTTTCATAAAAACCTCTTTTCAATGCAGATCAAGAAGAACTTGTGCCAGTGCATCACCAAAAAGTGAACCTGAATACACAGCCTGTTCTATTGTATTTCCATGGGAGCCGACTTCTATAAGAAGACTTCCCGTTGTAAGATCCTGATTGTATTTTCTATAGTCGAAGAGAATAGGTCTTGTAAGTCCCGGATACATTGATTCAGCCTGTTCCTGAAGTCTGCATGCAAATCTGAAATTAAACATATATTCGGGCATACCCATAGTACCGTCATCACATCCGGATATAATCATTATCTGTGCAGCTTCTTTTCCGTTTATTTCAGCGATAGGCTGAGTTATTGCGTCATCTGTTCCGATTGCATCTCTGTGTATATCAAGAACGACCTTTATGCTGGGATATTCCCTAAGTATAGCCTTAACAGTTTCAGCACTGCGTTCATATGCTCCTGTATACGATGGGTAATCATGTAAAGTTGTATCATGTATATATGCAATACCAGCACTGTCCAGCTTTTCTGCAATGGCATCACCTACAGCAACAACATTCATAGTTTCATCAGTAGTTCTGTAATTAAAGTTTTTATCAAACTGTTCCCTTACATAAGGCTCAAATGATTCAGTTGTATGAGTATGCATAATAAGTACCTGCGGTTTTTCATTTATTGATATTTTAAATGCAGGAGTAAGAACACTTTCTGAAAGAAGAAGACTGTTTTCCAGAGAGGTATTATTTTGGACAAGACTTCCTCCATCGAGTGTTATAATTTTCTTTCCTGAGTAGCCTGTAAGCGCAGTTCTTATAATGCTGGTGCTTTCATTCAGTTCCCATTCTTCAGGATAAGGCTTTTCGCCTGGATCTGCGGATTTTTTTCTTTCTGTTTGTTCATCAGGCATTTCAGCAGTTTCCGATGTTTCATCATTAAGCGGATTCCACTCATCAAACCTGAGACCAGCGTAGGCTTCGCTTACAATATTGCCTAGTGACAGTGAATCTTTTTTATAATCTTCCTGCGATACATTGTCTGAGAAAATTTTCAGAACAAGACAGAGGAGCAACGGCAGTAAAAATAACGCTGTCAGAAAAACAGCTCTCTTCCTTTTTCTGCTTCTGATACATATTCTTCTCATACACTTCACCTCATTATTATATCCGTTATGGTAAAGTATATGCAAAGGCAAGGTCAGGAATTCGCAGATGAATATTTTCATGACAGACACTGCGCAGCATATGAGACATAAAATACCGCCTGCGGATTTCCGGCAGACGGTATATGAATGTATTCAGCCTGAATAACAAAGGCGTTCTTTTATTTTATGATCATATCAGCATAAATATAAGCAGATCCCAGAACATATGGAGAGCAATGGGTATGATAATATTTCTTGTTCTCACGAAAGCAAAGCTGAAAACAACGCTGAGTGCAAGAATGCTTACAAAGCCGAGACTTGTGAATGAAGAGATAAACTGTCCTCTTGAAATCCATATAGGGAAATGGATGCAAAGGAAAACCAGAGCGTTGAGAGCGATTGCTATGTATTGTCTTTTTGGAGTATCATCTTCCTTTACAGTTGCATTAAGAAGCCATCCACGGAAAACCATTTCCTCTGTGAGTCCGACAAATATTACTGTAATAATATCATCAACGCCGAATGTATCAACAATTCCGATTCCTCCATGAGTTCTGAATGCGCTTATTACAACATAAAGAGTAAATATCGGGAATATCAGCAGCCACATCTGCCATCCCTTTGCAGCTTTTGTAAACATATCTTTAAGTGATACCAGACAGCTTTCTCTATACTTTGAAACAAGTATCGCTGCCGGAATAGTCCACACCAGATTCTTTATAATGCCGCTTCTAATAATGGACGAGATAAAGGTTTCCTCTCCTAATGCGTCGCATATCAAAGGCTTTACTGCCAGCGTGTAGACTGCCCACACTGCGAACAGACAGACCGTATAAATAATAAGTATAACAGGAAGTTTTTTGCTCTTAGTCATTTTCAAGTCCCTCCAGATCAAATTCAGGTGTGTAATATGCCTGCGCTGATGAAAGCTCCTGAGAAAAGCCGTTAAGACCGAGCTTCTCAGCGCATTTGAGTACGCTTTCATATTCCATTGAGGTAAGTCTTCTGTTAAGATTTTTGTAAGGGAGCTTTTCCTCAGGAGGAGTATACTGTCCCATAAGGCTTATAAGAAATTCATCCTTCGGGAGCATCTCCGAAAGCCTTTGAAGTATCGCCATAGATTCATGTCTGTGTCCAGGCAGAATAAGATGCCGTACAATAAGACCTTTTTTCATAATGCCGTTTTCATCAAACTCAGGCGCACCAACCTGACGGTGCATTTCAATAATGGCAGCTTCAGCATATTTCGGGTAATCAGGTGCCCATGAATATTCCTTTGCAATTGCCTCTGACAGATACTTGAAATCCGGCAGATAAATGTCAATTATTCCTTTAAGGCTTCGTATGGTTTTAACAGTCTCGTAGCCGCTGCTGTTCCATACAAGAGGAATATGCAGCCTGTCTCTGACGCTTTTGACAGCTTCAATTATCCACGGAGTAAAATGCGTTCCCGTTACAAAATTTATATTATGCGCACCCTGTTCCTGTAAGTCGAGCATACACGCTCCAAGCTTCTCAATACTTATCTCCGTACCAAAACCCTCATGGCTGATCTCTTTGTTCTGACAGAAGCAGCAGCAAAGACTGCATCCTGAGAAGAATATCGTTCCAGAGCCATTGCTGCCGCTTATGCAAGGTTCTTCCCAGTGATGAAGCGCACTTCTTGCGGCACGTATTTTATCATCACACCCGCATGTGCCATATGACATGGTACGGTCTTTTCCGCACTCTCTCGGACAAAGGGTGCAGCATGAAATGTCATATCCGTTTATGAAAGTCTGCATTTAAAATCCTCATATGTAAAATGTCTTATTACTTCTATAGTTCCATCCTCTTTGTGAAGTGCAATATCCGGCAAAGGCATACCATTGAAAGTGTTTGTCTTTACCATGGAATATATAGCCATATCGCAGAGAATAAGCTTATCTCCGGCTTTCAGAGGTTCATCAAAGGAATAGTCTCCCAGAATGTCTCCTGCAAGGCATGTATTTCCGCCAAGACGATAGGTGTATTTCTTTTCGCCTGCTTCACCGCTGCCGATTATGTGAGGACGGTAGGGCATTTCCAGAACATCAGGCATATGACATGCAGCAGATGCGTCCAGAATAGCCGCCGGCATACCGTTATCCACAAAATCAAGCACAGTTGTTACAAGGAAACCTGCATTCAGCGCAATAGCTTCACCGGGTTCAAGGTATATTTGTGTGCCATAGCGTTCCTGCATCATTTTAATGCAGCTGATAAGCTTTTCAACGTCATAATCATCTCTTGTAATGTGATGACCTCCGTCGAAATTTATCCACTTGCATTTTTTGAGATAATGGTCGAATTTTTCGATGACATGAGGAAGGGTTCGCTCTAAAACATCGGAGTTCTGCTCGCACATTGTATGGAAATGTATGCCCTCAAGACCTTCAAAAAGCTCATCAGTAAAGGATTCTGCACGAGTTCCCATACGTGAACCGGCGATACATGGGTTATAAATGTCGGTTTCAACCTCTGCATATTCCGGATTTATTCTTACGCCGCAGGAAATATTTCTTCCCGATTTTTTTACAGTCTCCTTATGCTGCTGCCACTGACTGAGAGTATTGAATACTATATGGTCACTTATACGGCATATTTCCGGCATATCCTCCTTTGTGAATGCCGGCGAAAAGATATGAACCTCACCGCCGAATTCCTCACATCCGAGCCTCGCCTCATAAAGTCCGCTGGCAGTAGTTCCAGCAAGGTATTCACGTAAAAGAGGATATGTTCTGAACATGGAGAATGCCTTTTGTGCAAGGAGTATCTTACATCCCGTTTCCTGCTGAACATACCTTAGAATCTCACCATTTCGTTTCAGAAGACGTTCATCAGTTATAAAACAGGGAGTTTTCACAGAAGATATATCAATATCAAAATTGTTTCTTATCATTTTAATTCCTTTCTCATGGCTGTGCAAGTACAAAAAAGCTCCATGTACCGGTATCCGGATCGTATACAGCGTCAACTCCTGCAATAGAAATTCCTCTGCCGCAGATAAGGTCGGTTTTCTTTGTGCTGTCACTTCGGCTTTCATACTTTACAAGGGCATCCTGTGCATTTACTGCACTGAACATGCTGGACACAGTAACCTCTTGCGTATCAGGTATAAGGTTTTTTATAAGACGTTCCATATTATTCTGATAATCCATACCGGCAGCTTCATATTCATCGGCTACACTTTCCGCAGCCGCCGCAGTATTTTCATCCCATACAAGTTCATTCAAGCCGTTTTCGGTGCGTTTATGATTGAGAAGCTGGAAGAATCTTTCACGTTCAACATCAGCCCATACCTCCAGAACTTTGTCACGCACTATCTGATTATCAGCTGCATAAAGCTGTCTGAGAGCAGCGGAGGTCTGGCTGTATCCGCAGTTCAGGTTATCGTAGTCTGCCTTTATAGTCTCGGCAGCATTAAGCAGGATAAGCTGGTATCTTTCATTTCCGGCTTCTTTGGGCGATTCCTCACATAGAGCAGCAATGGCATAGCTGTTTTCAGCATTATTCATTTCTCTTTTAAATGAATCCATAGGGTTTATAATAAAAACAGCCGCTGCAATAAGTGCAAGTGCAAGGGTACAGAACAGGAGCGTAATATATATCTTTCGTCTTTCCTTTTGGTTTTCATCATTTTGCGCATCCTTTTTTGCACAGTAAGGGCATTCCGGCGTATCAGGCGGAAGCTCACGTCCGCAGTTTATACAATTCAATGGGTTTGTCTCCTTTCAGAAATTCTTGTTTTCACACTTTTTATTTTACTATAATGATGTATATTTGTCAAGAACGAGGGTAAAATACAAAATGTCATGATGAAAAAACCACGCATTTACGTCACATCCAGACTTTTTTCAAAAAAATCGGATTTTTTTGAAAAAAGGGGTTGACAAAAAAGAGTACCTGTGCTATAATATAGAAGCTGGTTGAGGGGAAAACAAAAAATAAACCTAAACCAAAAAATTAAATATATTGGGGTGTCGCCAAGCGGTAAGGCAGCGGACTCTGACTCCGTTATTCGAGGGTTCAAATCCTTCCACCCCAACCAGCGCAGCGTCTGCGCCGTTAGACGCGTTTGAAAGCTTCTCTTTTTAGAGAAGCTTTTCTTTTTCGCGGAATGGTACATTGTACCGCATGACGCTTGCAAGCAGAGCGTCATCGCTATTGATAGTTTGGAAACTGAAAACTGTGTCATCTATTTTGTCACACCCTGACAGTAAAACCTCCGATGATTCATCGGAGGTTTTTTGTTGCAATTGTCTGTGGAGTGTGGTATAATATAGTAAGTCGGACAGACTAATAAATCAGGAGTTGTAAACAGTTATGAAAAAGAGATTGATCAATAAGATGACAATTACAATTGCTATTCTCGT
>JAGAOV010000005.1 GCA_017623515.1 Ruminococcus sp. | reverse complement strand
TTAAACCTTCTGTCAGATTGTAGGTGCAGGACGGTGTATTCAGCAGGAAAGGGTTGCTGTCCAGCTCATCCGGCTGTTTTTCAAGAAGCGGCATTGCAGCTTCCATTGCCGGTTTCAGACTTTTCATGTTGCGATGTTTCATGACAAATGCATAATAGTTCTTGGCATTGAGATACTCATTGTAAGCCTTAAGCTGGTCAGGGTTCATATTCTCAATCAGCTTTTTGCCGCCTGCCATTGCCAGACCACGAGAGATACCGAGTGATTCCAGCTTTACAAGTGCTGCTTCAATCAAGTTACCTGCTTCTTCAAGCTGTGCATCCGTGTGTTCCATCATTGCAGCAATTGGTCGTTGACGAGACTCCATCCAGTAAATCTCATTATTACGGAGAAAACCTGTTGCTTCGGTGTAGCAGACCTCACCCCCATACACCGCTGCAAAGGTACGAGCTTCACCAATATCAGAGAAATCATCGGGTTTCAGAGAATCACCGGTATATTCTTCAGGTGGAATATAGTCGGGAGAAGAGGAAACCTTCTTCCAGAATTTCGCCGCACTTGCCCAGATTTTATCAAGTTCTTCCAGTTCCAGCGGCGGATCACACTGCTTTGCCTTTTCAAGAAACTTCTGATATGCCGCATCTGTCACACCGAAACGCTTGACGAGTTTTCCTGCATATTGGGACATGGTTGCATTGCGTTTCCCCTGTGGGATTGCTGCCTGTGCTGACAGCGTCAGATAATCCTCAATGGTAAGACTGCCTTCATGCCAGACCACTTCACTTCCCGGCGAACCGTACAGGAAACGTGCCGCATCGAGGGCGTTGCCATCAAAAAACGGAAATGCGTCATAGATCTTACGCTTAAGTGCAGAATAGGCATCTACGTCACTGATTACATGAATCTGAAAATACACATGAAAGCGAGGGCGGGCAGTTTTGCCGTTCTTGGGCTTCATATGGTTGCGGCTGTAGACAAGGATATATGCTACATCGGGAAGCAATTCATCCAGTTTTTCCGGTGTAATCCAGTCATCGGGGTTATCGGAGTGGTCGTTATCGCAGTCCATCGGTGCGTTATCCGAATGGATAAAGGTATCCTTGTTACGATAGCTATTTTCATATTCTGCACATACATGGTCGCATCCGATTACCTTCGCCATATCTGTTACTGTGGTTACAACCACCTTATGCGGATAATGGCAGTTCGCTGATTGATGCAGACAGTTGGCCTGATAGATTGTTACTTGCATTCTTCCATCTCCTCCGTAAAATATCGAATCTTCATGTGCTTACGCTTTGCACGGTTGATTTCAGCTTTCATGCCCGTTGAAATAACATCACCAAACACCCACAGTTCTGCACATTTACTCATAAGAACCAGATTCATAAACAGTGCTATTTCACGCTCATCGGGAATTTCGTCATTCATGAACTGCGTAAAGTAGATATGCGGCGTTATAGGCAGGCAGTGCTGTTCTACCGCAAATCGGCTGTAGCGTTTTGCGTTCTCTGTATTTCTCTCTACATCTCCGGAGGACGGTGAGCAGATATACACGATGGGGCGGAATGCAGCAACTTTCGCTGCTGCACGTTCCTCCTT
>JAGAOV010000018.1 GCA_017623515.1 Ruminococcus sp. | reverse complement strand
TTAAGCTCTACATTTGGTTCGAGGAGAGTCTCCTTGATCCACTGCCAGAGTATTCTTGTCATCTCATCTCCGTCCATTTCTACGAGCGGAGTCTTCATAATAATTTTTGCCATTGGCTTTTACCTCCTTCAGATTATGAATATAAACAACACCATAATAGCCATCGCAACTATACCACTGACCATATCTACTGTCTTATTATCCATACCAGGTATAATCTTAGGCAAATAGTATTTCATTACCATACATACCACCATTCCGATAATAAGTACCAGAAGGTCCTTGGGCGAGTCTATATAATTACGGCTTCTGTATCTGATAAAATACATATATTCCCCCTGAATCCGCTATTTTTGCAATAATCATTCTAAATCAGCATTGTGACAATAAACATACACGTTGCCACAAAAACAAAAAACACAAAATATTCTGTCAGAACAGCTTTCCTGTGTGCCTGTTTCTCATCACCGCAGCTCATGTACATTTTTTCGGTGAAGTGAAACAGCTTTCTGCCGTATTTGAACAAAACCAGATAAAGCACAATATATCCAGCTGCAATTACTATCCCTGCAGGATCACCTTTCCCCTTTATGTCGTATACCTTTGACAAAAGAAACAGTGAAAGCACTACTGCAGGGAGACATAATGCAACGCTATAAAGTGCACCCTCGGAATATGCAGAACGTCGCTTCGGTTTCATATCATCACCGCAATCAGCATTATAAGCAGTACAATAAGCAGTATCATGCCGATAATATCCGCAGCCTTCTGAAATTTCGTCCAATTACCGTTTATTTTGTGTCTGAAAATATTAATTCCCCAGAAAACAGCTATCAGACCTACCATAAATATCAGAAGTCTGAGCATCCCCTCCGCAGATTTTTCTGCGGAGAGCATTGCTGTCAGATTTGTATGCATTATTTCATTGACTCTCTTGTGTAGTCAAGGAGTCCTCCTGCAAGCATAATGTCCTTTGTACGTCCGCTGAGTTCACAGAGTACGGGAATCTCCTTGCCGTTTGTCTTGTTTACAACTGTAAGCTCGGACTTGCCCTCTGCAACAGCCTTTCTTACGTCAGCAAGAACAAGCTCGTCGCCCTGTGCAATATTGTCGTAGTCAGCCTCGTTGACAAATGTAAGAGGAAGAATACCTGCGTTTACAAGGTTTGCACGGTGAATACGTGCGAAAGACTTAACAAGAACTGCCTTTACACCAAGGTAAAGAGGTGCAAGAGCTGCGTGCTCTCTCGATGAACCCTGTCCGTAGTTTGAACCGCCGACAATAATGCTCTTGCCAAGCTGCTTTGCTCTTTCAGGGAATGATTCGTCACATACTGCAAAGCAGTGCTGTGAAATTTTCGGAATATTTGAACGCAGAGGCAGAATCTTTGCTCCTGCAGGCATAATGTGGTCTGTTGTGATGTTGTCGCCGACCTTGAGCGATACGGGTGCTTCGATTGTTTCAAGAAGCGGAGCTGTCTCAGGATAAGGCTTGATGTTTGGTCCTCTGAGAATCTCAACGCTGTCCATATCAGCTTCATCAGCCGGAGCAACAACCATGTTGTCGTTGATTGCAAATATTTCGGG
>JAGAOV010000017.1 GCA_017623515.1 Ruminococcus sp. | reverse complement strand
TCATACGTAATCAGCATAAATGGAGAGCCGGATACCTTGAGAGGGGTACGTCCGGTTCGGAGAGGGGTCTGTGCAAACCTGTCATAGCAATATGATAAGGCGGCACTTTCCTACTCTACCCGCCCGCACTGAAAAATGCCATTGAAGTCCTGCAAAAACAGGCAGGGAGAAACAATGACAATAACAAAAACTAAGGAGGATATTAAAATGAAAGGTATTGATGTAAGCGTTCATAATGGAGCTATTGACTGGAAGAAGGTCAGGGCTGACGGAGTAGAGTTTGCGATTCTCCGTGCCGGTTACGGCAGAATGGCATCGCAGAAGGATGCTCGTTTCGAGGAGAACTATGCAGGTGCAAAGGCTGCCGGTATTCCGGTCGGTGCTTACTGGTACAGCTATGCTGTTACAGTTGAGGAGGCACGTCTTGAAGCAGAGGTGTGTCTCTCTATTATTAAAGGAAAGCAGTTTGAGTTTCCGATCTGGTTTGATCAGGAGGAGCAGAAAACCTTCAACACCGGTAAGGCAAACTGCTCGGCAATCGTCAGAGCTTTCTGCGAAGTGCTTGAAAAAGCGGGATACTAGGTAGGGCTCTATACTTCACGTTCGTTCCTCGCATCTCATATTGAGGACGATATCAAGACACGCTATGCGCTCTGGGTAGCTGAATGGAACAGTAAGCTCAATTACAGTGGCGATGTCGGTATCTGGCAGCGCTCTGAGAAAGGCAGTGTCTGCGGTATCAACGGCAACGTCGATCTGGACATCGGCTACAAGGGCTTCCAGACCATCATCAAGAGCAAGGGGCTGAACGGATACGCCGCAGAGCCGGTGCTGCCGAATCCGCCTGCTCCTGCGGCGGAGGATGGCATCACGGTCGAGGTCACGGTTGACGGGAAGAAGTACAGCGGTAAACTGAATAAGGCATAATGCAGAACGCCTGTCGGGAAAATTTCTCGGCAGGCGCTTTTTTGGTACTCAAAACACAGAGAACTGTCCTATTGGTAGTGAAGGGTTGACTTTTCCGGCTATCAGTAGGAGGTGCTATTATGGAACAGCAGAAAATCATTGATGAGATCAACTACTACAAAGCACAGGCAATCACGGAATTGCTCTATGCCAGAGGTATGATCACATTTGACGAGTATGACAAATTAACGGACTTGAATCGCCGATCTTTCTCTCCCATGTATGCAGACTTATTACCGAAAACGCTTGCAAAAGCACCGAAACAGAGTTAATATAGCATACAAGAAAGGAGGAAATCTCATGAATATCAGAAAAATTGAAGCACAAAAACAGGAAGTGAAAAAACTCCGTGTGGCGGCATACTGCCGTGTATCAACGGACAGTGACAATCAGAGGGACAGCCTTGAAACGCAGAAACAGCATTTTGAAGCGTGGATCAGACTGCATTCCGATTGGGAGTATGCTGGCGTGTTCTACGATTTCGGCATCACCGGAACAAAGGCAGAAGTCCGTGACGGTTTGCAGGCACTTCTGTATGAGTGCCGTATCGGACGCATTGATTATGTGCTGACCAAATCTGTGAGCCGATTTGCCAGAAATACGGTTGACTGCTTATCCATCGTCCGTGAGCTGCTTTCCTATGGCATTCCGATTTATTTTGAGAAAGAGAATCTCGATACCGGAAGTATGGAAAGTGAGCTGATTCTGTCGATTATCAGCAGTCTGGCACAGAATGAATCGGAGTCCATCTCAAAAAACGTCAAGTGGTCTGCTCAAAAGCGTATGGAAAATGGCAGTTACAAAATAGGCTGTGTTCCCTATGGCTACACGAAGAATGAACATGGGGATATGGTAATCGTGCCGGAAGAAGCGGATGTTATACAGTACATTTTCAACTCCGTTGTGTCCGGTATGGGCGTGTACAAAATTGCAAAAAATCTGAATGCACGGCATATCCCAACAAGAAAAGGCGGTAAATGGTCAACAACCACACTGCTGGATATTCTGGTCAATGAGAAATATGTGGGTGATGCCCTATTTCAAAAGACTTACACCGACAGCAATTTTCACAGGCATGACAATCATGGTGAGATGAAAACGCATCTGGTGCAGGAACATCACGAGCCGATCATCAGCAGAGAATTGTTTGAAAAGGCTGGTGCGATTCTGTCACAGAGAGCCAAAGAACGTGGCATTCAGAAAGAAACAGTAAAGTATCAACAGCGATACACTTTTTCAGGAAAAATCATCTGTGGGCAGTGCGGCGATAAGTTCAAACGGCAAACCTACACCAGCGGCATCACATGGGCTTGCAAAACACATCTGTTCCATAATTCTCAGTGTTCCATGAAATATATCCGTGATGATGCGATCAAGGCGGCATTTGTCACCATGATGAATAAGCTGATTTTAGCCAGAAAGCTGATGCTTCGACCTCTATATGAAGCACTTCGGATTGCAGGCAGTGATGAGAATCTGTAAAGAATCCTGCCCCTGAAAGAGGAATTGCAGCACAATGCGGAACGCAAGGATTCGGGAGCTGCGGGCGTTTATCCGTTCCCAGCCGCATGGTATCACAGAGTTTGACGATACACTGGTAAAGCATTTGCTGGCAAAAATCACGATATTTCCGGAGCATCTGCTGTTTGAGTTCAAGTCCGGCGTAAATATCACGATCGAAAAGTGAATAGATAGAGCGAACCCCGCATCACTGGTGATTTCAGTGATGCGGGGGTGTTTTTACTTTCTATGCTTCTTATGGAATGATTTCATGAATTCATCGTAGGTTGTTGTTGCTTCACCTTTTACTGTAACTCGAAATTGTTCCAGAATAATATCATATTTTTTTAGAATATTACAAACTGAAAAAAACGCCGTCATGATCTTGTTTTCTGCTAACATGATTTCTGCCCAATAATCAAAATCTTTCGGGTGTACTTTCCGGACTTGTTCAAACTTTTTTTCATCATTGTATTCAATATTCAAGGCTGAAATCCACGCATTACCAAAGAAGAACTCTGAGAACGAGCTATCGCATGAACCATTATCTGGCGCAGAAAGAAAAAAGAGTGTGTCTTGATTATCTGCATAGTATTGCATGATTTCTCTCACACAAGTTTGCGGAACGCAATATCTGTGCTCAGTTGCTATTCCAGCACTAAACAGATATTCCTGAACTTTGATAAGACCAGTATCATATAAGACGAATGAGAATCCTCCATAGCTTCCTGTAAAATCATCTCCAGCATTGAAATCTGCAAATCCAAAGAGAATACCGGTCATATCCTGTTCGGTAATTGGTACCGATGCTGCTCTTAATACTTCCAGTTCTTCGGGGCTATATTCTATATACTTCATATCTTACACTCCGTACTATGTTATTTGACCGCATATTCAAGCACTCAACGATATTACAACTCGTAATGAAAAACTGCGACTTCGTTTTTCTCGATATTACGTTGTTTTGAAACCTGTCCGCATTTTCACACACTGAAAAAGGGGCAATCGCAGAATTACACACCAACCAACCGAGTGCGTAAAAATGCGGAAATTTCGTGTATCTCATGGCACTTTTCCAATTTGCCTGATATGTTCCCATTTACACGAAAACTGGGCTGTTTTGAGTGCTTTTTGAATGACGTATATTCCGTAAAACCGCGTAAAATCGCGGTTTTATCAATTGTTTCTTGTCAGCAGAACTACGCACTCAACGTGCCCCGTCCCCGGAAACAGATCCACCGGCTGAACCTTTTCTATTTTATATTGTCTCTCGCAAAGGACTGCGCAGTCTCTTGCGGCGGTGGCGGGATTGCATGATACCATTACCAAACGCTCCGGATTCATTCTGCATACAGCATCAATGGTCTGCATGTCACAGCCCTTTCTCGGCGGATCGGCTACTATAACATCGGGCAGCATGTTTTCATCTGCAAGCTTCTTTGCAACCTCACCTGCATCACCGCAGATGAATTCCGCATTTTCAATACCATTGCGTTCTGCATTTTTCTTCGCATTCTCAACTGCCGGAGGTACGACTTCAACGCCCAGCACTGAACTTGCCTTATCTGCCATGGAAAGTCCGATAGTTCCTGCGCCGCAGTAAAGGTCAAGAAGTCGCTCCTTGCCTGTAAGACCTGCAAATTCCTTCGCAGCACCGTAAAGCTTTTCCGCCTGAGGTGTGTTCACCTGATAGAATGAAAGCGGCGAAATCTCAGTTTCATTTCCGCACATTGTATCGGTAATAGTATCGCTGCCCCAAAGGGTAACTGTCTTTCTGCCGAGGATGACATTGGTCTTTTCCGGATTCACATTCATTACAATGCTCTTTATCTCCGGCATAACGCCTGTAAGTCTTGGTATAATTCCTTTCAGTTCACGCTCTATCGCCTTTCTGACAACAATGCACACCATCATCTCGCCGCTGTGATAGCCCTCACGCAGATATATATGACGGAGAATTCCGGTGTTTGTATCCTCATTGTAGGCAGAAATTTTCTTTTCCTGAGCATAGTCAATTATTATATCCACAGCCTTTTTGAAGCTCTCCGGCTGAAGCAGACAATCATCTATTGGTACAGTGCGGTGACTTCTCTTTGCGTAAAATCCGCATATAAGCTTTCCGTTTTTGTCGCAGGATACAGGATACTGTGCTTTGTTTCTGTAACGTACACGGCTCTCACCGCCTATTATGGGCAGAAATTCAGGATGAAGCTTCCCTATTCTCTCAAATGCATCCTTAACTATCTTAGACTTGATTTCAAGTTCCTTTTCGTAGCTTATGTGTCGGAAGGTGCATCCTCCGCACTGACGGCAGTATTTGCAGTCCGATTGTATTCTGTCAGCAGACGGCTTTATAAGCTTATGTACAATACCGAATGCATACTTTTTAAGCACCTTGACCATCTTTATCTCAGCTTCATCGCCTGCCGCTGTATCCGGTACGAAAACCGCCATTCCATCTATGTGACATACGCCGCTGCCCTCTGCTGTAAGATCATCTATTGTAACTGTGTAAATATCATTCTTCTGCATCTGATGCCTCCTGCTTACGGATTCGCTCGTATATCTCATAGACCTGCTTTTTCTTTTCCATAAGCTGATCGAACTGAGCGATGTATTCATACGGGAATTTGTAATTGCATACACGGGTTATCATGCCGTTAGGCTCAACAAGCTTGGTGGATGCTGCACAGCCTGCACCAAAAATAGACTGTGTTTCATCCATTATAAGCATATTATAATAGGACTCCTTCCCTGCCTTGGCATAGCCTACATTCTCCTGATTGTCGATAGTATTCTTCTGACGGTACATATAGTAAGGCTGATAACCATTAGCCGGCAGCATTGCTATGCTGTCCCGAACCATTTCTCGTACAGGATTATCAAGCTGAGACACACCCTCTGCAAAGAGATTTGCTGCACGTTTAAGAGTAAGAGTATGGACAGTTATGCTGTCGGGATCAAGGTCAATCACCTTTGTCAGAGTGTCTCTGAAGCTTTCGGGAGTATCATCTGGCAGACCTGCTATAAGATCCATGTTGATATTCTCAAATCCAATGGAACGTGCAAGACGGTAAGATTCTACAATTTCGGCTGATGTATGCTTTCTGCCGATCTTTTCAAGGACTGAATCATTCATAGTCTGAGGATTGATTGATATTCTGTCAACACCGTGGGCTTTCAGCACACGAAGCTTATCCTCGGTGATAGTATCCGGTCTGCCGGCTTCAACGCAGTATTCACGGATATGTGTAAGGTCGAAGTTCTCCTCAACTGCCGCAAGAAGCTGTTCCAGATGCTCTGCGCTTACTGATGTAGGCGTACCGCCGCCGAAGTAGACTGTATCCACGATAAGTCCAAGCTCTTGAACTATGCCGCCCCATATTTTCAGTTCATCACAAAGCAAACGGATGTAATCAGGCATAAGCTTCTTTGCCTGTTCAACTGAATGAGATACAAAGGAACAATAGCTGCATCTTGTGGGACAGAACGGTATGGAAACGTAAAGTCCTACTGAATTTGCAGGAGTAGCTTCAAGGAGAGGCTTCTGCACGAGAGCCGTATCATAAACAAGATTCAGCTTTTCATCGGAGATCCAGTATTCTTCACGAAGCTGTGCGAATATCTCCTCTTTACTCTTACCTTTTTCCATAAGCGGAAGAACCTTGCGCACCGGACGTATTCCTGTAAGTATACCCCATGGTACATCAATTCCGGTGATTTCATGGAGCATACGGAAAAGAAGCTTTGTTATAATTACCTCACACTGCTTCTTATCTGTATCCGGATAAAGTCTGTCTGTTTTCACAGAAAGACGCTGCCGCTTCCCGTCAAGAGAAACGGCGCAGTAGAAATAAGTGTGTGCTCTGCCCTGACGCAGCTGCACTGCTGCGTACGTGCTGCATTCAGGAAGCAGAGACAAATCATCAAAATAAAACTGGAATCGCACTGCGGGTACGAACACTTTTAAAATACATTCAATTTCATATTTAAGTCCATGACCATGAAGAAACACAGAAAAGGACTGGGCTTTCATCTTATCGCTCATAAAATTCCTCGCATAACAGGATTATTTTTTCTCTCAAATTCAAGGGTAGTCGCTTCATTATGTCCGGGAAATACTCTATAGTCACCGGAAAGATTTTTCAGCTTACGAAACGATTCAAGCATTTCCGCATCACTGCCGCCTGGGAAGTCTGTTCTTCCACGGGACAAGCGGAACAGTGTATCCCCTGCAAGGATTATATCCTCGCATATATAGCATACGCTGCCCTTTGTATGACCGGATGTATGCATTACTGTAAAGGCTGCATCACCATCCTCAATAACGTCGCCGTCCTTTACTGTATGGTAATCTGTAACTGCCAGACAATCACAGAAAGGATCTATCCATGAAGCAAGATTAAGAGTAGTATCGGATAACATTTCCGCATCCTGCTCATGAATATAGACCTCTGCACCTGTGGCTCTCTGAACCTCAGCTACAGCACCGATATGATCCCAGTGTCCATGTGTCAGGAGTATTTTTGACAGAGTAAGCTTTCGTTCTTCCAGAAAACGGAGAAGCTTTCCGGCGTCACCGCCTATATCTGCTGCAATTACCTGCTTTTCTCCGGTATATACAAGATAACAGTTTGTGGCAAGACTGCCAAGACAAAGAGTCTGTACTGCTCTCATAAGTTATCCTCACTTTCTTGCACGATCAACAGAAATTACACCCTTCTGCTTGCGTATCTTATTCATAAGAGCATTAAGCTGCTCAACATCATCAACCTGAACGCTTGCGTCAACTACAGCATTGCCGTTTTTCAGGTGGCGTGAATTCAGATTTTCAATGAAAACATGAGACTCTGATATTACCCTTGCAACATCAAACAGAAGTCCCACACGGTCAACTGCCATAACCTCAATATTGGTACTGAGCTTTACAGGCTGTGCATTGTCCGTCCATCTTACTTCCATCCATCTTTCCATGTCCTCAGGAGAATTCCTCTTAACAGCGGAAACATAATTCACACAGTTCTTGGAATGGATAGATATGCCATGCCCTCTTGTAATAAATCCTATAATATCATCTCCCGGAACAGGACTGCAGCACTTGGCAAGCTTATATACAACATCATCGATCTTATCGATCGTAATGCAGTTGCTTCCTGTATTTTTCACAGGTGCAGTTATCGGAACGAAGCCCTCTTCCGCAGATTCTGTCTTGTCAATGCGCTTATTGAATCGCTCAATAAGGCGTGCTGTCATCTTCTGCATTGAAATGCCGCCGTAGCCGATAGACGCATAGAAATCATCAAGAGACGGAGAGAGATACTTCCTTACCATATCATTGAGAAATTCGTCCATCTCTTCTGCTGATACAACGATCCTGAGACGGCGAAGCTCCTGCTCTATGCTGGTCTTTCCGCGCATAATGTTCTCTTCGCGGCATTCCTTTTTCAGCCATGTGCGTATTTTAGTACGGGCATGATTTGTGACAACTATCTTCAGCCATTCACGGCTCGGACCTTTGTTCGGATCTTTAGAGCGGAGAATATTGCATACTTCTCCTGTTTTAAGCTCATAATCCAGCGGAACTATCCTTCCGTTTACTATTGCTCCTACAGCACTGTGACCTACATTAGTATGAATCCTGTACGCAAAATCAAGAGGAGTTGCACCCTTTGGCAATGGATAATAATCAGCCTTCGGAGAAAGTACGACTATTTCCTCCTTGGCAATATCCTCATTAAGAACGCTCACGATCTCCTCTACATCATCGGATACCTGCTGGTTCTCGATCATGGTACGTACCCATTCCATACGCTCTACAAGGTCATCTGTTTTCTGTATGCCCTCCTTGTACTTCCAGTGAGCTGCAACACCATATTCTGCTGATGCGTGCATTTCCTTTGTACGTATCTGTACCTCAAAGGGTATGCTTTCCCTTGACATAACTGTGGTATGAAGTGAACGGTAGCCATTGGATTTAGGCACTGCGATATAGTCCTTGAAACGGTCTACAAATGGACTGAATATATTGTGTACCACACCAAGAACGCTGTAGCACTCATTTATATCGTTCACGATAACACGGACTGCGTACTTATCAAAAACCTCTTCTATCTGCTTGTGCTTCTTATATACCTTGTTGTAGATACCGTAAATGCTCTTTACACGTCCGTATATTTCCGGCTTTTCCTTGAAATTGCACTTTTCAAGCTCCTTATGAAGTCTCTCTATTATGCTTTCGATAAATTCTTCACGCTTTTCCTTTTTCAGGTGCATCATATGCTCTACCTCAGAATAGGCAAACCAGTCCATATGCTTGAATGCTGTGTCTACCATTTCATCATATAAAGCATACATTCCCATCTGACGTGCCATAGGTGCATATATCTTCAGCGTTTCCTCTGCGATCCTCAGCTTCTTTCTCTGAGGAAGAAAATCAAGTGTGCGTATATTATGAAGTCTGTCCGCAAGCTTTATTATCATTACACGTATATCATGTGACATTGCAAGAAGTATCTTCATGAAGTTCTTTGCCTGCTGTTCCTTTTCGTTAAAGTAAGGCATACGAGTGATCTTGGTTACGCTCTCAACCAGCATGGCAACAGTTTCTCCGAACATCTCTTTTACATCATCAAAGGAATAATCTGTATCCTCTATAACATCATGGAGAAGTGCAGCGCATATTGTATCTGTATCCATTCCCAGATCAACAAGAATACTTGCCACTGAAAGAGGATGCACAATATACGGTTCGCCGGAAGAACGCTTCTGATCTCCGTGCGCCTTATTCGCAAATTCAAATGCAGCCCTGATCTTCTGGGTATTGTAATTCTTATCCGTTTCTACAATTTTTTCCATCAGTTCCTCAACTGAGTGCAGTTCCATCTTGCTTATAGTATTCATATATTATACAGCCCCTTTCTGCCGGATACTGCTAAGCAGCACCGAATCCTCTAAATTTACTTTGCCGTTTACAGGCAGCCGCTTCACATTACTGTGAAACATATCTATACTTACAAGTCCGAGTTCCCTAAAAACATCAAGTGCTATTCTCAGCTTGCAGTAATTCATATCTATATGCTGCATTCTTATAAAAAGTGCATCTATAGCTATACCTGTTTCCGGTATGCTTTTATATACTGCGGCAAGTTCTTCCCTCTTGGGCGCAATTGCAGCATAATACGCCTTGGAAAGTTCCTCGCCTCTTGTAAACTGTTCATATGCGGAATATGCGGCAAAGTATTTCGCCTGCTTTACTCCGCTTCGTCTGTAATCCTGAATAATAAGACTTATACTGTTTCTTCCGTTGAATGTACTCACTCCTGCACTCACAAGAAGATCACACATATCCTCCGGCTTAAGCTCTACATCAGCCGGTGCAGTGCGAAACAGAAGTGCTTCAATTGCCATCGTGCCATATATAAGACGCATTTTTGTATGCGCTCCTCCTGAAAGCGGTACAAGCTCTTTGAGTACCGCATGACAGAGTGCAAATACCGGTGACGGATTGCCTGCGCCGAATGGTTCAAGCACCGAAAGACCGCCGATATTTTCAAGGGTAAGATCCTCCGGAAGAAGAAGCTTGTCTGCTCTTGAGGTAAGCACCGGCATTTCCTT
Organism: Ruminococcus sp.; assembly: GCA_017623515.1. Taxonomy (GTDB): domain Bacteria; phylum Bacillota; class Clostridia; order Oscillospirales; family Ruminococcaceae; genus Ruminococcus_C. The sequence continues at coordinate 295,244 of JAGAOV010000017.1, read as the reverse complement.
GTGATTTTCTCCGGCATACTTCTGTACAGCCGCCATAAATGCAGGTATACTCTCCTTTTCAAGAGAAAATCCGCCTGCACCCGGATGTCCGCCGTATTTCACAAGATGCCCTCTGCATGCATCAAGGCATTCAAATACGGAAAATTCACCGAATGAACGTGCAGAGCCTCTTGCCCCGTTTTCCTCTATTGTTATCATGAAAACAGGCTTGCCAAAGCGTTCCTGCAAACGTGCGGCGGCTATTCCTATTACGCCGTGATGCCATTCCTTGCCTGCAAAAACAAGCACTCTCTGGGAAAGCATGGCTGGATCAGACTCTATCTGCTTCTGAACCTCAAGGATTATATTCTCCTCCTCCTGCTTTCGTGCATGATTGCAGTTTTCAAGCTCCTGTGCAAGCTGTGCAGCTTCCTCAGAATCTTCCGAAAGCATAAGGCGTACTGCCTGAACCGGCGAGCCGAAACGTCCTGCCGCATTTATACGTGGTGCAAGCGAGAAGGCAAGCGTTGTTGAGGTAAGCTTTTTACCAAGAACTCCGCTTTTTTCCATAAGCGCAAGAAGTCCTGCTCGTTCAGTATTCGCAAGATACTGTATACCTCTGCTCACAAGAAAACGATTCTCGCCGGAAAGCTCCACAACATCTGCTACTGTTGCTATAGCTGCAAGCTCTCCGAACTGTTCCAGTGTCATTGTATAGTCACCGCCGTCAAGCGCAGCCGTAAGCAGGAGTGCAAGACCTGCACCGCAGTATTTCTTGTAAGGAGAAGGACAGTCGCTTCTGTGAGGATCTACTATTGCTTCCGCACGAGGAAGCTCCTCAAGCGGCTGATGATGATCTGTTATTACAAGCTGCATTCCAAGCTCATATATAAGCTCTGCTTCTTTTATGGCTGTTATGCCGTTGTCAACTGTAATTATAAGCTGTATTCCATCCTCTGCAAGCTGACGAACTGCGGATTCATTCATTCCGTAGCCTTCTTCTCTTTCAGGAATGTAAAATATAACATCTGCACCAAGCTCAGAAAGATACGAATAAAGAATAACTGTTGCCATAACACCGTCGCAGTCATAGTCTCCGTATACGCACATCGGCTTCCCGCTGTCTATAGCTTCATTTATTATATCGGCGGCAAGCTGCATGTCCCTTATTATAAACGGATCAGACAGACCGCCGCAGTTAAGCAGCTTTGCTGCATCCTCAATACTGCGTATATTTCTTGCTGCAAGAACCTCCGCACAGAGCTTTGAGATGTTGCTCCCAGCGTACAATGCCTGAACTGCATTTTGGTCCGGCTCAATTATCTGCCACTTATTCATCTTCCTTCTCCTCCTGCAAACTGAATATCTCATTATATGATTTTATTATACATGAAATCACAAACAATTGCAATAGATACAGCAGATTTCAGTGAATTCAACGACATTCAAACAGGAAATTTATGCAAAACATACACGATAAGTATTACCTGTTCCCATAGCTTTTATTCTTTATGAATATTTATCTGCTGTTCTCAAAATAATATGGGACTGCCGCAGCAGCTTTTTATGCTTGCAGCAATCCCATTTTTTATCCGCTTACCAGCTTATTACAGAATGACTGTGAATGTAAAACTCCTCCTGACTGGGCTGCCACTTTTTCTCCTTTGGCGGGAAAAGCTTGTCAAATTCAGCCACAGCCTCGGTATCGGCGCATGGTGCGTCAGCATCATTAGGATGATAAAACCACTTTCTGCCGTCAAACACACCGTCTTTCAACTCCTTTACCAGCAGTGCTGCCGGAAAAACATCACCCTCAAAACATACATTGTACTTTTTGCAGCTCTTGTAGCCTCTTGCAACATAATTATCGGGATTACCGAAGTTTATAACAGTGTCATATCCCATCTCAATTGCTTTCTTAAATGTATGCTCAAGGAGAGCCTTGCCATAGCCCATTCTCTGATAATCGGGATGAATGCAGATAGGCCCCATTGAAAGGATCTGCTTTTCATTGCCATCTTCATCCACCAGCTTCGCCTTTGTGTACATGATACTGCCGATGATCTTTCCATCAGCTTCAAGAACATAGCCAAGCTCCGGAACAAAAGCCTCATGGCTTCTCATTACATGGATAAAGTAATGCTCATCGCAGCCGGGAAAACTTAAATTCCAGAATGCTTCACGGGCGAGGTTTTCTGTTTCACGGTAATCGTTTTCTGTCTCCAAACGGATAATATAGTCATGTTTATTCATTATTTTTCCTCCTGAAAATTGTTGACTGACAATACGGGAGGTTTGTGCAGATGCAAACGCAAACCTCCCGTTTACGCTGCAATCTCCTTTTTAGCTGTGTTTTTCAAAAAAACGCTCCTTATAATTATTTTTTATAATCACGCCTTTCGGCGGTATTACCCTATTTACTGATACTGATAAACGCCGATATGCTCAAAGCCGTCCAGCAGCTTATCTACCTTTCTGAACGCAATTGCAGTTCCCTTTGCAACACATCCAAGAGGATTCTGTGCAACCACACACTTCACTTTAAGAGTACGTTCAACAAGCTTTGAAAGTCCGCCCAGAAGTGCACCGCCGCCTGCAAGAAGTATTCCATTTTCGTAAATATCACCTACAAGCTCCGGCGGTGTCTCCTCAAGAACCTTCTTGATTGCATGTATGATCTGAGTGATCTCATCCTCAATAGCTTCAAATATATCAAGCTCGCTTATTTCGATCTGCTCCGGCATGCCGCTTACAAGATTTCTTCCCTTTGCAAACATTGTCACATTCTCACACGGATCATAGAGATTTGTAAGCTCACACTTTATCTTCTCTGCTGTACGCTCACCTATAAGCAGCTTGTATTTCGTCTGCATATATCTGATTATCGCCTGATCTATAGTGTTTCCTGCCGATTTGATAGAATGGGATGTAACAACGCCGTTCATAGACACGATTGCAGCGTCTGTTGTACCGCCGCCAATATCTACTATCATATTTCCTGTTGCAAGGCTGATGTTTACTCCTGCACCTATAAGTGCAGCGATAGGCTCGTCAATAAGATACGCCTTGCGTGAGCCTGCGCTCATTGCCGCTTCTACAACTGCACGTTTTTCAACATCCGTTATAAATGACGGTACGCAGATAATAATTCTCGGCTTTATAAGCCGATTCCCTGTTACACGCTCTATCATATCACGTATCATATACTGAGTCATGCGGTCATCAGAAATAACGCCGTTGCACAGTGGTCTCACTACCTTTATGTATTCCGGAGTTTTTCCTATCATTGCATATGCTTCATCGCCTACTGCAAGTATCTCCAGACTTCTTGTATCATATGCTACTGCGGACGGCTCGCTGAGTACAACGCCCTTTCCGCTTATTGTTATCACGGTATTCGCCGTGCCGAGGTCGATTCCAATATCAATTGCTGCCATCTTGTTCCTCTCTCTTTCTTACTGTAACCGCTGCGGCTGCGGCATAAACTTTCTCTGCACCGCAGTCTTTAAGTATTTCTGCACACCGGTTAATGGTACTTCCGGTAGTTATTATGTCATCGCAAATTATAAGTCTCTTTCCATCGAGGTCACGTCCTGCCGGAATAAAGCTGTATACATTCTCTGCACGTTCCTTTGCTCCAAGGGTATGCTGTTCCTGCCGGCTGTGTTTCTTGATTATGCAGTCTTTCATCAGCGGAATGCCTGTTACATCACATATTCCCTTTGCTATTATATCTGCCTGATTATACCCTCTGAGCATTTTTTTGCTTCTGCTCATAGGCACAGGAACTATGCCGTCACATTTCATCCACTCCGGCTGCGTCATTATCCAACTTCCGATCTCTATGCCTGCATACCATCCGAAATTCCTGCTTACAGAATTTTTCATTGCAATAAGTCCTGTTTTCGCTTCATCCTCATAATAGGATATTGCTGCCGCTTCATCATACATAAGCTTTCCTGTGCATATGCAGTCTTCCTTTGCCTTTCCGCATTTTCTGCAAAGTGAATCTGTATCTATACGCACCTTTCCGGCGCATTCACTGCATATAAGTTCATTCCACACTATAAATTCTCCGCAGCATGGACAGCGGTTCGGATATATTATATCAATACAAAAGCGGCATAGCTTCTGTGTCATCTTCATTATTTTCTTTCCTTGAAAGCATATGCCTTAAACAGGATATGCGTTTTGTACGTCGATTATTGTCAACCATGAGATTTACCTTGGTCTGTGAGCCTATAAGAATAAAAAGCTTCTTTGCACGGGTAACTGCCGTATAAAGAAGATTACGGTAATAAAGCTTCGGGAAATCACCTAGAACAGGCATTATCACCGCTTCAAACTCACTGCCCTGACTTTTATGAACTGTCACCGCATAGGCAAGCTCAAGCTGTTCAAGCATATCAAATGGATACACCACACGCCTTGAATCAAAATCCACAACAGCTTCTCCGCTTCCTTTATTTATACTCAATATCTTTCCTATATCACCGTTGAAGATCCCCGTACCTTCTTCATCACCCTTATGCCATACAATGTCATAATTATTCTTCATCTGCATTACCTTATCGCCCTCACGGAAGGTATAAAGCATGGACTTTGTCTCTGCGAGTCCCTGCTTAGGCGGATTGAGTGCATGCTGAAGCTTCTTGTTAAGCTCCACTACTCCGAGACTTCCTTTTCTGGACGGAGTAATTATCTGTATATGTTCCGTTGGAGAATACTTGTACGCCTTGGGAAGTCTGTCCCTTGCAAGCTCAAGCAGAAGTTCTGTTACCTTTTCAGGTTCAAGCCGCTGGAAAAAGAAAAAGTCGGCGTCCTTCCTTGTAAGATCAGGATATTCTCCGCTGATTATCTTATGCGCATTGGTTATGATACAGCTTTGCTGTGCCTGACGGAATATCTGTTTGAGTGCGATAACCGGAACTGTATTGCTGTCAATAAGGTCTTTAAGAAGATTTCCTGCGCCTACTGACGGCAGCTGGTCACTGTCTCCAACAAGTATGACTTTGCAGCCAATTCGCAGTGCCCTTAAAAGTCCCTCAAAAAGCTGTACATCAACCATAGACATTTCATCAACTACCATGACATCGCAAATAAGAGGATTATGCTCATTGTGCTTGAATCTTGGAACGCCTGTCATATCGAATTCCACTTCAAGCAGACGATGAATAGTCTTTGCTTCATAGCCTGTAAGGTCTGATATACGCTGCGCTGCACGTCCTGTTGGTGCTGCTATCATTACCTTACAGCCCTGTCTTTCATAAAGGGAAATAATTGCATTAAGAGTAGTGGTCTTGCCTGTACCAGGGCCGCCTGTCATTATCATGATGCTTCTTGCAAGAGCTGTGGCAATTGCTTCACGCTGGAGCTTTTCATAGGTAATGCGGTTCTTGACTTCTTCCTCGTCTATCATCCTCTCATACTTTGAAAGCTCGTCCATTGTACTGAAATCGCAAAGCACTTTCACTCGGTCTGCAATATATCTTTCCGCACAGAAATAATCCGGCATGTATACATATTCATCCTCACCCTTGAGGTATTCGCATATATTTCCTTCGCTTATCTCCTGCTGGTAAACCTCGTAGAAAACCTTCTGAGAAACTCCAAGGTAATTGGTTGCAGTGGGTTCAAGCTTTTCAAGAGGAATGCACACATGACCGTTTTTCGTATGGTTAAAGTTAAGTATATATTCAATTCCTGCCGCCACACGTTCAGGTGAATCCTGCTTTATATGCATATCTGCGGCAAGCTTCTCAACTCGGCTGAATTCAAGCTCTATTCCTGACGAACACAAAAGATAGGGATTTGCACATATCATATCAATTCCGCCGCTGCCGTATTTTTTATATACACGCATGGCGTATTTTGAACGTATACCGTACTGTGAAAGGAATGTCATAATGCCTCTCAGAGCAAATATTTCCTTTACCTCTGCGGCAATATTTTCACATTTTTTGGGCGAAATTCCCTTTATTTCCAGAAGCCTTGAAGGTTCTTTTTCCATTATCTCAAGGGTATCCGCACCAAAAACATCCACTATCTTCCGTGCAAGAGAAGGCCCTATGCCTTTTATTGCTCCGGAGGCTAAATATTTCTGTATATTCAGAGAATCCGCAGGAAGCTTTCTTTCACAGTAATGAGCCTTAAACTGAGTGCCGAAGCGTGGATGGGCGACATAACTTCCCTCCAGAACAAGCCTCTCGCCCTCATCAACATCACCGATCTCGCCTACGACTGTTATAAGCTCGCCGCCTGCGTCAAGGTCAAGGACAACATAGCCGTTCTGTTCATTGCGGAACATTACATTTTCAACTGTTCCCTCAATACGAAGAGTTCTTTCCTCCACATCCACACCTCCATTTCTCATTGCATACTCATATTTACATTATACTATTTTCTCTGACAAATTGCAAGGTCTTTCTAAGAGTTTTTATCGCCGTTCAGAATTGCAGAAAACTCATCTGCACCCATAAAAACAATATCCTTTCTCCGGCAGCATATTTCTCTGACTTCATCTGAAATATTTTCCGGTGAGCCTGTATACACCACGTATATTTTCTCGAAAATACCGCACTCCATCCATCGACGCTGACTGATAAAGCTTCTGAGAAAACGTGCAAAATCAGCGTCATCTGTTCTGTACACAAGCACTGTGAATGCATCCTTTTCATTATACGAACCTGTGGGAGCTGCAAATATATATACAAGCTCTATCACAGCCAATATACTGAGCATTACAATTGCTGTAATTACTGCACTCTCAGCCATATGCTGCACCTCCTTTGTGTATTATATGCAAATATCTGGTAATTGGAACTTTATTTATATAGCATCAGGTCTGATTATCTTTATAGTGGTAAGTCATGATGTTATAGTTTATGCGTTTCATTTGTAGGGGACAGTGCCCACGAAGTCACGCAGACCATTTATATAAGAAAAAGGAGCTGACGCAAAAGCTTCAGCTCCCTTATTATAAATTTACTTAATCAGACTCTTACCAGTCATTTCCTCCGGCTGAGGCAGGCCCAGCAGCTCAAGCATTGTAGGTGCAATGTCAGCAAGAACACCGCCCTCACGAAGTTCACAGTCCTCACCTACTACTACAAACGGAACAGGATTTGTTGTATGTGCTGTAAATGCAGCACCGTCCGGTTCATACATTTTATCTGCATTGCCGTGGTCAGCTGTGATAAGTGCAACGCCGCCCTTTGCAAGGATAGCATCAACCATTTTTCCAACGCATGTATCAACAGCCTCAACAGCTGCCTTTGCTGCGTCAAAAATACCTGTGTGACCTACCATGTCGCAGTTAGCATAGTTCAGGATGATAACGTCATACTTGTCGCTTTCAATAGCCTTTACAACAGCGTCAGCTACTTCATACGCACTCATTTCAGGCTTCATATCAAATGTAGGAACATCCGGACTCTGGATAAGGATTCTGTCCTCACCCTCAAATGTTGTTTCCTCTCCGCCGTTGAAGAAGAATGTAACGTGTGCATACTTCTGTGTTTCAGCGATACGAAGCTGTGTCTTGCCGCTTTTGCTCAGGTATTCGCCCAGAGTCATTGTCAGCTCTTCCGGCGGATATGCAACAGATACATTAGGCATTGCAGCGTCATACTGCGCCATGCATACGAAATGTACAGGGAAATAGCCGTTTCTGCGCTCAAAACCTGCAAACTCCGGATCAACAAAGCAGCGTGTGATCTGTCTTGCACGGTCAGGACGGAAGTTGAAGAATACAACGCTGTCGTTCTCCTTGATAGTGCCTTCTGCATCAACAACTGTAGGCAGCATGAATTCGTCTGTAACGCCGTTTGCATAGGAATCCTCAATAGCCTTTACAGGGCAGCAGCCTTCAACGCCTTCGCCGTATACGAGAGCTGCATATGCCTTTTCAACACGATCCCATGCATTATCTCTGTCCATTGCATAATAACGTCCGGAGATAGTTGCAACCTTGCCAACGCCGATTTCTTCAAGCTTTGCACAAGCTTCCTTCATGAAGTCAGCCGCAGAGGACGGAGGAACGTCACGTCCGTCAAGGAATGCGTGAACATAAACCTTTTCGAGACCGTTCTGCTTTGCCATTTCCAGCAGACCATAGAGGTGCTCCATGTGGCTGTGAACGCCGCCCGGAGAAAGCAGTCCCATCAGGTGGAGTGCGCTGTCATTCTTCTTGCAGTTTTCAATTGCAGCAGTCAGTGCAGGATTCTTGAAGAAAACGCCGTCCTTGATGTCCTTGGTGATCTTTACCAGCATCTGGTAAACGATTCTGCCTGCGCCGATGTTTGTATGACCAACCTCAGAGTTGCCCATCTGACCGTCCGGCAGACCTACGTCGAGACCAGAAGCACCGATCAGTGTGTTGGGGCCCTGAAAATACTTGTCAAGATTCGGCTTGTTTGCAGCTGCGATAGCATTGCCGTAATCCTCAGGATTATAGCCGTAGCCGTCCATAATGATAAGAGCGATTGGCTTTTTGCTCATAATATTACATCCTTTCAAAAACGGGCGGTTGTTCGCCGCCCGCTTTACATTTTATAGATTCAGATAAAGCTTACTTGGAAGCCTCTTCCAGCAGAACGCCGAACTTCTCAGCAACCAGAGATGCACCGCCGATAAGACCGCCGTCGATGTTCTCCTTAGCCAGCAGCTCTGCGCAGTTCTTCTCGTTCATAGAACCGCCGTACTGGATTGTCATGCCGTCAGCAGCTTCCTGACCGAACATACCAGCAACAGTCTTACGGATGAATGCGCAAACCTCTTCAGCCTGTTCAGCTGTAGCAGTCTTGCCTGTACCGATAGCCCATACCGGCTCGTATGCGATAACTACGTTCTTTACACAGTGTGCGCAAGCCTTGGAAAGAGCAACCTTAACCTGCTTAGCAACGATCTCTTCTGTGATGCCCAGTTCTCTTTCTTCAAGAGTTTCGCCAACGCAGAGGATAGCTGTCATGCCTGCTTCCAGAGCAGCCATTGTTCTCTTGCATACTGTTTCGTCAGTTTCGCCGAAGTACTGTCTTCTCTCGGAGTGACCAATGATAACATACTTAACGCCCATTTCTGTCAGCATATCAGCGGAAATTTCGCCTGTGAATGCGCCGCTCTTCTCGAAGTGTACGTTCTCAGCACCAACCTCGATGTTTGTGCCTTCTGTGAGGCGGAGAGCTGTTTCCAGATTTGTGAAAGGTACGCAGATAACTACGCCGCAGGTCTTGTCAGCTGCGATAGGCTTCAGAGCCTCGATCAGCTCAGCAGCTTCCTTGCGGTTCTTATTCATCTTCCAGTTGCCGGCAATAATAGCCTTTCTCAGTGCCTTGTTCATGATATTTTCTCCTTTTAAATTAACTCTGAAATTATCAGACAGCCGCTGATAAAAGAAATCGCACTTAAAATAATCAAAAAAGCTGCAAGCGGTATGTTTCTTTTTTTAGGTAGTATTCGTGATATTTGCTTAATGCAGACCGGTTTGCTGTTTTTATAATATAGTGAAACATATTTTCCCTGCAAAACAGCATCCGGACTTATAATATGCTTTTTGTACTTTATGCCATCAACATAATAAATCACAGTGCATTCGCAAAGACTTCCCGATGTACTACCATGACGAAACCGTATCGTCTTTTCCGAAATCATTTTAATACTTACAACTTTTGCATTGATTTTTGTCCATTTGGATCTACTCAATTTCACTCCGTTAATTCTGTAAGAAAGATTAAAACCAAATTCCAGTCCACAGATAAATAACAGCAAACTCAAACCAAAGAAAATCACAAATACCAAAACAAAAATTATTAAAATATCAATATCCATTTTCAGGGCTGTCTAAAGTGTCTTTTAGAAAAAGTTTTCTCTTCTGTAGTCAATTACTTATCAGCAATTACATCAACGCCCGGAAGAACCTTGCCTTCCAGATATTCCAGAGATGCGCCGCCTCCTGTAGAGATGTGGCTCATCTTATCAGCAAAGCCCAGCTGCATAACAGCTGCTGCGGAGTCGCCGCCGCCGATAATTGTTGTAGCGTCTGTTTCAGCCAGAGCCTTAGCAACAGCGATAGTACCCTTTGCAAGGATCGGGTTCTCGAATACGCCCATCGGGCCGTTCCATACTACAGTCTTAGCAGACTTTACAGCCTCTGCGAACAGAGCCTGTGTCTCTGTACCGATGTCCAGACCCATCTTGTCAGCCGGAATCTCGCAGGACTTGCAGATCTCGATCTCGATCTCAGCGTCGATCGGATTCGGGAATTCAGCTGTGATAGCTGTATCAACAGGAAGCAGGATCTTCTTGCCGAGAGACTCAGCCTTAGCCAGCATTTCCTTGCAGTAGTCGATCTTTTCGTCATCAACGAGAGATGTACCGATAGAACCGCCGTTAGCCTTGATGAATGTATAAGCCATACCGCCGCCGATGATCAGTGTATCGCACTTTTCGAGGAGGTTTGAGATAACGTTCAGCTTGTCAGCAACCTTAGCACCGCCGAGGATCGCAACGAAAGGTCTTTCCGGAACCTCTACAGCATTGCCGAGGTACTGGATCTCCTTCTGCATCAGATAGCCTACTGCTGTTTCCTTAACAAACTTTGTAACGCCTGCTGTGGAAGCATGTGCTCTGTGAGCAGAACCGAAAGCGTCCATTACGAATACTTCACCGTCAACCAGTGCAGCCAGTTCCTTGGAGAACTCTTCACCATTCTTTGTTTCATCTGCGCCGCGGAATCTTGTGTTCTCAAGAACGATGATCTCGCCGTCGTTCATTGCGTCAACAGCAGCCTTTACTGTCTCGTCAACTACAACATCAGAAGCAACAAAGGAAACCTTTGTGTCAACCAGTTCTGCCAGTCTTTCAGCAGCTGCCTTCAGAGAGAACTTAGCTTCCGGACCGTTCTTCGGCTTGCCCAGATGTGAGCAGAGAACAACCTTGCCGCCGTCAGCGATAAGCTTCTTGATAGTGGGCAGAGCTGCCTGAATTCTGTTGTCGTTTGTGATAACGCCGTCCTTCATGGGAACGTTGAAGTCAACTCTTACGAGAACCTTCTTGCCCTTTACGTTAATATCTTCTACTGTAACCTTGTTTAAACCTGCCATTTGATTTGACATCCTTTCATGTTAAAATACAAGTATTTCCGGTGCGCTGCACCAAACATATATATTGTACATCATTTTAAAGTATTTTGCAAGTCCTTATCCGATTTTTTTGAAAAATTGAGAAAGAATTTGTTCCGGCTACATCTTATATTTTTAGATAATTCACACAAACAAGCTGATGCCGCTTCAAACTAAGGCGGCATTACACAAAGAAAGAAGCAGCTCCGAAAAGCTGCTTCTGATTCTCTTAATGATAAGCTACGATAAATCCGCCCATGTTGTCACCGGATATTGTGTATTCCTGATGATTTGGAATATTTATTACAGTACCGCCTGATGATGCTTCCACATAGAACACTGTCCATGAAACACCGTTTGCATCAACAGTAAGCGGTGATGTTGAGGGATATGATTTCAGCAGTTCCACATATTCTTCCATGCAGAGATTATTGTTGTACATATACACTGAATGAGGAACTCCCGCATAATGGAAGGTATACGCTCTCGGATTAACGCCGGTTTCATCTATCTTTCCATCAGGATAACGAAGAATAAAGCCATAATCCGCCGCATGCTCATCTATCCATACATAATCTCCGTTTGCTACAAAGTAGCTTGTAAGTCCGCTTTCCGGTGCTATGCAGAGGTCAAATGAACGTGCAGTGTGGTAGTCAGAATATCCGCCTGGGAAAATCGAGCTGCCGTTTGAATAGCGGCTGTGCTGATCCTGCTTGCTGCGGTATCCGTTTGTCACCTGAAGATCGTTTGTCCCGAATATTGTACTGAATTCAGATAAGAAAAGATTGAGATTATCAACCACTGTCTTATCCAGCTGAATGCCGGTGTCACTTACTGAATAGCTTGCATTTCCGCTTTCAGAAACATTCGCAAGGACAACATCTCCTGTCGGGAATGTATACTCATTTTCCTGATTAACAATAACAAGCGTTCCTTTTTTCACATCCTCATCAGCCGCAGTAACTGATATTGCCTCATGTACCGCACCAGGGACAGGTATAACTCCTGAGCCTGTACCGCTTGTATCGGTTTCCTTTTCCTCGTCCTTATCCTTGTCTTTATCCTTATCTGATGTCTCGCCGGATTCAGAGGGTGCGCACACACACTGAATACAGTTGCAGGTACATGAACCCATAAGGAATAAAAGGATCAACACGATCGCAAGAGCAATAATGATACGGTCATATCTTGCCTTCCGGCGTTTTCTGCCGTTCTGTCTGTTTGAATTATGCTGTTCCATATAAAAATCCTTTCAGATTGCAGGTTATAATATACATATTTATTTTATCACATCTGCCCCTTCTTGTAAAGACCTTCTTTGTGAAATGTCATTTTATACATTTTAACGCAAACCATTTCCGATGAAATGCACAAATTCAACAACGCATGGAATTTTCACCTTTTCATTCCTACGATACCATTCTTTCCATTCTCAAAAAAAGATAAAAATTTACAATTTGGACTTGACTTGCAGGACAGGCTGTGCTATAATTAAAAAACCGCATGTACTGGGTTTCCAAGGAGCAATGCTCACCCATAAACAGCGAGTTTTTATGAAAAGGCAGGTGCCAGAAAAATGTACGCAGTAATTGAAACAGGCGGCAAGCAGTATCAGGTTAAGGCTGGCGACACTCTGTTCATCGAAAAGCTGAACGTTGAGGCTGACAGCACAGTAACTTTTGATAAGGTTGTTGCAGTAAGCACAGATGCAGGTCTGTCCGTAGGTACACCTTACGTTGCAGGTGCAACTGTATCCGCAAAGGTTCTGAAGAACGGCAAGGCTAAGAAGATCACTGTTATGACTTACAAGCCGAAGAAGGGCGAGAAGAAGAAGCAGGGTCACAGACAGCCGTACACTCAGGTACAGATCGAAGCTATCAACGCATAATGATCCGTATCAATTTCTATCAGCATAATCAGCAGCTATGCGGCTGCTCTGTATCAGGTCATGCAGGCTATGCAGACTCAGGACAGGATGTTGTATGCGCAGGGGTTTCTACCGCTGTTCAGATGACCGCAAATATGCTGACGGAAATATTCAAGATCCCCGCTGATATAAGCGTGGATGAAAACCGTATCGGTATCAGACTTCCTGATCCTCTTCCATCTGAAGGTGTGAAGATAATGGACGGTCTCGAATTGCAGATACAGCAGATAAAGGAAGAATTTCCGAGGTTTATCCAAATAAAGCACACGGAGGTGTAACATAATGCTGAAGATTAGTATTCAGTTCTTTGCTCATAAGAAGGGTTCTGGTTCTACAAAGAACGGCCGTGATTCCGAGTCCAAGAGACTGGGCGTCAAGAGAGCAGATGGTCAGTTCGTTAAGGCTGGCAACATTCTGGTTCGCCAGAGAGGTACTCACATTCATCCGGGCAACGGTGTTGGCATCGGTTCTGATGATACACTGTTCGCAATGGTTGACGGTACAGTTAGATTCGAGCGTCTGGGCCGTGACCGCAAGAAGGTTAGCGTATACGCTGCTGAATAATTGCGATTCCAATGAATTTTATGAAATCCCGAGCTCATGCTTGGGATTTTCTTTTCATCATACAAACCGCAGATGCACTCCCGTGCATCCCTACGAGAGGTATAATTTCATGTTTGTAGATAAGGCGAAAATTAAAATAAAGGCTGGAAACGGCGGCGACGGCGCAGTTTCCTTTCATCGTGAAAAATATGTAGCAGCCGGCGGCCCTGACGGCGGTGACGGCGGCAAGGGCGGCGATATTGTATTTCAGGTGGATGACAACTTCTCCACTCTTATCGACTTCCGCTACAAGAGAAAATATTCCGCAAAAAACGGCGAGCCGGGCGGTGCTAAAAACTGCACAGGAAAAAGCGCACCCGACCTTGTTATAAAAGTACCAAGAGGTACTGTTGTCAGAAATGCTGTAACAGGCAGAATTATGGCTGACCTTTCCACAGACGAACCGCAGATACTTGCAAAGGGCGGCAGAGGCGGCAAGGGCAATATCCACTTCGCTACCTCCACAAGACAAATCCCTCGTTTTGCTAAACCCGGTTTCCCAGGTGAAGAATTCGAGGTTACTTTGGAGCTGAAGCTCCTTGCTGATGTCGGTCTGGTAGGCTATCCCAATGTAGGCAAATCTACCCTCATTTCTGTTGTAAGCGCAGCAAAGCCCAAGATCGCAAACTACCACTTCACCACACTCACTCCCGTTCTGGGCGTTGTTAGTCTCGGTGAGGAAAAGTCATTCGTTATGGCTGACATCCCCGGCCTTATCGAGGGCGCAAGCGACGGTATCGGTCTCGGTCACGAGTTCCTCCGTCATGTTGAACGCTGCCGTCTGATAATCCATGTGGTTGACGTTTCCGGTATCGAGGGACGTGACCCAATAGAGGACTACGAAAAAATTCAGCAGGAACTTGAACGCTTCAGCGAGGATCTCTCCGAACGCCCGCAGATAGTCGCTGCTAACAAGTGCGATATGGCCGATCCGGAACAAATTGCAAGATTCCGTGAATATATAGAAGAAAAAGGTCTCCGGTTCTTTGAAATTTCAGCAGCTACTACTCAGGGTACTTCTGAGCTTATTCAGGCTGCCGGCTATATGCTTTCGGAACTGCCGCCTATTATTCAGTACGAGCCTGAGCCTATCACAGAAGAAGAACTCATGTCCGCTGAAACCTACGGCAAATTTGAAATCGAAATTGAGGACGGTATCTTCTATGTGGACGCAAAGTGGCTTGAACCTATTATGCGTACCATTAATATGGATGACTACTCTTCCCTCCAGTACTTCCAGAGAGTTCTCCGCAGCAGCGGTATTATTGACGCTCTTGAAGAAAAGGGTATTGAAGAAGGCGATACTGTAAATATCCTCGGATTTGAATTCGACTTTGTATCCTAAAGAGAAAGGACAGATTTCTCTATGAACTCTCCCCTCACCTCCTCTGAGGCTAAACAATACAGTCCTCTTGCTCTTGCATTTCTCGGAGACAGCGTTTACGAGATTCTCATGCGTGATGCTATCCTCCGAAGCGCAAATATGCCTGCTGCACAGCTTCATTCGCTGAAGATAAAACGTGTATGCGCTGCATATCAGGCAAAAGCTGTTGATATTATACTTCCTGTTCTCACCGAGGAGGAAACAACTATTTATAAAAGAGGCCGCAATGCTACCGGCAATTCAGTCCCTAAAAATGGCAACGCTGCGGATTATCATAAAGCAACCGGTTTTGAAACTCTGTTCGGGTATCTTCACCTGACAGGAAATGTTCAGCGGCTGCACGAGCTGTTTGATACCATAATTCAGACAGATGAACTTTTCAACAAGGAGTGAAAATCTATGTCAGGACATTCAAAATGGAACAATATTAAAAGACGTAAAGAAGCTACTGACGCTGTTAAGGCTAAGATATTTACCAAGATCGGCAGAGAAATTACTGTTTGCGTTAAGGAAGGCGGCGCAGATCCGGCAAGCAATACCAAGCTCCGTGACCTTATTGCAAAGGCTAAGCAGAATAATGTTCCCAACGACAACATCGAACGAGTTATCAAAAAGGCTGCCGGTGATGGTGACAAGAATAACTATGAAAACAATGTATATGAAGGCTACGGCGCAGGCGGCGTTGCTGTAATCGTTGACTGTCTCACAGATAACAAGAACCGTACTGCTGCTGATGTACGTCACTACTTCGACAAGTACGGCGGAAATCTCGGTACTACAGGCTGCGTATCCTTTATGTTTACCGAAAAGGGCATTGTAGTTATCGAAAATACTGGTCTTGATGAGGATCAGGTTATGGAGGACTGCTTTGAATTTGAGGCAGATGACCTTTCCGTTGAAGAGGACGTTATTGAAGTTGTATGCGCTCCCTCTGCTCTTTCAGGTCTCCGTGAAGGTCTTGTTTCCAAGGGTTATAACGTTATCTCCGCTGAGACTGACATGATTCCGGCAACATATACTACTCTTACAGATGAAGAGCAAATCAAGAAGATGAACCTTCTCCTTGAACACCTCGAAGATAATGATGACGTTCAGAACGTTTATCATAACTGGAATATGCCGGAAGAGGAATAAGTACACGTTTTGCGTTGAAAATGTTCCACTGGAACATTTTCAAGACAAATTATCTTAGTAAGATTAGCAAGGGGAAGCGGTCTTGTTCGCTTCCCCTGAAAAATGCTGTCGCATTTTTCACCCCTTTCGACCTGCGCCAAAAGCATGGCGCAGGGAATTTCGCTCTCTGCGGAGAGCGACAAGGGGCTTTGCCCCTTGACCCCACCAGCATTTTTGAAAAATTGCTGGACCAAAAAACTTTTATTGATTTGGAAAAATCAACCTATCAACATTTCCGCATGAGAAAAAAAGAAAGGAAGTACAATGCAGTTTAACGAAATGAACCTATCTGCCGAGCTTCTTGAAGCCGTGGAGAGAATAGGTTTCTCAGAAATGACAGAAATACAGGAAAAAGCTATCCCGCCGCTGCTTGAAGGTCGGGATGTTATTGGTAAATCAAATACAGGCACAGGCAAGACTGCCGCATTCAGCCTGCCTATTATAGAGAAAATTACAGAGGAAACAAGACACTATGTAAACGCTCTTATCCTCTGTCCTACAAGAGAGCTTGCTATGCAGGCTTGCGAGGAGATCGGCAAATTCTCCAAATTCAAGAAATGCGTAAAGCCTGTTGCTGTTTACGGCGGCGCAAGCATGGAGCGTCAGATATACGCTCTCAAAAACGGCGCAAATATCGTTATCGGTACACCGGGACGAGTTCTCGATCATCTGCGCAGAAGAACTCTCAAGCTCCATAATCTCAGCACTATCGTACTTGATGAAGCTGACGAAATGCTCAATATGGGATTCCGTGAAGATATTGAGGCGGTTCTGGCTGAAATTCCGGAGGAAAGACAGACAGTCCTATTTTCCGCAACAATGCCGCCGGCTATTCTCCAGATAACCAAACAGTACCAGACAGATCCAGTCATGGTTCAGATACAGAGTGCGGCTAAAACTGTAGATTCAATCGAACAATTCTATGTTTCCGTCCCTATGGGACGTAAGACAGACGCTCTCCATCTCCTGCTGACTGACAAGAAACCTGCGTCTACTATGATTTTCTGCAACACAAAGAAAATGGTTGACGAGCTTACAGAGGCTCTTATTGCGAGAGGTTTCCCGGCTATCGGTCTTCACGGCGACATGAAGCAGGCTCAGCGTACTCAGGTTATGAACAGCGTGAAGTCCGGCAGAAGTACCATTCTCATTGCAACTGACGTTGCCGCAAGAGGTATTGACGTTAAGGGCATTGATATGGTGTTCAACTACGATCTTCCGCAGGATCATGAATACTATATCCACCGTATCGGAAGAACAGGTCGTGCAGGAAAGACCGGTACTGCTTACAGCATTGTAAGCGGACGCAAGCAGGAATATGAACTGCGTGACATTGCACGGTACACAAAGGCTCAGATAACAGAGGCGGCAGTTCCTACAGCAAGCGTTATCAAGGAAAATGCTATGGCTTCCCTGAAGGAAGAGATCATGGAAAGCTGTGCTATGGAGGTTTCAGAGGACGCAAGAAAACTTGCACAGAATCTTATGGAGACAGGAATTTCTGCGGAAGATATTCTCAGTGCTATTCTCAACAAGCGTGTTGCGGATACTATGAAAACACTGCCGCTGTTTGATATTCCACGTCCCATCTCAAGAAAGAAGAACGGCAAACAGGAAACACGCAATACTGTACGTGTTCACATCAACATCGGACGCAAGGAGCGTATTGCTCCCAACTTTATTCTGGGTGCGCTTGTTGACGCTACAGGTCTGCCGGGCAGCGATTTCGGCAAGATCGACATCTATGACAAGTTCACCACTGTTGAAGTGCCTAAGGATGAGGCAGACTTCATTCTGGACGCTATGCAGCAGGAGAAGATTAACGGCTACAAGGTTTCCGTGAAGATCCACGAAGAGCGTGGCGGCAAGGAAGAGCGTTTCTCAGGCAGCGACAGACAGCGCAGTCACCGTGACGGCGGACGTGACAGAGGACACGACCACAGAGGCGGCGGCAAGGGCTTCGACAGAAGAGGTCACAGCAGTCACGACAAGAGACATTCATCCGGCGGTTTCAACAGAAAGAAGCGCAAAGGTTGATAATAGAAATAGAAAAGGTCTTTGGAGTTGATTCGCTCCAAAGACCTTGTTTGTTGTGGTGATAAATTGAAATTTATCGCTCTATAATCTATATTCTACAATATCCTCCAGTTTTTTTCTTGGTCTCTGTGTTGGCGTTTCAGCAGCGTATCCAAGTGCAATCGCACTTACTAATTGTTGTGTTGTTTCAAGATATTCCATTAATTCTTTATATGCATAACAGGTGTTGGCAATCCATAAAGTACCTAAGCCAATTTCCGTTGCCTTTAACAGCATATTTTCAATTGATGCACCAATAGAAAGTGTATCGCAAATCTCAACAAATCTGCCATCAGCATCAACTATATCAAATGGATTTTTTCCGTTAGTATTTAAAATAGCAATAAGAATTGGAGCTTGTAGCATAATGTTCCATGTATTCTTTGCATCAGAAAGCCCATTATAGGAATTCGGTAACAAAGCACATTCATTTTCTTCTCTCAAAATTCCTTTCCACATATGTTTAAGAAATTCAGATTTGCTTTCTCCGCCAAGAACAATGTACCGCCAAGGTTGTCTGTTTTTAGCAGATGGAGACATTCTTCCTGCATCGATAATTTGCTCTATCAGCTCTTTCGGTACTTCTTTATCTAAATATTTTCTAATACTTCTGCGATTATATATTGAATCATTCATCCATCTCACCTCTCATACAAATTGACTGTTTCTATATAACCTCATAAACTAAAATTTACACCGCCCCATACACAACCGCACGTATCTTCCTGATAACATCGCTCACACCTGCACCGCAGTTCTGGATAAGATACACGATAGAAAGCTTCTGCTCCGGACATACTGTCATATATGTACCCGTCCAGCCGTCCCATCCGAATTCTCCTGCAGGAGCATTTGTCACGAAAGCATTCGGCTCAGTAAGCACACGCATGAGATTGCCGTAGCTGTGACCTATGAGAGATTCCCACTGAACGCTCGCCTGCTGCTCCGGTGTAAGCTGTGCTGTGCGCATATAACGCCATGTACTCTCACCCATCAGACGAACACCCTTTTCCGGATGCACACCGCCATTTGCAAGAACGTTCGCAAAGGCTGCATAGTCGCTGAGCGTTGATACAAGTCCTGCACCGCCTGAAATAAACGCAGGCTTTGTCAGATAATCATTCATGCCAAGATGAGGATCAGGCTCTGTCTTGATTCCGCCATTTTCATTATCCCATGTGTAAAGCTGTGCAAAACGGTCACGCTTCTCCTCAGGAACCCAGAAATCGGTATCGTTCATTTCAAGCGGCTCGAATATATTCTTACGGAGATATTCGTCAAATGGCATATCTGCCGCCTTTTCTATAACTCCGCCAAGAATATCCGCAGAAGCACCATAAGCCCACTGAGCACCAGGCTGGAACATAAGCGGAACGCTTCCCATCCTACGGCAGAATTCCATTGTACCCATAGGAGAATCCGTTTCAAGACGTTCGTTTATTTCATCATAAACCTTGCATGCGCACTTCTGTGATTCACACCACACATCAGGATAAGGTATACCCGATGTCATATTCAGCAGATCCTTAATAAGAATATCACGCTTCGCCGGAATAAGCTTATCCCCATATGCTGTCTGTGCATTGCGGAATTCCGGTATATACCACCATAATGAATCTGTAAGGTCAAGCCTGCCTCTCTCCCAGAGCTGCATTACTGCCGCCGCAGTCACAGGCTTCGTCATAGAAAACATTCTGAAAATAGTATCCTTTTTCATGAGAATGCCCTCTTCCCTATCGGCAAATCCGATTGCTCCCTCATATACCGCCCTGCCCTCACAGTACACACCTACACACGCTCCAGCAAGCTTTGAGTCAGCTATTCCTTTCTTCACAGAAACTTCAATATCCTCTGCCATACGTTTTATTCTTTCTGTATGCACTTACATTCACCTCAAAGAAAAAACTATAAAAAAATTCGGGCGAACATTGACACCATGTTCTACCCGAATTGTCCACTGGTGAGACATGAGGGATTTGAACCCTCGACCCTACGCTTAAAAGGCGTATGCTCTACCGACTGAGCTAATGTCTCATACCAACTATAACATTATAACAGATATTTTTTATCCTGTCAAGTCTTTTTTCGATTTTTTCAAGGAAATTTTTGTAGTAAGCAAATTGTTAACAAGCTATTTACACATAAAAAATATGCTATGATTATACTCCATAACCCTTGATTCCTTTGCCGGATAAATTACCGTGTAAGGTTACAGAAAATCTATTGCATACTTCATGAAAATATGCTATACTAAAGGTTAGATGTATAAAACTACATGAAATCATCATGAGAAAGAGAAGTGTGCAGAATGACAAAGATTCATATTTTTTCAGGCTTTTTAGGTGCAGGCAAAACAACACTCATCAAAAAGCTTATTGCAGAGGCATACGCAGGCGAAAAGCTTGTGCTTATTGAAAATGAGTTCGGTGAAATAGGCATTGACGGAGGATTCCTTCAGGACGCAGGAGTTGCTGTAACTGAAATGAACAGCGGCTGTATCTGCTGTAGTCTGGTTGGTGATTTCGGCAAGGCTCTCTGTCAGGTTCTTGAAACATACCACCCTGATCGTATCCTTATCGAACCGTCCGGCGTAGGCAAACTCAGTGATGTTATACGTGCAGTTGAAGGTATTGATACCGAGGATGCACAGCTTGAGGGAAGCGTTACAGTAGTAGACGCTAAGAAGTGTAAGATGTATCAGAAGAATTTCGGCGAATTCTGGGGCAATCAGATCGAGCATGCAAGCTGTATCATCATGAGCCATACAAAGGGACTTTCTCCGGAAAAGCTTCAGGATGCAGTAGAACGTGTACGTTCCATGAATCCGGAAGCAACTCTTATTACAACAGACTGGGATGTTCTGACAGGTGCACAGATCCTTGCGGCTATAAACCGTGCAGATACACTGAACAAGGAGCTTGAAAAGCTTGAGAAGGAAGCACATCATCATCACCGCCATGAGGATGGCGAGGAATGCTGCTGCGGTCATCACCACGATCATGAACATCACCACCACCATGAGGACGGCGAGGAATGCTGCTGCGGTCATCACCACGATCATGAACATCACCACCACCATGAGGACGGCGAGGAATGCTGCTGCGGTCATCACCACGACCATGAACATCACCACCACCATGAGGACGGCGAGGAATGCTGCTGCGGTCATCACCACGACCATGAACATCACCACCACCATGAGGACGGCGAAGAATGCTGCTGCGGTCATCACCACGACCATGAACATCATCACCACCATGCAGATGACGTATTCACAAGCTGGGGCAAGGAGACCACACGCACCTATACAGACGAAGAGATCACAAAGGCTCTCGAAGCTCTCGACAACGCAGAAGTGTTCGGCATGATCCTCCGTGCAAAGGGTATAGTTCCATGTACAGACGGCAGCTGGATTCATTTTGACTATGTACCGGGTACACCTGACGTAAGAAAAGGCTGTGCCGGCACTATAGGCAGACTCTGCGTTATCGGTTCTAATATAAATGAAACTGCAATTGCAGAACTGTTCGGAGTAAACTAAGGAGGCAGAGCGATGGCTAAAAATCAGATGCCTGCTGATATTCCTGTATTTCTGTGTACAGGCTTCCTTGAAGCAGGAAAGACAAAATTCATTCAGGGTACACTGGAGGATAAGCGTTTTAACAGCGGCGAAAAAACTCTCGTTCTTCTTTGTGAAGAAGGCGAGGAAGAACTTGAAATTTCAGCTATGCCCTATAAGAATATCTACATCCGCACAATAGATTCTCCGGAAGAAATAACTCCTGACAATATGGATGCACTTCTCCGTGAATGCGGTGCGGAACGTGTACTTGTTGAATACAACGGCATGTGGCAGATGACTGATTTCTTTAATAATATACCAGATAACTGGGTAGTCAGTCAGGAGATGATGTTTGTTGACAGCACAACATTCCTGAATTACAATGCCAACATGAGAAGTCTTGTTGTAGACAAGCTGAATACCTGCGATCTGGTAGTATTCAACCGTTTCGGCTCTCAGTATGACAAGATGGAATTCCACAAGATAGTACGTGCAACAAGCCGCCGTGCGGATATTGCATATGAGTACACTGATGGTCATGTTGAATACGATGACATTCAAGATCCGCTGCCCTTTGATATAAATGCAGACAAGATCATTCTGGATGATAAGGATTATGCTCTCTGGTATCGTGATATTATGGAAGAACCGCAGAAGTATAACAACAAGACCATTCAGTTCCGTGCGCTGGTTGCTGTTGATCCTAAATTTCCCAAGGGCATGTTCGCAGCAGGCAGACACGTTATGACATGCTGTGCTGATGATATTACTTATTGCTGTGTTGTTGCTGAGTGGAAGAATGCAGCACAGCTCCAGAGCAGACAGTGGGTTAATGTTACCGGCGTTATCAAGGTAGAAAAGCACAAGATGTACAGAGGAAAAGGTCCTGTTCTCAAGGTACAGGAGGTTATAATGACTTCTGCGCCTGAACAGGAGGTTGCGACGTTTTTCTAAATGATAAGAAATTTTAAAGCATATTTTTAGTTGGTCACTTTGGTCACTATTATATAGAACATATGTAGGGGACGGCGTCCACGACATCCCGCTGATTGTTACCTTAAATTATGGGGCGTCGAAGGCACCGCCCCCTACAAATTGTTTTTTCAGAAAAAGAGGTGAAAAAATGCTTATCCGTCTTAGTGACGTAAATAAAATATACAACGGAAATCCCATTCTCCAGAATATCGACCTGACCATTGAGGACAGAGACAGAATAGGTCTTATCGGCGTGAATGGCTGCGGAAAGTCAACTCTGCTGAAACTCATTACCGGACAGATCCTGCCTGACCATATAAAAGAAGGCGACGGAGAAATAGCATATTCCGGAAAAACCTCTGTAGGCTATCTTGAACAGATGAGCGGTCTTGACAGGGAAAGCACTGTCTGGGATGAAATGAGAGGCGTTTTCAGTGAACTTCTCTCTGCACAGGAGAGAATGCGTGAGCTTGAAGCTGAAATGCAGTCCGGTACTGATACTCATGCTGATGAATACCACCGCCTGCAATCATGGTTTGAAAGCAATGAGGGATACCAGATAGATGTAAAAATAAAGACTATCCTCGGCGGTATGGGTTTTGATGAAAATACATATGACCGCATAATTTCAGGATTCAGCGGCGGCGAGAAAACACGCCTTGCTATAGCAAAGCTTCTTCTGGAAGAGCCGAATCTCCTTATCCTTGACGAACCCACAAACCATCTTGACTTCAAAACTGTAATGTGGCTGGAGGATTATCTTAAGGACTATAAGGGCGCACTCCTTATCGTATCCCATGACAGATATTTCCTTGACAGACTTTGTACATCTATATGCGAGATAGAACGTACAAGGCTTACTCGATACAAGGGCAATTATACTGCCTATACTTCACTTAAAGAAGCGGCAGTCGCACGTCAGATGAAGGAATATGAACTACAGCAGAAGGAAATTGCCAAGCTTGAGGATTATGTTGCACGTAACCAGACAAGAGCCTCAACTGCTAAAAGCGCACAAAGCCGTATGAAGCAGCTTGAAAAGATGGAGCGCATAGAAAAGCCTCTTACATATCACAAGCAGGCAAGGGTGCAATTTTTATATGATATTGACCCTCCTCAGCAGCTTTTGCAGGTAACTGATATTGATATATCAGTAGGCGAAGGAACTGAACGCAAAACCTTGGTTGAATCACTCTCCTTTGAAGTAAGACGAGGTGAAAAGTGGGGCATTATCGGCGATAACGGCATAGGTAAATCTACTCTTCTTAAAGAACTTCAGGGCATTCTTCCGCACAAGGGCAGAGTCCGCTGGACAAGCAATGTAAAACGCTCTTACTTTGAACAGGAAAGCGCAAATCTCCATCCTGAAAAGACTATCATGCAGGAAATACACGACCGTGTTCCCACATGGACTGATTTGCAGGTGAGAAGTCTCCTCGGACAGGTACGCATTACCGGTGAGGATGTATATAAGCCTGTAGGCGTTATAAGCGGCGGCGAAAGAGCTAAGGTATGCTTTGCAGTTATGATGATAGAACGTGGAAACGTTCTCATCCTTGACGAGCCCACTAACCACCTTGACATTTCCATGAAGGAGGTCATCGAGGACGCACTGGTTGACTTTGGAGGAACTCTCCTCTTTGTCTCCCATGACCGTTACCTTCTTGATAAGGTTGCAGACAGAATACTTGAAATCACTGCTGACGGCATAAGAATATATCAGGGCGGATTCCAGAGCTGGCTTGAAGCAGAACAGAAACGAATTAAGGAAAGCCGTACCGTACAGACAGAGATAAAGCAGACGGACAAAAGCGAAAAGCCGGCATATCGTTCCAAGCAGCAGAGAGCACTTGAAGCAAAGCAGAGAAGCCGCAGGCGTGAGCTTGAAAAGCTGTCTGATAAACTTCAGCAGGAGCTTGATATGCTGGGTGAGGAAATAGCGTCCGAGGAAGTGTATTCCAATTTTGAACTTATGCAGGAAAAATGCCGCCGTATGGACGAAATTCGTGTTCAGATGGACGAAACACTTGAAGAACTTATAATACTGGAAGAAGAACTTGGAGAATAAATGAGAGATTCACTCTCAAAATGCACAAAATAGACGAAAATCAAAAAAGAAGTTTGTGCAAAAGACATATTGAACTTTAGCTGTAAATCGTGTATGATTATATAGGTGCATTGTATTCGGATGTGCCTTTGAAATGAAAATAATTCTATGTAGAAATGAGGAAATTATCATGAAGACAAAAAGAATTCTTGCATGCCTGCTGGCATCAATGATGGTTTGCGGCGCACTTACAGCTTGCAGCGGCGATGAAAAGACATCTGAATCTGCAACTGAAGCTACAACTGAAGCTACAACTGAAGCTGCTACAGAAGCAGGGACTCCTGCTGCCGGCGAACAGGTAGAGGCTGGCGGATTTGAAGAAGCTGTAGAAGCTAAGTCCGGTGACGCATATCTGGCTATCGTTGACGGTGAATGGTATGTACAGTACTGGGGTTCATCTGCTGACCTGCTGACATATGACGCTGGCGTTGTTCCGATTACAGGCAACGGCGACTACACAGTAAGCGTAAACGGTGCATCTGCTGGTATGCTGTTTGACATTACAGGTGACGCTAACGGTGAGTACACACCTGCTGGTTGTTCTTTCATGTCCGTTATGGTTAAGGACGGCGTAACACTGTATCCTAATATGGCTATTGAGATCACAAGCATCCGTGTAAACGGCGAAGAAATCCCGATGACAGCTAAGAACTATACATCTACAGATGACGGCGTAGAAATGCGTGCAAACATCTATAATGAGTGGGTAAATGAACTTCCTGAGGACGCTCACGATGCAAACGGCCCTGTAACAGATAACTCTACATATTCCGCACAGATCATTGACAAGAACCTGATCGAAACATGGACAAGCGTAGAAGTTGACTTCACAGTATCCGGTATTGAATAAGATAAGGTTTTAATCCTTTGCGGCACAGCTTCGGCTGTGCCGTTTTTTTGCCCAGCCCCTATTCTGCTATAAATGATCAAGCTGCAAACTTTAAGCTGATACTGTCACATAAAAATAAAACCGTCTTCTGCAAATTGCCAAAAAAATATCTTGACAAAACAGAACAAAAATGATATAATAACTGATATACCAATTTTAAATGCCTTGACGGAGAGAAGTAGCATTGGAAATCGCTTACAGTGAACATGGGACAGTGGAAACCATGCAGCAGAGCCTTTGTGAATAACACTCCTGAGCAGCAAGCTGAACGCTGTTTTCAGTCAGTAGGTAAGACGTTAGCCGTGCGTTAAACGGAACGCCTATAGTAGTAGGCGCAGAGTGACTGCACAAACGCAGTAATTCAGGTGGCACCACGGGTTATAGTATCCCGTCCTGATGTTTTATTCAGGACGGGATTTTTATTTTGTCCTGACATATTTAATCTGAAAGGAAAATAGAATTATGAAGCACATCGACATCAAAAACATCTTTACCGATAAGTCCTATATCGGTCAGAGCGTAACAGTATGCGGATGGGTAAGAACATCCAGAAATTCCAAGACAATGGCATTTATCGCTCTCAATGACGGCACATCACTGAATCACCTCCAGATAGTAATCGACAAGTCAACAGACATCACATTCGAGGACGCACTCCCGACAGGCACATCCATTAAGGTTACAGGTACTGTAGTTGAGGATCAGCATGGTTCTGTTGAGATAAATGCAGAGGAAATTTCCGTTATCGGCGCATGCGCACCAGATTATCCGCTTCAGAAAAAACGTCATACACTGGAATTCCTCCGTACAATGCCCCATCTCCGTGGCAGAACAAACACATTCAACGCTGTTCTCCGTGTACGTTCCGTAATGGCTGAGGCTATTCACCAGTATTTTCAGGACAGAAACTATGTCTATGTAAACACACCTCTTATCACAGGCAGCGACTGTGAGGGTGCAGGTGAAATGTTTCAGGTAACAACAATAGGTTATTCCACTGATTATAAGAACGATGAAGAATACTACGCAGACGATTTCTTCGGCAGAAAAGCTGGTCTGAGCGTATCCGGTCAGCTTGAGGGCGAGGTTGCTGCAATGGCTATGGGTAAGATCTATACATTCGGTCCGAGCTTCCGTGCAGAAAACAGCAACACTCCAAAGCACCTTGCTGAATTCTGGCATGTTGAACCGGAGATTGCGTTTGCAGAGCTGCCGGATGTTATTGAGGAAGCTGAAAGCATGATAAAGTACGTTATCCGTACAGTACTCGACAACTGCAAGGAAGAGATGAAGTTCTTCGATGCTCATTTTGAAAAGGGAATCATTGCACGTCTTGAAGACCTTATCTCAAACGACTTCGGCGTATGTGAATATACCGAGGCTATACGTCTTCTCAAGGAATCCGGCGAAGACTTCCAGTATCCTGTTGAATGGGGCTGCGACCTCCAGACAGAGCATGAAAGATATATCTCTGAAAAAGTATTCAAGAAGGCTGTATTCGTTACAAACTATCCAAAGGAAATCAAGTCATTCTATATGAAGCAGAATCCTGACGGTAAGACAGTTGCAGCTGTTGACCTGCTTGTACCTGGTGTAGGCGAAATTATAGGCGGAAGTGAGAGAGAAGCAGATTACGATAAGCTGATTGCTGCTATGGAAACAAGAGGAATGAACCTTGATCTGTACAGTGATTATCTGGATCTCAGAAAATACGGTTCAGTACCTCACGGAGGCTTTGGTTTGGGCTTTGAGCGTCTTATCATGTATGTAACAGGCGTTTCAAACATCCGTGACGTAATTCTCTATCCGAGAACTGTCGGCAGCATCAGATAAATACCGGCAGCAGCCATATTCAATTTAAGAAAGGATGATTCCTATGTCAAGATCTTTCTGTATACCGGAGGGCTATAAATCTGCCCTTACACTCCGTGAAACTCAGCATGCAATTAAGTATATCAAGGAAGTTTTCCAGCAGGCACTTTCCTATGCACTTATCCTTGATCGTGTAACAGCTCCTCTCATTGTTCAGAAAGGAAGCGGTATCAACGATGACCTGAATGGCGTTGAACGTAAGGTTGACTTTTCTATAAAGGAAATGGATAATGAGGGAGAAGTCGTACAGTCTCTTGCAAAGTGGAAAAGACTTGCTCTTTATCGTTACGGCTACAATGCAGGCGAGGGTATTTATACAGATATGAACGCTATCCGCCGTGATGATGACGCTGATAACATACACTCTATTTTTGTAGATCAGTGGGACTGGGAAAAGGTTATCTCAAGAGAGCAGCGCAATGAGGAAACTCTGAAAGACGCTGTAAAGGCAATAGTAAAAGCTGTGGCAAATACAAAGCGAAAGGTAAGCCTGCGTTATCCTCAGCTGCAAGGCGTTATCTGTGATACACCTTTCTTTATAACATCTCAGGAGCTTGAGGATATGTACCCCGATAAAACTCCAAAGGAACGTGAACGGCTTATCACAAAGGAGCATAAAACTGTATTCATCATGCAGATAGGCGGAAAACTTAAAAGCGGCGAGAGACACGACGGACGTGCGCCGGACTATGACGACTGGTCTCTGAACGGCGACCTGCTTTTCTGGGATGACGTGCTTGGAATTGCTCTGGAAATTTCTTCTATGGGTATTCGTGTTGACAGTGAATCTCTTCAGAAACAGCTGGCAGCTTGTGACGCACTGGACAGAAACAAGTACCCTTATCATAAGATGATTACAAACAACACACTTCCTCTTACAATAGGCGGCGGTATCGGTCAGTCAAGACTGTGTATGCTTCTTCTTGAAAAAGCTCATATCGGCGAGGTTCAGGTATCTGTATGGCCGACTGATATGGCAGAGGAATGCAGAGAAAAGGGCGTTATTCTGCTCTGATGATAAACGGCTTGGTGCGGTGTTGACTTAAATCATCAAATGAATACCGGAGGATTCCATGCTGACTAAAATTCTCATTAAAAAATTCATCCAGAATTCTGATAAAACCAATGAGCCTGCTGTCCGAAAATCATATGGAACACTCAGCAGCGTAACCGGTATAATATGCAATATTATTCTGTTTCTGCTTAAATTTTCAACAGGCATACTTTCCGGCTCAGTGTCAATAATTTCAGACGCAGTAAATAACCTTTCCGACTGTGCAGGCTGTATCGTAACCTTTTTCGGATACAAGCTTGCGGCAAAGCCTGCTGACAGAGACCATCCTTTCGGGCATGGCAGAGCTGAATATCTTGCAGCAATGCTGCTTGCAGTTATGGTAATGCTCATGGGCTTTACTCTGCTGAAAGATTCTGTGCAGAAGATCATAGAGCCGGAAGCTGTTGTATTTCATGGAGCAACTATGCTTGTGCTTATCTTTTCAATTGCAGTTAAGCTGTGGATGGCTGCGTTTAACACAATGCTTGGCAAACGTATAGATTCATCTGTCATGCTTGCTGCTGCAAGAGACAGCCGGAGTGATGTTATAGCCACCAGTGCGGCGGCTGTTTCATTGATCGCATCGTGTTTTACAGATTTTCCTGTGGATGGATATGCCGGCGTACTGGTATCATTTTTCATACTCAAAGCCGGTTATGATATTATAAAAGATACTCTTGATGATCTTCTTGGCAGACCTGCTGACAAGGAAAAGGTATGCTCCATAAAACGTCTTGCTCTTGCCCATGAAAAGGTTATAGATGTTCATGATATAGTGCTGCATAACTATGGACCGTCCCACACTTTGGGAAGCTGTCATCTGGAAATAAGCAGCGAAGAATCATTCTGTGCAGTTCATGAGCTTGCCGATCATATTGAAAAACGAATATGGGAGGATACCGGAATAAATATGACTATACACACCGATCCGGTGGATATTGATAATCAGACCGCAAGTGAATGCCGTGAGTTTATTTCAAGACTTATATCAGGTCTTGACAAAGGACTGAGTATTCATGATTTCCGGCTTGTAAAGACAAACTGCCGCACCAGTGTTACATTCGATCTTGTAGTACCATTTGACTGTAAATATAAAAAAGAACAGCTCCGTGCCATAATAGACACAGAGCTGCACCGGT
Organism: Ruminococcus sp.; assembly: GCA_017623515.1. Lineage (GTDB taxonomy): Bacteria > Bacillota > Clostridia > Oscillospirales > Ruminococcaceae > Ruminococcus_C. Next base: position 265,387 of record JAGAOV010000017.1, on the reverse strand, counting down.
TTGATCCGGAATTTGATTCATCAATCACCTTCGATTGTGAAATGACGGAATAGAGCATACAGTTCATCAAAGCTGTTATGTTCTGTTTCCTTTGAACAGAGCTGTACTATCCGCAGACTTGCGGAATAGGGCAGCTCTTTATTTTTTTTGTAATATGCCATCTGCAAACGCCTTATAATGGTGTATGCAGTAATTATAAGAAGTATTTTTTCAACTGCGTCATAGTCAAACGCCGTTCTAAGCCAGTACCTGTCAATGTAGTGGAGGAAGAGTATACGGTATTCATCTGAAAACTCCGCCCTCATATCCTCGTATTCCGGAGAGAATATGCTCTGGTTTCCAAGAGCCTTTGCTTCCAGCAGCATCTCACGCCATTCATCAGTGAGTATTTCCATCCGGAGAAAGCTGTCAATAAGATTCATGTAAGAAATTTCATGCAGGCTTTCTATATGACTTATTTCCGGCTGAGGACAGATAAATACATCCCTGTCAATAAGCTCCTGAAGCTGACATGCATAGCTATAGCATTCTCTCAGGACATGTGCCGGAGACAGATCACGATTTTTGATAATACTGTAAATATTAGCTCTTGCTTCTTTCAGAAAATCCATAAAGTCCTGAGCATAGCATATCTCTTCATCCGGAATATCACGAATAATCTCCTCTTTTTCTATATCAAGGCTTTTGTCGGAAAATATTATCCTCGCTGCCTCCGGACATGAAATAGAAAGGTCATGCTCTGCAAAATCTGCAAAATCCTGTACAGCACGAGGGAATTCTCTGCACGTATGGCAGAGATATTCCTCACCAAGCTTTCTGTGAATCTCACAAAGACCGGACTTTTCCCAGAAAGGACATCTCTCATTTTCAAGACGGAAGACACGGTCTCCGTCCTCGTCTGTTTCCTGAACGCTGCGGAGCTTTTCACCTATTTCTCCGGAAACAGATTCATATTTAAGGGCAGAATCATCGTCTACGACTATCTGCCACTGAGCGCAGCAGCTATCCTCACAGTCTGAGGCTATGCACTTGAATTTCCTGTAGTATTTCGGATAAAAATTCGCCTGTTTCATAGCAGAACCTCAAACCTTTATCTGCGAAAGAACCTGTCCGATAGGCTCACGTATGCAGAGATCAGCCTTATCATCCATTGGAGTAGCGTCACGGTTTATGAGAACAAGGTGCTTACCGTGAAAATAGCGGATAAGACCTGCCGCAGGATACACTGCAAGAGATGTGCCGCCTATTATCATCATGTCAGCCTGTGAAATTGCCTTTACCGCCCGATCTACTACGCTGTTATCAAGAGGTTCTTCATAAAGGACAACATCTGGCTTTACACGTCCTCCGCATGAACATTCAGGTATATTATCAAAGCTCATTATCCATTCCGCATCATAGAGCTTTCTGCATTTCTGGCAGTAGTTTCTGTGAACACTTCCATGAAGCTCCAGTACATTCCTGCTGCCGGCAGCAGTATGGAGACCGTCGATATTTTGTGTTATGACAGCACTAAGCTTCCCTTTTTCCTCAAGCTCTGCAAGCTTCAGATGTGCAGGGTTTGGTTTAGCGTCAGGGCATATCATCTTTTCCCTGTAAAAACGGTAGAACCATTCCGGCTCTTTGTCGTAAAAGGTGCGGCTGAGGATAGTTTCCGGCGGATAAGGGTATTTCTGATTATACAGACCATCCTGACTGCGGAAATCCTTTATTCCGCTTTCCGTGGAAACGCCTGCACCTCCAAAGAAAACGATTCTTTTTGATTCGTCCGTCATTTCCTGAAGACGCTGTATTTTTTCATTCTGCATGCTCATTCACCCATGATCTTCACATAGAACTTGCGTACTCTCGGGCCGTCAAATTCGCAGAAGTATATATTCTGCCAGATACCCAGAAGAGGTTTGCCGTTTTCAATAATAAGCGTTGCACTGCATCCCATTGCAGAAGCCTTTGCATGAGCAGCGGAGTTGCCCTCGCTGTGACGGAATTCACGTCTGTCCGGAAAAGCCTTTGCGTAAGCAAGGAGAAGGTCTGTCTGAACATCCGGATCGGCATTTTCATTAATGGTTATGCCTGCTGTAGTATGCGGAGAATAAACCACACAGATTCCATCCTTTACTCCGCTTTCTGCAATTGCGCCCTTAACCTGTGCTGTAATAGACACAAATTCTTCTTTTTGGGTTTTAAGTGTATACTGATATAACATATCTGCACGTCCTTTCGTTTTTTTATATTATACCACGCCTGTCGGCAAATTGCAACAAATAAACTTCTGGATAAATAAAGAGCTGCCGTAAAAAATACGACAACTCTATAATTTATATATCAATTTCTTCCTCATCCTCAAAAGACGGAAGAGGCTCAGGTTCAGGGAAGCCTTTTTTCTGGTCAAGCAGATATAAAATTATGCCGACAATGATAATAGCAATGCTTATCCATGTAGATGTAGAAATACCAAGCCATATTCCACGCTGGGAATCATCGTATCTGAATCTTTCAGTGAAAATGCGGATAATGGGGTATGCAAAGAGGTAAATGTACACCGTACAGTGTCTGTGTTTGGATTTCATAGTGAATATCTGCATTGCGGCGGCAAGAATAATGAGGAGTACTGATTCCAGAAGCTGAACAGGGAAAAGCTTTATGTCATTAGGTGCACCAAGGGAATCTGTAAATGCAATACCGAAATCTTCTGATGGAACACCATAACAGCATCCAGCCATGAAGCATCCTATTCTTCCGAAAGCATGAGCAAGAGGAATTGAGGGAGCAATTGCTGTTATAAACAGCATTGTATCTATCCTCTGCCATTTTGAGTAAATGAGCAGCATTGCAAAACCGCCGATAAATCCTCCGTAAAATACAAATCCGCCCTGAAGCAGTCCCATTACAGTTTTAAGGGTGATACCATATTCTGTAATAATGTATGCAACGGTATCAAAATCAGCAATGAGATAAAGAATTTTTGCACCTGCAACGCCGCCGATTATTATAAATGCCGCAGCCTCAACAATATCAAGGGATGTGAGCCCTGTTTCTTGCTTGTTATAAAGAGCAAGGAGAATCGCCAGCGCACCGCCTATTATGCAGCATATTCCGTATGTTCCCACATCAAAGCCGAAAACATCAATAAAAGGACACATAAAAACGCTCCTCCGTTAGTTTTTGCTGCCGGAACGCTTCTGCTGTGCTTTCAGTATGCGTACATCATAGCCGACAAAGTGATGATTAACATATGTGGCAAAAATACGTGAAGTAATACGTTCATCATACTTATGGGAGATACCGTTCCAATCCATATTCGTGCTGATAATAGTGGGCAGACTTCGGTTCATGCGTGTATTTATAATGTTGTATATGGCAGACTGGTAGAATGGAGTATCAAATTCAGTTCCAAGATCATCAAGAATAAGAAGGTCGCATTCAAGGAGCATGGAGAGGGTATCATTACCGCTTTGGTCGCGCCCGAAATGCTCATTTTCAACCTGTCGCAGGAAGTTTATAACAGAGTCATAGAGTACGCTGAATCCCTTTTCAAGAACAGCTGATGCAATTGAAAGGGAAAGGTGAGTTTTTCCAAGGCCAGTGTTTCCATACATAAGAATACTGGGTGAGTCCTTTGAAAAATGTGCCGCATATTCCTTACAGAAGTTATAGATCATTTCCATAGCCTTGAAGCAGTCATATCCGCTTTCTGTTTTGCGTCCACGGTAATAGGAAAGATCAAAGCTGTCAAAGCTGCAAAGATTTATCTGAGCATTGCGGTTAAGGTCATTTGCGGCAATCTGCGCAGCAAGAGAAGTGAGACAGCTGCAATATGTACCGGCTGAATAGCCTGTATCGCTGCATTTCGGGCAGACATACTCCATATCCAGATAATTTTCCGGATAGCCATATGCTTTCAAGAGATTGCGAACCATAAGCTGCGCCTGCTGATTCTGTGATTTAAGTTCTTCAATGCGTTTTTCTGTGCTTTCACCGCTTTGGATTATCTGCATTATACTGCGGCTTGTCTGGAAAAGCTGTCTGTTAATTTCAGCGATTTCAGGTATACGGGAATTTATCTCCGCAAAACGTTCGTCATTCATTGTTCTTGCACGATTTCTCCGTGCGCTGATAATACCTCGTGCCTGTTCAAGATGTTCAGCTTTCATATGAATTATCTCCTTTCACCAGTATTACTCGTCGATATTATAGACAAGGGAACGGTATGCATCTGCCATAGGGCTTTCAGGTATTTCACCCTTCTTCCTGCGTGAAGAACCGGATGTCTTAACCTTGATTGCAGTACTGTTTTGTGTAAGCTTATCGTTTGTATCAACATCCTCACGAGTCTTATATCCGGCTTCTGCCCATGTGGTAAGTATTTTCTGCATATATGCAAGAGAAAGCTTGTTGGTCTGTTCAATAGTTTTTTCGTAGGCGTAGCGTATCAGGTCAACCGGAATCTGCATAGCCTGCCAGCTGTCGAAATATTCACGCTGCTTGGGCGTAGGCGGACGGTTCATGTCAAGGGTACGTGCAATAGTTCCGTGATATGAACGCCTCTGCTGATCCTTTACTATTTCATCATTTATCTGCTGCATAGTACAGATACCTCTGTCCCACCAAGCCGTGAGGAGCTTTTCGGCGTATTGAATGCTGTTTTTCCCCATTGAACGGCAGTAGGACATAATGGTGAGAATGATGTCACCCGAAACGGAAAGATACTGATACTGCCACAGAAGTGAACGCTGCTGCATATGATTAAGAGGTTCGCCTGTAAGCTGTTCAGCCATTCTGAAAAGATTCATAAGACCGGTATCACGTTTAAGCTCGGAAGCTATTTCGCTTGGAGTGAGTGTAATATCACTGCTTGAACGCTGTGCTGTGATAGCAGGGCTTGTCTGAGACACATGTTCAGCTTTTTCTGAGAGAGCTGATTTCTCGTCAGCGGAAGATTCATCCTGTAAATCGCCGGTGAAAAGATCCGTTTGTTCCCAGAACATAATAGCCTCTTCTACGAGTTCTTCATTTACAGAAAGTGCCTCCGAGATTTTTTTCGTATCAATGGATGAACACTGGTGCCGGAGAAGATAGAGCATTACTTTAAGCTGAGATGGTGTGGCGAGTTTCAGATATTTATCAACAACAGCAACTGGAACACCGAACATCATGCCCCAGCCGTTTACATTTACATTCAGTTCCATAATATCCTCCGTAAAAATATTTTGCAAGACTTGACAAATGCGCTGTAATATGATATAATATATAAAGTATTTTGCCGGTGTGTCGGAATGGCAGACGAGACGGACTCAAAATCCGTTGTAGGTGACTACGTGTGGGTTCGAGTCCCACCACCGGCACCAAAGTCCTTTCTCTTTTGAGGAAGGACTTTTTTTGTGGTTCTATATAATTGCTTTGAAATAGAATATTTTAGATTCTATTTCAAAAGTAACAGAATCCATGTGCAAAGCACCCATATTTTGAAAAATAACCATAATATTAAATGATATTAAACGAAAAGTCCCATACACTAGTATGGGACTTTTCTGGCGTGCCTGGAGGGATTCGAACCCCCGACCTACTGGTTCGTAGCCAGTCACTCTATCCAGCTGAGCTACAGGCACATTGTTCTCACAACATGATATATTATATCATAACGAAGAACCTTTGTCAAGGGTTTTTTTCAAAAAAATCCGAATTTTTTGAAAAAGTCAGGAAAGCATGGAAAATGCGTGATATTTGCGTATTCAAAAGCCTTCTGAAATCTCCTCTGCTATCTCCTTGAAAACAGGTGCCGCTGCCTCGTTGCCGTAACCGCCGTCCTCAGCAAGCACTGTCACTGCGTACTCAGGAATATTCGCCGGAAAAAAACCTGTTATCCAGCCGTGACAATACTCCACACCATTTTCATCAAAACGTCCTGTCTGGGCAGTGGATGTTTTTGCACCGGCAGATATGCCTATTGGTTTTCCATTGAATCCACGGCTTCCATAAACTGCGCCTATCATCATAAGCCGAAGCTTTTCTGCTGTTTCCGTACTTAAAACCTGTTCTCCCGATATAACCGTTTCCTCAGGTACTTCACCATCTTCAGTGATGCCTTTTATAAGACGCACATCCGGAAGTATACCGTAATTTGCTATTGCACATGTCATTCTTGTAATCTGTACCGGCGTGGCTGTAAGCTTGCCCTGTCCAAAACAGAAGTTTCCTCGTTCCGCCGGAAGTATAAGCTCTTTTACTGTGGGAATATATCCTTCAGACGATATTATACCTGCGGATAACTCCTGCCCTCTGCCAAATCCCAGCTTTGCTGCCGTTTCAAATAAATCAAGAGGTGAAAGCTTCTGACTCATGGAGATAAAATATGGATTACATGAATTTATAAGTGCAGTTTCAAGCGTTTCCATGCCATGCCCTTCCCTGTTATGACATCCGAAAACCTGCGAGCCTATTTTTACTGTCCCTGTGCAGTTATGAGTGAAATCTTCAATTCCGGCATCTATTGCTGCCGCTGATGTCACCAGCTTGAAAATAGAACCTACCGGATAGGAATACAAGGCTCTGTTTATAAGCGGACTGTCCTCTGAGGAAACCGCCTCCTCCATATTTGAAAGCGAATACGATGGCTTGCTCACCATTGCAAGAATATCTCCTGTCTTAACCTCCATAACTACTATACAGCCTTTTTCCAGAGTTTCTGCCGCTTCCTCGCATATATGCTGAATTTCATCGTCAATTGTAGTCACTACGCCCTGTGACGGTGCAGGCGCATAGCGCACAAGGCTGTTTTCTCCGGAAAGTGCGCCGCCTGTGCCATCCACCTCAAATGTTACAGATGTTCTGCCGTTGTCCTGTCTGAGAATATAGTCATAATCAGCTTCAAGTCCGCATACCCCTTCTCCGTCATGCATATACCCTATTAAATGCTGGGCTGTCTGTTCTTCATCATAGCGTACAGGTACTTCAAACACATGTATACTGTCTGATTCTATTTTATCTGTATTCACCTTACATGTAAATGGCGTGCCGGAGCTTAGCTTATTATAAAATTCGTCTTTGTCAATGACATATGGAAGAACAGCCTCCGCAGATGCTCCATCACCACGTACTACGGCAATATATTCACTGCTGCGGTTCACTAACGGTAAGCCGTTTCTGTCATAGATGGTACCATATGATATGGGCAGATTCACGGTATAGCTGCCTTGATTGAGAGCTGCTTCCTTATATTCCGGCGTAGCTGCATTTACCGCAAGCTTTACTGTAAGCGCACAGCAGATCATTGTCATTACAAGACGTATCGTCCATATTCTTGGATTCTGGTTTACTGTTTTTTTCATGATACCACCACCTCTTAATGAGTATTGACCGAATGAAGGAGGATATTCATATAACTGCGTTTAAATATATATCTCTTTTCAAATCCTAAAAAATATGCTATAATATATAAAATGAAAAAAGGAGGCAGAACATGAAAGCTTGGCAGCATTTCAAAACCATAACCAGACACAGACACAAGGTGATAGTCCACTGCGCAAAGTGCGGTATACTCTGGCAGGGACTAAGGCATGACCTTTCCAAATATTCACCTACCGAATTCATTCCCAGTGCAAAATATTACCTCGGCACACGAAGCCCCAATGAGGCTGAACGTGATGCACAGGGCTATTCCCTTGCATGGATGCACCACAAAGGCAGAAACCGCCATCACTTTGAATACTGGCAGGACTATAACCGCATTACCAAACGCATGGAGCCTGTAAAAATGCCGGCACGTTTCGTTGCAGAAATGTTCTGCGACCGAATTGCGGCAAGCAAGATATATCAGGGCAAAAATTACAAGCCGGACAGTTCCCTCATATACTTCCAGAATTCCAATGCACGCAAAAATGGCATGCTTCATCCGGAAACTGAGGCAAAGCTTATGGAGCTGCTCACGATTCTTGCTGAAAAAGGTGAAGATGAAGCATTCAGAGAGGTTCGCCGTCTTGTGAAAAACGGATATTGATAAAAGGAGAATATATATATGAGACTTGTAATTCAGAGAGTTTTAAATGCAAATGTAAAGGTTAACGGAGAAGTGACCGGAAAAATCGGAAAGGGCTTTCTTGTGCTTCTTGGTGCAGGAATGAATGATACAAAGGAAATTGCTGAGAAAATGGCTGACAAGATGATGCGCCTGAGAATATTCTCCGATGAAAATGACAAGACAAACCTTTCCATTCAGGATGTAGGCGGTGAGCTTCTGGTGGTGTCACAGTTCACCCTTTACGCAGACTGCCGCAAAGGAAACAGACCAAGCTTTACAAATGCCGGTAAGCCTCAGGAGGCGAACGCTCTTTATGAGTATTTTATGGAGTATTGCAAAAAAACTATTCCTGTTGTAGAGTCAGGCGTATTCGGTGCGGATATGAAGGTAGAACTTTGCAATGACGGGCCTTTTACTATCGTGCTGGATTCAGATGAAATCGTGAAATAACATGAAATGACTGCCGCAGTACCTCTGCGGCTAAGTTTGTCGAAAAAACCAAATCAATAAAAGTTTTTTGGTCCAGTACCCCAAGGGCACTTCCTTCGGGCGCATTTTCAAAAATGCTGGCGGGTCGAGGGCAGAGCCCTCGTCGCCGTCCGCAGACGGCGAAACTCTCTGCGCCATACTTCCGGCGCAGGTCGAAAAGGGGTGAAAAATGCGACAGCATTTTGAGGGGAAAGCGAACAAGACCGCTTTCCCCTTGCTTTCCTTTACCAGCAACTATGTCTTGAAAATGTTCCTGTGGAACATTTTCAACGTAATTATCCATTTTTGAGTTTTATAGATTTTTTCAAATTTTTTCCGGAAAATGTAAGATTTCATTCCAGAAGCTGTCTTTATATATTAAGGGATATAAAAAGCGAGGTGTACATCCCATGGAAGATCATGATATTATCAAGCTGTATTTCGACAGAAACGAATCCGCTATTTCCGAAACAGCTTCAAAATACGGAAAATACTGCCGCACTATTGCCATGAATATTCTGCACGATAACAGGGACGCAGAGGAATGCGTGAATGATACATATTTAAACACATGGAACTCTATCCCTCCTCAAAAGCCATATATGTTATCCGTATTCCTAGGCAGGATCACAAGAAACCTGTCATTCAACAAGTACAAATATAACCATGCGGATAAACGTGGCAGCGGTGAGATTCCCATGATACTTGACGAGCTGGATGAGATAGTTTCCGGAGAGGAATATGTAGAAGATGAGATTATGAAAAGAGAACTGGTTAACGAGATAAACGCCTTTCTCCAGTCAATTTCTCTGCAAAAGCGCAGTATTTTCATACTCCGTTACTGGTATTCGGAAAGTATTTCAAGCATTGCGGAAAGGTTCAGCCTTACAGAAAATACAGTTTCAGTCACTCTAAACCGCATAAGAAAAAAGCTTCATGAACATCTTACAGAAAGGGGTTTTATACTATGAAAAAGGAACAGCTTTACGAGATACTGGGCGATATTGATGAAAACGCTGTCAAGGCAGCAGACGCAAAAGAAAATAAGCCAAAGAAGATCAGATGGGTAAAATATGGTGCAGCGGCGGCGGCATGTATCGGCGTTTGCGCAGGTGCAGGACTTATACTCGGAAAGTCAGACAATGCACCAGATGATATTGTTTCTCCTGTAAAGGGAGACAATATTCTCATAGCAGAGGCGGCTTATCCTGAAATGCCAGCTTATCCGGATGAAACAGCTTACTCTGATTGGGAGAAATATGAAAACGTGTATGGTATGTGGGATAGTGCAATGCGTGAAAAAAGGGATCTATCCAGTAAATGCACCTATGACTTTTATCCGTTCTTCTCAGACAGCACGAGAGTTTTCCTTTCAGATTCCGGCACAGACAACAAGGTTTATTCACCTCTGAGCCTGTTCATGGCTCTCAGCATGTCCGCCGAAATTACTGATGGAAATACAAGACAGCAGATTCTTGATGTGCTTGGCTCGGATGATATTACCTCTCTCCGTTCCGACGCTAATTCCATATGGCAGGCTAACTATATGGATGACGGTATGGCAAAATGCGTTCTTGCAAACTCACTCTGGACAAACAACAAGATACCATACATACAAAGCACTATGGATTCACTTGCTGAAAATTATTATGCTTCCTCATTCAGCGGAGATCCTGCTTCTGCGGAATACAGCAAAATGATGCAGGACTGGATAAATGAACAGACCGACGGTCTCCTTTCAGATTATATATCAGGCATTGAAATGGATCCGGAAATGGTTCTGACACTTGCATCTGCTGTAAATTACAGCGGTAAATGGGTAAATAAGTTTAATGAGGATAATACAGAAAGCGGCATATTTCATTCACCTGATGGAGATATTCAGTGCGATTTCATGAATGCTGAAAGGGATATGCAGTATAGCTGGCACGAGGATTTTGCTTCAGTTTCCTTGGAGCTGGAAAACAACGGAAAGATGCTTTTCATTCTGCCTGATGAGGGCATAGCTCCGGAAGAGCTGTTGAATAATGACGAAGTCATGGACTTCATGATGAACAGCAGCACATATAGCAACAGCAAGTACGCACTGGTGAATATGTCCATCCCGAAATTCGATGTTCATTCAAGTATAGACTTGAACGAAGGACTTAAAACACTGGGCATTACGGATGTATTCGATCCATCCGCTTCAGATTTCTCACCTCTTGCCAATGAACTGGAGGAAATATTCCTCAGCAAAGCCGAACAGGATGCCCGTGTTGTCATAGATGAGGAGGGCTGCAAGGCTTCTGCTCTTACTGTAATGATATATTGCGGCGCAGGAATGCCTGATGAGCAGGTGGATTTCATCCTTGACAGACCGTTTATATTTGAAATTGTCAGCGAAACAGGTCTGCCGCTTTTTGTGGGTATCGTTAATGAGCCTGTGCAGTAAGCATAAAACACAAAGAGACGCTCCCAACCGGAAGCGTCTCTTATTTTAATATTTAGTCATGCATACCACGGAGAATCCAGTCATACATACCCTGATACTGGAGAGCAGAACTGCCCCATGAGAAGTCCTTCTCCATGCCACGGCGTACAATGTCATCCCAGTCATTTCTGCATTCAAAGTATATCTTCTTTGCATAGTTGATAGTATACAGCAGATCCTCAGCATTATAGTGCTGGAATGTGAATCCTGTACCTGTCTTTTCGTACTCATTGTACGGTTCTACTGTATCCTTAAGACCGCCTGTTTCACGAACAATCGGAACTGTGCCATATCTCAGTGAAATCAGCTGTGTAAGACCGCATGGTTCAAAGCGTGATGGAACGAGCATTGCATCAGAAGCAGCATAGAGCTTATGAGCAAGGGTATCATTGTAGCAGATATTAGCAGATACTCTGTCCGGATACTTACCCTGATAATAACGGAACATATCCTCATACTTCTGCTCGCCTGTACCGATAATTACGAACTGCGTAAATTCATCTGTAATACGGTCAGCAATCCAGTCAACAAGGTCAAGGCCCTTCTGATCGGTGAGACGTGAAATAATAGCAATCATGAACTTATTCTCATCAACGGCAAGACCAAGTTCCTCCTGAAGAGCTTTCTTTGCAAGTTTCTTCTTTTCAATAGCACTGCCTGAATTATAGTTTACAGTAAGCTTCTTGTCAGTTTCAGGATTCCATACCTCATAGTCAATGCCGTTTACGATACCACGGAGAGAGCGTTCTCTTGCGCAGAGCAGACCATCAAGCTGTTCGCCGTAGAAAGGTGTTTTGATTTCTTCAGCGTAGGTTTCACTTACTGTTGTAATGTAGTCTGCATAAACCAGACCGCCTTTGAGCATATTTGCATCCTTTTTGAATTCCAGCTTATCCGGTGTGAACATATATCCCGGAAGATCTGTATTATACAGGAAGTGGCGGATGTCCCATACACCCTGAAATTTCAGGTTATGTATTGTCATAATAGTCTTTGTTCCCCAGTAGAAGCTGTGTGAAGCAAATGTACTTCTGAGGAAAACAGGTATCATGCCAGCCTGCCAGTCATGACAGTGAATAATATCCGGATGGAAGCCTACTACCGGCATAACAGCCAGCACAGCCTTACAGAAGAATATATATCTTTCAATATCCCACATAGTTGAGCTTGTATATGGAGTATCGCACTTGAAATAATATTCATTATCAATGAAGTAGAACTTGATTCCATCATACTCATATTCCATAACACCCACGAACATCTTATCATGACGCTGACCGTAGTCCATGTAGAAGCTTGTTACATGACGGAACTGACCTCTGTATTCCCATGGAATACAGGTATAATTCGGGAGGATGACACGTACATCATACTCAGGCTTATAGAGACTCTTAGGCAATGCACCTACTACATCGGCAAGTCCGCCTGTTTTTACAAAGGGTACACATTCAGATGCTGCAAATAAGATATTTTTCATAGCACAGTCTTTGTACGCACAGCTTTTCTTCACTGCGCATACATGCTCCTTTCCTTATATTGTTATAGCAGAACACACTCCTGCACTTATATTATACTACTTTTCAAACGAACCGTCAAGGATTTCTGCAAAATTCTTTCGGTAAAAATACACAAAAATCGACAACGTATGTTATATAAAATCGAAAAGGACGACCGTTTGTGCGGCCGTCCTTTTGGACATTATTGGTATTACAAGTATATCAACTATATTTCATTTCATCTCCTTGGCGAGAGAAATCAGTATATTCAGCTGCTCTCTTTTCAATGGCTTAATGGCGTCTATTACTTTGGATACCATATCCGGTTCAGAGATGCTTTCATCAAAAAAATCCTTAGGCTCTACTTTAAGAAATTCGCAGATATACAAAAACATCTGCATCGAAGGCAGTGCCTTCTTATTTTCAATGTTGTTAATATAACTCTGACTCTGTCCAAGACTAAAGCTCATATCTCTTGCAGATATATTCTGAGCGGTACGAAGAGCCGCTATTCTGTCCGCTATAAAATCTGCATCAATCATTTTGATTCCCTGTTATATTTAATAATCTCATCCGGTGAACAATCCAGCACATAGCAAATACGAGCCAGTACATCCAGATCAAGCTTTTCCACGTTGTCATTGTACCACTTGTCTATTACCTCAAATCGTGTATTTGCAGCTTTTGCTAAATAATTTCTGGATATATTTCTTGATTCGATAAGCTTTTTAAGACAAATGTTGATTCTGCCATACTCTTTAATCGTAATTATAGATTTGGAATTATTCACATTATCACCTCACACTATAATTCTATTATTAAAGTTACAGCTTGACAATATACATTTGTAATGTTACTATATATATAGTAACTACAGTGAGGTGCTATATGGATATTTACACAGTAAGCTTTTTCGGTCACAGAGAACTGAAAAATCCTTTTAATGCAGAAGCAAAGCTTGAGGAAATCATCAGAGATCTCTTAAACAATAATTCCTATGTAGAATTCCTTGTAGGACGTGATGGATTATTTGATCAGCTTGTTTCATCAACGATCCGCAGAATATCAAAGGAATATAATTACGGTAACAGTGAACTTATACTTGTTTTACCGTATATGAAATCGGAATATCGTAAAAATACTGAAAGTTTTGAAGCATACTATGATTGCATAGAAATATGTGAAAAAGCAGCACACAGCCATTTCAAAGCCGCTATTCAGATACGTAACCGCTGGATGGTTGATCGTTCTGATTTAGTTGTTTGCTGCATTGAGCATAAAAGCGGCGGTGCATATCAGACAATAAAATATGCTGAAAAACAAGAGAAAAAAATTCACAATATAATATAAAAACGCTGCCGGTATCCCGACAGCGTTTTATAGTTATTTGATTAACCTAAGAAATATTCTTACGCCTTACCAACAGAGCCGAAGAGGTTCATCTTCTCTTCAACCTTAGCCATGATTGCTTCATAGCCCGGCAGGAGAAGCTTTCTGGGATCGAAGCCCTTCTTCTGAAGGTCCTTGCCCTCTTCGATGTACTTTCTTGTAGCTTCAGCAAATACCAGCTGGCACTCTGTATTTACGTTGATCTTAGCAACGCCGAGAGAGATAGCCTTGAGGATCTGCTCGTCCGGAATACCAGTACCGCCGTGGAGAACCAGAGGCATATCGCCTACTGCTTCCTTGATAGCAGCCAGAGTCTCGAAAGACAGACCTTCCCAATTATCCGGATATACGCCGTGGATATTGCCGATACCAGCAGCCAGAATATCTACGCCCAGATCAGCAATTGTCTTGCATTCCTGAGGATCTGCACACTCGCCCTTACCTACTACGCCGTCTTCTTCGCCGCCGATAGAGCCTACCTCAGCTTCGATAGAAAGACCGAGCTTGTGAGCAACAGCTACCAGTTCCTGTGTCTTAGCGATATTTTCCTCGATCGGGAAATGTGAACCGTCGAACATAATAGAAGTAAAGCCAGCCTTGATGCAGTCATAGCACTGATCATATGTGCCGTGGTCAAGGTGCAGAGCAACCGGTACTGTGATACCCAGTGTTTCGTCCATTGCCTTTACCATGTCTGCTACTGTCTTGAAACCGGTCATATACTTGCCGGCACCAGCAGATACGCCCAGAATTACAGGAGACTGAAGCTTCTGTGCTGTGTTCAGGATTGCCTTTGTCCATTCCAGATTGTTGATGTTGAACTGACCAACAGCATACTTGCCGTCACGAGCCTTTTCCATCATTTCCTTTGCAGATACTAACATTTCATTTCCTCCTAAAGAAGTTATAAGCAGTGCCTTATGCACTCACATTTATATTATAACTCATAATCGCCAAAATTGCAAGAGGTTATGGAAATTTTATATATCCTGCATCTCAGAGCAAAAATTACTGCCGCAGATTCTCACCTGCGGCAGTGTGGTCTATATTAATTTTTAATTACCGCTGTAGCCATCCTTATACTGATCAGCTATACTGTATTCAAACATATCGCCTACATAAGCCGGACTTTCAGAATTCATTGAATAATAGTAAATTCCGTTTTCCAGCAATTCATTTTTCAAGCCAACACCCACAACAGCATACATACCCATCATAATAACAGAATCTGTAATATCAACTACTCCATCAAGGTTCATATCAGCAAGATTCATCTCAACAGCATTCATCTCATTGTAAGATACACCTGCACCCATATATGAATAGTAATTGAGAATACAAGAAGGATCGTTTAAGGTAATAACTGAATACGGATCATCGTTGGTAACATCACCAAGAACACACACCTGCATCTCGTTATAGAGCTTATCAGCGTCAGCCTGAGTTACTTCTCCGTCTGCGTCTACATCAGCAAGAACAAGCTGTTCCTCGGTGAGCGTGTAGTCCTCCTCCTGAAGATAGCGTGAAACCATTGCTGTATCATGTCCGGTTACTACGCCGTCCATGTCAACGTCGCCCGCTGCGTATGCAGATTCAGCGGATATGTTCATGCTGAAACAGGTAATTCCCATTGCACCTGCTGTCAGTAATGATAAAATATTCTTTCTTGTCATAAAAATCATCCTTTCTGTTTTGCTGCTTAACAATAAACGGTTTTATAATCAGTTCCAGATAACTTCTTTATTGTATTTATATATATTTCCAACATAAGCTGGACTTTCAACATCTATCGAATAGTAGTAGATTCCGCTTTCAAGAATTATGTTGTAAAAATCAGCACCTGTCATAGTGTATACTTCCGCAATTATAACTCCATCCGTCATGTCAATTTTTCCATCAACATTTACATCAACCAGATTCATTTCAACATTATTCATCTCATCACAAATTATACCAGCAGCGGTATATGCATAGTAATTAATAGCACAAAAAGCATCTGTCAGAGTCAAAAACGGAAATTTATCCTCGGTGGTAGCATTGCCAAGATCATACACCTGCATATCGTTATAGAGCTTATCAGCGTCAGCCTGAGTTACTTCTCCGTCTGCGTCTACATCAGCAAGAACAAGCTGTTCCTCGGTGAGCATGTAGTCCTCCTCCTGAAGATAGCGTGAAACCATTGCTGTATCATGTCCGGTTACTACGCCGTCCATGTCAACGTCGCCCGCTGCATATGCAGATTCAGCGGATATGTTCATGCTGAAACAGGTAATTCCCATTGCACCTGCTGTCAGTAATGATAAAATGTTATTTCTTGTCATAAAAATCATCCTTTCTTTAAATTGAAGTCTCAGTTATACATTTTTTCATCCTTACCCCATCATTCATAATACACGCATGCATATTATAGTAATGATTATATATAAATTATAGCACAATCAAACTATACATGTCAAGTATTTTTCGTCATTTTCCTCGTTTTTGTATAAAAAAAGAAAAAAACCAATCATATTTAACTTAAACTACAATAAGTCACTTACACAACACATCCCTCAAAATTGTCGGTTGAAATTCTGGTGAATATATATTATAATGGTATAAAAGGAAAAATGCCCCTGTGCATAAAAAGGAGCTTAAAGAATGAATCTTCATGAATTTTACTTAGGCGAATCGCTGGATGCCTACACATACTTCGGCGCACATCCCGAAAAAAACGGCGGTTTTACTTTCCGCACAATTGCGCCGAATGCGGAAAGAGTTTCCCTCATATGTGAGGCGAACGGCTGGGAAGAAATACCCATGAACATGGAAACATGCGGCGGTGTTTACAGTTGTTATTTCCCTGACGCAAAAGCCGGCGATATGTACAAATACAGAATTTATATCAAAAATGCTGATGTTCCATTTATAGACCACTGCGATCCCTACGGCTTCGGCATGGAGCTTCGTCCGGGAAATGCTTCTATTATACGTGACATCACCAAATTCAAATGGAACGATTCCAAATGGATGAAAACAAGAGGCGGTCACTTTGAAAAACCGGTGAACATCTATGAAGTTCACCTCGGTTCATGGATGATGAATCCAGACGATAAAAACGGATACTACAGGTATGAGGACATCGCACCTAAGCTTATAAAATATGTAAAACAGCAGGGCTTCAATTATGTTGAATTCATGCCCTTGTCTGAACATCCTGCGGACTGCTCATGGGGCTATCAGAATACTGGCTTTTTCAGTCCCACTTCACGTTATGGTGATGCGGAAGGTCTTATGAAGCTTGTTGACCAGCTTCACAGAAACAACATCGGCGTTATTATGGACTATGTTCCCGTGCATTTCGCTGTTGACGGCTACGGTCTTGCTATGTATGACGGTACTCCATTTTATGAATATCCAGATAAGGAAACTACAAGAAGTGAATGGGGCAGCTGTAATTTCAACCACTCACGAGGCGAGGTTTGCAGCTTCCTTGCATCCTGCGCAAATTTCTGGCTTACCGAATTCCACTTCGACGGCATAAGAATGGACGCTGTTTCTCGTCTGATTTACTGGTATGGCGATCCCAATGCAGGCGTAAACATGAACAGCCTCGGTTTCCTCAAACGCATGAACAGAAAACTCCATGAACTTCATCCAAGTGCTATGCTTATCGCAGAAGACAGCACCAACTTCGAGGGCGTTACACGTCCGGTTGAGTTCGGCGGTCTCGGCTTCGACTACAAATGGGATATGGGCTGGATGAACGATACCCTCAACTTCTTCAGGGCGCATCCGTGGTCACGCAGCGACATTTACCATATGCTTACATTCTCCATGATGTACTATTACAACGAACGCTATCTTCTCCCATTATCTCATGACGAAAACGTTCACGGCAAGGCAACCATCCTCCAGAAAATGTTCGGTAACTATGAGCAGAAATTCCCTCAGGCTCGTGCGCTTTACATGTATATGTACCTCCATCCCGGAAAAAAACTCCTCTTTATGGGCAGCGAATTCGGTCAGCTCCGTGAATGGACTGAAGAACAGCAACAGGATTTCAATGTGCTGAAATATCCTATGCATGATTCATTCAGAGCATTTATGGCGGAGCTCTGCGGTATTTACATGAAAGAACCTGCGCTTTACGGCGGTGATTATCTGCCCGACGGCTTCCGCTGGATAGACTGCCATCAGGAGCAGAAGTGTATTTATGCCTTTGAAAGACGTTACATGGGCGAAAGTATAGTCGCTCTCTTCCATTTCAGCGATGCAGGCACTGAAACTTTCAAGTTTATGCTCCCGTATAAGTCACTCACTCCACTGCTTCATTCTGAATGGGAGGAATGGAGTGGTTCAATCAAAAGAAACACTAAACCTATCAAGGGTAAGGAGCTTCTGAACGGCTTTGAATTCGAGATCAAGCTTCCGCCTTTCTGCGGTGTTATTTTTAAGGTCGGGAAGTAGCATACACACTCAAACAATATCTGAAAGAAGGACGTTATTATGAAAAAAAGAAAGAAAACTGCTCTTGTGGCAGCGGCGTTTATTGCGTCCATGAACCTCAATGGATGTGCTTACGGCCCTGAGCCGTACTATGAAGATCCGGAAACACCGTCTGCAACGGAAGTAACTTCTGAAAACAAGGTTCAGGAGACAACAGAATCAGAAAAGCCGGAGCAATACCGTCCAGAGGATGATATTCAGGTATGCGTGTACGGTCCTCCGGAGTATTTTGAGTAAGGAACGGTGTTTTATGATAAATTCAGCGAAAAAAGCCGAGGACATGAAAAAACTTGCCGCATATAGAAAAATTCTTCGTGAAAAGCCTGTTCTCCGAAACCTTTTCCTTGAACTTACACTGCGCTGCAATCAGAACTGCATACACTGCGGAAGCAGGTGCGGCGAGGTCGGATCGGAGGAACTGACATTTGAACAGTACAGGGTGTTCCTTGATAAGATAAAAAAGGACTTCGGCACTGAAAAGAAAATGCTGTGCATTACCGGCGGAGAGCCTTTGCTGAGAACGGATTTCTACGAGATAATGGAGTATGCAAATAGTCTCGGCTTCAACTGGGGCATGACCAGCAATGCCACTCTCATAGATGATAAGGCAGCTGAAAAGCTCAGAAATTGCGGAATGAAAACCATTTCTGTGAGCATTGATGGACTGGAAAACACACACAATACTCTCAGACGTTCCAAAAATGGATACGAACGTGCCATGAACGGCATAAATGCCCTTATCCGAAACGGCGGTTTCAAGAGCATTCAGGTTACAACTGTGGTAAATCACAACAATATTCACGAACTTGAAGAACTGTACGCAATCTTTGACAAAATGGATATTGACTCATGGAGAATACTCAATATCGAACCCATCGGACGTGCTCTTGACCACAACGAGCTTACCATGACGAAAGAAGATTACACATATATGTTCGATTTTATTAGAGAGAAACGCATTGCAGGAGAGCCTGTTACATATGGATGCAGTCATTATCTGGGAAGAAGATATGAGCGTGAGGTAAGAGACTGGTATTTCCTGTGCAATGCAGGAATATACACGGCAAGCATTGCTGCAAACGGAGATATTCTGGCTTGTCTGGATATTGAAAGAAGACCTGAGCTTATTCAGGGAAACATTCTCCATGATAATTTCACTGACATATGGCTTAACCGATTCAGAGTATACCGCAGAGATTTATATGAGTCTAATGAGAGATGCGGAAACTGCTCCGAAAAAAAGTTCTGCACCGGAGGTTCGTATCATAGCTGGAATTTTGACAGAAACGAGCCTATGGTTTGTTTTAAAGATGTTTTATTTTAAGTCAATGCTGCTCTGTCAGAATACGAATTCTGGACAGACTGAAACATAGAACGCAAATCAAAAAGAGCTGCCGCATTTTATGCGGCAGCTCCTTGCTTTATCTATTCAACAATCAATCAGCCATAACCGGAATCTGAGAGTATACTTCAACGCCAGCCGCAGAAAGTGCTTCTGCAAATGCGTCAGCAGTCTTGTTGTCACAGCAGCTTACTATGCAGCCTGTTTCAGCGGATTCTGTTACTTCCAGACCAAGTGCAGCAGCTGCATTTGCATAAACGTCAGCAGATGCCGCAGATGTGCGGTAGAATCTCGGTGCGCAGAATGCGTCCATGTCTGCAATGAAATCTGTATTTTCATCCAGAACCCACTCATGAGATGTAACAGTATGCTCTGCCTTTACGCAGTCGATGATGTCACCTACAACTGCACTTGCAGTAGGCAGCTTGCCTGCGCCTCTGCCGTAGAACATTGTCTTGTCGAAACCATCGCCCCATACCATTACGGCATTGAATACACCGTCAACATGGGAGATAAGGCTGTCAGCCGGTACTACCATAGGCATTACCGTTGAGAGAATCTTGCCGTTTTCAAGACGCTTTGTGCTGCCGATAAGCTTTACAGCACTGCCAAAGCTTTGTGCAAGCTCTACGTCCTCAAGAGTGATGTCACGGATACCCTTTGTGTAAACGCTGTCCGGATAAACATGCTTGCCGAAGATCAGAGATGCAAGGATACATACCTTGCGGCATGCATCGTGACCGTCAACATCGGCAGAGGGTTCACGTTCAGCATAGCCAAGCTCCTGAGCAAGCTTCAGTGCTTCATCAAATCCCATCTTGTCGCAGAACATCTTTTCCAGAATAAAGTTTGTTGTACCGTTGAGGATACCTGCCGCAGCGGAAATATCATTGCCTGCCAGACAAGTATGCAGCGGACGGATACACGGAATCGCACCGCCTACGCTTGCTTCAAAGAAGAAGTTACAGTCGTGAGCCTTTGCAGTCTGAAGAAGAATATCGCCCTTTTCAGCAACAAGCTGCTTATTTGAAGTAGCAACGCTCTTGCCTGCCTCAAGACAGCTGTTTACAAACTGGAATGCAGGATTCACGCCGCCCATACATTCTGCAACATAGCAAACCTCAGGATCATTAATGATAACATTTATATCATGAACAACCTTATCAGCGTAGGGATCATTCGGGAATTCACGGAGATCCAAAATATACTTCACATCAAGCTCTGTGCCTGTGTTCTTTTCGATCTTAGCCTTATTCTTGTAAAACAGCTCAACAACACCTGAACCTACAACGCCATAGCCTAATACAGCAATCTTTTTCATAATACTATTTCCTCCAAAATTTATTCACCGGACAGCAGCTTTACTTCTACAACGCCCTGTACTTCCCTGAGTGCATTCGTTATCTCCACCGGATTTGCAGCATTGTCTCCAAACTGGAGAGAAATGCTTACCGCTGCAACGCCGTCAACCGGAATGCTCTGATTCACAGTAAGAATGTTTGCATTCAGGCTGTACAGCCTTGTAAGAAGATTGGACAGAACACCGCTTTCATCACGAAGTACGGCGGAATAATTTACAATGCGCTGAGTCATTTTGTCGTCATATGCAAAGACATAATCACGGTATTTGTAAAATGCACTTCTTGAAATACCGACACGCTTGCAGGCTGATGCAAAGCTTTTCTCACTTCGGTCTGCAACAAGCTTTTTCACCTCAAGCACCTTTCCGAATATTTCAGGCAATACTGAGGTATCTACAACAATAAACTGTGTCTGCATAGGCTTCTTTTTCCGACAAGGTGTAGTCGGCTCCTTTCACAAAATACTCCCGCACTGTTTTGTGCGTCCGTGTGAGAAATACAATTGTACTCTCTTAACGTTACTACTATACCACGAAATCATTCATTTGTCAAGTACCCGGAGACAGAAAAAACGATTCCGACGCTTTTGGCGTACAGAATCGCTTTTGGTGATATTCTTTATGGGATGCTACAACAGAATGTTATGAATGATTCACCCACTGCGCCGCTTTATTTTTTCACATCTTATTTTCCTGTGCCATTACTCTCACTTCCTCTGAGAATATCCGCAACCTCGCTTATAGTAACATATGCCTTAGGATCTATGGTATGGATAATATTTCTCATACGAGAGATCTGGAAACGATTTACAACAAAGTAAATAACGGTTTTGTCTGCATTGGAATAACCGCCTGTTGCAGCTATCTTAGTAGTACCGCACTGGAATTCCTCTATGAGAGCAGAGCTTATTTCGTCAGGCATATCAGTTATTATCATAACAGATTTTGAACGGTCGAAGCCTTCTGCGATAAAGTCAACTGTTTTAAGACCTGCACCATATGCAACAACAGAATAAAGAGGAAGTATCCAGCTTTCCATTACAAATCCGCATATTATGTAAAGTATAACGTTATATATCATGACAAATGTTCCAACGGTGAGGTTAAGTCTCTTTGCAAAAATGACTGCCATTACGTCAATACCGTCAATTGCACCGCCGCTGCGTATAGTAAGACCGCTTCCTATACCTGAAATTATCCCGCCGAAGAGTGCGCACAGCAGCAGATCCTGACCGGCAAGCGGCGAAGCCATACTCACATCAACAGGCAGAATATCTGTTATTAACCATGAGCATATGGAATAAACGGCTATTGTAAATATAGAATAGATCGTAAATATCCTGCCCTGCTTTTTCAGTCCGAAGAGGAAAATCGGCACATTAAGGATTATCAGAAAAAATGAAAGCGAAAGATAATCAGGTGTAAGCTGAGACAAAAGAATGGATGTCCCTGATATTCCGCTGTCGTATAGATTTACCGGTGCAAGAAAAATGGTAACGCCGAATGCATTTATACATCCTGCAACAAGCAGAATCAGAAATTTTTTCCAGCTAAGACGGTTAAGCATTTCAAGAGCTTTGCTTTTTGTCATGATGAGTCCTCCTGTTAAGTTTATAATGATATGATTATACCATATCTTATCACGGTATTCAAGAATATAGAAGAAGTGCCGCCGCATTTTATTGCAGCAGCACTTTTGTGTTTATTATACCTTCTCCAGAGCCTGCTTAACGTCAGCAATAATATCGTCAACGTTTTCAAGACCTACAGAAAGACGGATAAGACCGCCGTCAATACCTGCTGCAACCAGCTGTTCTTCTGTCAGCTGACGATGTGTAGCAGACGCAGGATGCAGAACGCAGGTGCGTATATCAGCAACATGAACCTCAATGCTTGCAAGTTCCAGAGCGTCCATGAAGCGTACAGCCGCAGGTCTGCCGCCCTTGATGGAGAATGAGATAACGCCGCATGTCCCCTTAGGGAGATACTTCTGAGCAAGAGCATAGTTCTTGTCAGTAGGAAGTCCCGGATATGTTACGAAGCTTATCTTATCAGATTCTGTCAGGAACTGTGCAACCTTTGTTGCATTCTCGCAGTAACGCTCCATACGAACCGGAAGAGTTTCCAGACCGAGATTCAGGAGAAATGCGGAATTCGCAGCCGGATAGCAGCCAAAGTCTCTCATAAGCTGCATTCTTGCCTTGATGATATAAGCCATATTGCCAAAGTCACGGGTATAAACTACGCCGTGGTAGCTTTCGTCAGGCTCGGTAAAATCCGGAAACTTACCGCTTGCAGCCCAATCAAAGTTACCGCTGTCTACAATAACACCGCCGCCCTGTACAGCATGTCCGTCCATATACTTTGTTGTGGAGTGTACCACAATATCTGCACCAAACTCAAATGGTCTGCACAGATAAGGTGTTGCAAAGGTGTTGTCCACGATCAGCGGAACGCCCATTTCGTGAGCAATTCCTGCAAAACGCTCAATGTCAAATACGTTGAGAGCAGGATTTGCGATAGTCTCGCCGAAAAGAGCCTTTGTATTAGGCTTGAACGCAGCCTTTATCTCATCATCAGTTGCGTCCGGTTCAACCCAGATACATTCAATTCCCAGCTTCTTGAGAGTAACGCTGAACAGATTTACTGTACCGCCGTAAATTGTGGTTGCAGAAATGAAGCTGTCTCCTGCGCTGCAAAGATTCAAAATAGACAGGAGCGATGCTGCCTGTCCGCTGGAAGTAAGCATTGCGCCTGATCCACCTTCAAGAGCTGCGATTTTCTTTTCAACAGCGTCACAGGTAGGATTTGCAAAACGTGAATACATATATTCAGTAGGCATATCGAAAAGTGCCGCTACATGCTCCGTGGAATCGAAGCGATATGTTGTACTCTGCACGATCGGTACAGTACCAGGGCCGCCGTTTTCGGGAGTATAGCCGGCATGCAGACATTTGGTTTCAATTTTTGCGTTTGAGCTGATTTCCTTCATCAGAAACTCCTCCTCTATATAAGAATGAAATAATTATAACATTTTCCTATGAAAATTGCAACCCTTGACAAGAAAAAACGTGCGGAAATTTTCTCCGCACGTTCTCCGTTACTGTTCAGATAATTCTTTCTTTTCGTATACATGCTTTTTCAGTGCTTCAAAGCTTTCCGCACTTATAACATGCTCGATACGGCATGCGTCATCAAGGGCTACCTTTTTTGGTACTCCAAGATACATAAGCCAGCTTGATATGACTGTATGCCGTTCATACATAGTTTCGGCTACCTCACGTCCGCTGTCGGTGAGAGTTATATATCCATCCTTGTCAACTTGTATGAAACCGTTTTCACGAAGATTCTTCATGGCTATACTTACACTCGGCTTGGAGTAGCCCAATTCATTTACTACATCTATGGAACGTACTGAACCGGTTCTTTTATTGAGTATATGTATTGTTTCCAGATAATTTTCTGCTGATTCCTTTATTTTCACTAATGTACCTCCGTTCCTTTCAGTGTTAATGCACATTTATTATATCATATTATCATATAAATTGCAACACATTTTTGGAGCGTACATATCGGAAATGATAAATCAGAAATCAACCTCAAGATCATAGTAGCAGCACTTGAGGAGCTTTTCCATTTCTTCCTGAGTAGGGATTCTTGGATTAGAGCCTGTGCAAGCGTCTGCAATAGCGTTTTCAGCGATAGAGGGAAGTCTTTCAAGGAAAACTTCTTCCGGTACAAATCCCTGCTCACAGGGATAGCTGTCTGCGCCGTAGTTCTTGATACACTGAGGAATATTAAGGTCATCATTCATCTTGCGCAGGAACGCAATGAGCAGCTGAACCTTTTCATCATCACTCTCGCCGCCCAGCTTCATGTAGTCAGCGATAACGCCGTATCTCTTCTTAGCAGTCTCATCCTTAGCGTTAAATGCAATAACCTTAGGCAGGTACATAGCGTTAGCCGCACCGTGGATGATATGTGCGCCGAAGTCCTGAAAGATAGCACCAGTCTTATGAGCCATAGAGTGAACGATACCCAGCAGAGCGTTTGAGAATGCCATGCCAGCCAGACACTGTGCATTGTGCATCTTTGCACGAGCCTCCATGTCACCGTTATATGACGGGATAAGCTCCTTCTGGATCATTTCGATTGCATGTATAGCCAGAGGATCTGTGTAATCGCAGTTAGCGGTTGAAACGTAAGCTTCAATTGCATGAGTCATAGCGTCCATGCCAGTATGTGCAGTAAGCTTCTGAGGCATAGTCTCAGCAAGCTCAGCGTCAACGATAGCAATATCCGGAGTGATCTCGAAGTCAGCCAGCGGATACTTGATGCCCTTGTCGTAGTCAGTGATAACAGAGAATGCTGTAACCTCGGTAGCAGTACCTGATGTTGACGGAATTGCACAGAAATGAGCCTTCTGTCTCAGCTCCGGAATTCCGAATACCTTGCACATATCCTCGAATGTGCAGTCCGGATGCTCATACTTTATCCACATAGCCTTAGCAGCGTCAATAGGAGAGCCGCCGCCCATGGCTACGATCCAGTCGGGCTGGAATTCGATCATTTTTTCTGCGCCGTTCATAACTGTAGTAACAGACGGATCGGGTTCAACGCCCTCAATGAGCATAACCTCCATGCCTGCTTCCTTCAGATAATCCTCAGCCTTCTGTAAAAAGCCGTTTCTCTTCATAGAGCCGCCGCCTACTACGATAACAGCTTTCTTGCCCTTGAGAGTCTTGAGGACTTCCATAGAGCCTTTTCCATGATATAAATCTCTCGGTAATGTAAATCTTGCCATGATAATCATCCTCCGCTTTTATTGTAAGTATTATTATTTCCAGCATCAGGAAAATAACCATATTTTTCTGACAACTGTCTACCGAAATTATAACACCCGCACATATTGTTTGTGTGGATATTGCGTGAATGTTTTGTAACTTGTATAATCTTCACACCCTCCTACAGCTTCTCCGTTCGATAAGCCTGTGGGGAACGATTATTTTTGTTGCAAGGAGGTTGGGGTTTTCGATGTGGTTAATGACCTGTGACGCAGCCTCGAAGCCAAGCTGAACGGAGTTTATATCGATTGAGGTAAGCTGCGGCGAGGTAAGCCTTGCGAAAAGGGAGTTATTGAATGAAATAATGGAGAGATCTTCCGGTATTGAAATGCCTGTTTCGATACATACTCTTTCAAGTGCTACGGCAAAAATATCATCGCTTACGATTATTGCAGAGGGACGGTTCTCACGGCTCAGAAGAGTATGAACGGCAGCGGCATTTTTTTCCGGAATAAACGGAAGCTCCACGATATTATCGGGATCAACAGTCAGACCGTGATTGAGAAGTGCTATCTGATAACCGGATCGCCTGTCAGCAGAGAACATAAGGTTGCTGTCACTTCCGAGGTATGCAATATTTGTGTGACCGAGACCTATAAGATATTCTGTAGCCTCCTGTGCAGCGAGAACATTGTCGTTATCTATATATACAGTTTGATTTGCAAACCGGTATGCTTTCCCGATAACCACATAAAGCAAGCCCTCATTATATAAGTAGTCGATAACCGGATCATCCTGCTTCGAGTAGGTCACTATAAAGCCGTCAACCTTGCTGCTTTTTACAAGAGTGCTTATGGCATTGAGTATTTCGTCATCATCCTGCCCTGTGATTATAGTATTCATATAATTATGACTATTACAGAACTGACTGACGCCTCTGATGACTTCCAGATGAAAAGCATTCTCAAAGGATTCCTTCGGCGACGGCGGAAGAATGATTCCTATAGTTTTATTATCTGAATTGCCGTTTGTCTGAAAGTTTGGTTCGTATCCAAGTTCTTCCATTGCCTTTCGTACTTTTTCCTTTGTTTCACGGCTGATAGATGGATTATCTTTACATGCTCTCGATGCAGTAGACGGAGATACTCCTGCGAGAGCTGCAACGTCTTTGAGTGTTACTGACATAAATAGGTTTACCGCCTTTCCTGATGTTGCATGAAAACCTGTGCTGCGGATAAAGAGATTTTCATGGTGCATAATAATATTATACCTCTTTCTGCAACGCATGTCAATGGCATTGCAGAAAAAATGGGGTGTTTTGTGCAGCGAAATTGCATAGATGTTCTTGAAACAAAGCTCCGTTATGTTGAAAATGCACAAAAATACATGTGCTAGTTTATGCTAATCGCTGAAATAATGCAACCAAACGAATTTTTTCTGAAAAAGGCTTGCAATTTCTGTGCAACCATGATACAATAATTGCATAAGATAAATGCAACGATTGCAGAGCGAACGAAAGCAATCGTGCAAATTATAAAAAGGAGGAATTGTTATGCAGACAAATGCAAACAAGAGAGTGACCGATATAGCGTCACCACTCAGCGGAAAGGTAATTCCGCTTAGCGAAGTACCGGATCCGGTATTTTCTGAAAAGGTTCTCGGCGATGGATGTGCGGTACTTCCGTCAGACGGAAAGATCTACAGTCCGGTAGACGGCGAGATCTCATCTGTAGCTGAAACAAAACATGCCTACGGTTTTTCATCAGAGGATGGACTGGAAATTCTGGTTCACTTCGGACTGGAAACCGTAGCACTGAAAGGCGAAGGCTTTGTTTCCCATGTACAGGAGGGCGACAAGGTAAAGAGAGGACAGCTTATTGCAGAAGTGGATACCGCACTTCTCCAGAAGCATGGAATCAATCTTATAACACCTGTGCTTATATGTGACGGTGCAGATGATCTTCAGATGGACGTGACATCAGGAAAGGTCAAGGCAGGCGACGGACTTATTACACTGAGAGACACAGCGGCTGAGGAAATACCTGCTGAGATTCATGAAGAGCTTAAAGGCGAAGCTATGGAAAAGAAGAAAAGAGGCTCCGGCTTTGACTTCCTTCAGAAGCTTGGCAAGGTTCTCATGACAGTTATTGCTGTAATGCCTGCCGCAGGTCTTATGATCAGCCTTGGCAAGCTTATAGCAATGGCTGGTGCAGATATTTCCGCAGTTGTAACTATCGGCAGCGTTATGGAAAACATAGGCTGGGCTGTTATCAGCAATCTTCACATCCTCTTTGCTGCTGCTATCGGCGGCTCATGGGCAAAGGAAAAGGCAGGCGGTGCATTTGCTGCGGTCATAGCATTCATACTTATAAATAATATTACAGGCGTAATCTTCGGCGTAACAAGTGATATGCTAAGTGATCCAAATGCAGTCGTATATTCGCTCTTCGGACAGGAAATGCTCGTAGAGAATTACTTCACATCAATTCTCGGTGCACCTGCACTTAATATGGGCGTATTCATTGGTATTATAGCCGGCTTTGTGGGCGGAACGGTATACAATAAATTCTATAATTTCCGAAAGCTTCCCGACGCTCTTTCGTTCTTCAACGGCAAGCGTTTCGTACCGCTTATGGTAATCGTATGGTCAGTAGTAATCTCCCTGATCCTTTCAGTGGTATGGCCTTTAGTACAGTCCGGTATTAACGCTTTCGGTATCTGGATCGCAAACTCCGCTGATACAGCACCGGTTCTTGCACCTTTCGTATACGGCACACTCGAAAGACTTCTGCTGCCCTTTGGTCTCCACCACATGCTTACCATTCCTATGAACTATACTTCATTCGGCGGCACATATGAGATCCTCACAGGCATCAATGCAGGTTCTGAAGTATTCGGACAGGATCCCCTGTGGCTTGCATGGGTAACAGACCTCATCGGTCTCAAGGACGCAGGCGATATGGCTGGCTATGAAAATCTCCTTGCAACTGTTACACCTGCACGTTTCAAGGTAGGACAGATGATCGGTGCAACAGGTCTGCTTCTGGGCATTGGCTTTGCAATGTACCGCAGAGTTGACAAGGACAAGAGAAAGAAGTATCGTTCAATGTTCATCTCAACATCTCTTGCGGTTTTCCTGACTGGCGTAACCGAACCGCTTGAATTCATGTTCATGTTCTGTGCGCTTCCGCTGTATATTGTGTATGCCGTGCTTCAGGGATGTGCATTCGCACTGGCAGGTATCTTCAACCTGAGACTTCACTCCTTCGGCAATATCGAATTTCTTACACGAGTTCCCATGTCAGTCAAGGCAGGTCTTACAGGAGATATAATCAACTTTGTGATTGCGGTAGTTGTATTCTTTGCAGTAGGCTATCTTATCGCATACTTCATGATAGGCAAATTCAAGTTTGCAACACCCGGCAGACTTGGAAACTACACAGTAGATACAGGCGATGATGAAACATCATCCGGAAAGAAGTCCGCAGGCGGCGATGGTCAGCCGGAGAGAATCATTGCACTTCTCGGCGGACGTGACAACATCGAGCTGGTTGACGCATGTATGACAAGACTGAGAGTTACAGTCAAGAATCCAGACCTTGTAGCGGATGCTGACGCATGGAAGGCAGAGGGCGCACTTGGACTTGTAAAGAAGGAAAAGGGCATACAGGCAATTTACGGGCCAAAGGCAGATGTACTGAAATCAGATATTAACGACATTCTTTAAGGAGAACGATATGAAACTGCTTACACTAAACACACACAGTCTTGCAGAAGAAAATTACGAACAGAAGCTTCAGGATTTTGCAGAAGCGGTTTCAAAGGAAAGACCTGATATAATAGCACTTCAGGAGGTAAACCAGACAGCGTCCGAGGACGCTGTCCCTGAGTGCGATCTGAATGGATATTTTCCGGCAGACAAAAACACAGTTATCCGCAGGGATAATCATGTTTACCGCTTAGTGCGCATTCTCGCAGAAAAGGGTATATGCTACAGCTGGACATGGCTGCCGCTGAAGCTTGGATATGACAAATATGATGAAGGCTTAGCTGTAATGAGTCTCAGTCCTATTGCTGATGTGAAAGCTCCTCTCGTAAGCGGCATAAACGACTATTACAACTGGAAAACCAGAAAGCTTCTGGGCGTATGCACAAAGGAAAGACCAGATGAATGGTTCTACAGCGTACACTTCGGCTGGTGGAACGATCCCGATGAACCCTTTAAGAAACAGTGGGAAAGAACCTCAAAACATATGCTCTGTCACAGAAAGGTATGGCTTATGGGCGATTTCAACAGTCCTGCTGAGGTTCGTGACGAGGGCTATGATATGATAGTCCGTGACTGCTGGCAGGATAGCTTTATGCTTGCAGAGCAAAAGGATTCCGGAATTACAGTGGGACATGTAATAGACGGATGGCGTGATAAGGTTTGCAGCGGCACTGGAATGAGAATTGACCATATATGGTGCAGTGAAAAGACAGATGTAAAAAGCTCGGAGGTTTTATTTAACCGGATAAACTATCCAGTTGTATCAGACCACTACGGCGTAATGATCGAAACGAGGTAATAATATGAAACGAAGCGCAGGAATACTTCTTTCTGTATCAAGCCTGCCGTCAAAATACGGTATAGGCTGTTTTTCAGAGGAGGCATACAGGTTTATTGATTTTCTGAAAGCGTCCGGTCAGACCTTCTGGCAGATACTTCCACTTGGCCCTACAGGCTACGGAGATTCTCCCTATCAGTCATTTTCAGCATTTGCCGGCAACCCTTACTTCATTGATCTTGATGAATTTGTTAAGATGGGTATTCTTACCGAAAAGGATTGCAAAGAGTGTGAATGCAGTGACAAGGACAGCATAGACTACAGTACACTCTATAATAAAAGGTATCCTCTTCTTATGAAAGCGTATAAGAGCAGTCATATTGAAGACTCTCCTGAATTCCGCAAGTTCTGCGAGGAATCAGAATGGCTTGAGGACTATGCACTGTTCATGGCGGTTAAGGATGAGTTCGGCGGCAAGTCATGGAATGAGTGGGATGAGGACATCCGCAAAAGACAGCCCCAAACATTAAAGGAATACAGCGAAAAGCTTTCCGTGAAAACAGGCTTCTACAAATTTCTGCAATACCATTTCTTCCGTCAGTGGAGCAGACTTAAAAAATACGCCGAGGAAAACGATATTGAAATAATCGGTGATATTCCGATATACGCTTCATTTGACAGCGCAGATGTATGGGCAAATCCCGAACTTTTCCAGCTTGACAAAGAATATATGCCAAAAGCTGTTGCAGGCTGTCCGCCAGATGGTTTTTCAGCAGACGGTCAACTGTGGGGAAATCCTCTCTATGACTGGGAATATCATAAGAAAACAGGCTTTGAATGGTGGATAAAGCGTCTGGCACACTGCTTTAAGCTTTATGATGTTGTAAGAATAGACCACTTCAGAGGCTTTGACGAATACTATTCAATTCCCTATGGTGATAAGACAGCCGCAGGCGGTCACTGGGAAAAAGGCGTTGGAATGGAGCTGTTCAGCGCAGTTGAAAAAGCCCTCGGCAAAAAGAATGTCATTGCAGAGGATCTTGGCTTTGTAACCGATACGGTAAAGCAGCTTGTACATGACAGCGGATTCCCTAATATGAAGGTTCTGGAGTTTGGCTTTGATTCAAGAGATACAGGCAGCAGAGGTGATTATCTTCCCCATAACTACAGCGAAAACTGCGTAGCCTATACAGGTACTCACGACAACCAGACTATAACCTCATGGTTTGAGACTATCACAGACGAGGAAAGAGCAATGGCAAGGAAATATCTTTGCGATGAATATACTCCTGATGAAAAACTGTATCTCCCCTTTATCGCACTTATAATGCGCAGCCGTGCAAATGTATGTATAGTTCCAATGCAGGACTGGCTTGGGCTTGATGACAGCAGCCGTATGAATACTCCGGGCGTTGTGGGCATCAACTGGAAATGGCGTGTTAAAACAGAGCAACTGAATGAGACGCTTTGCAGCCTGATATTCCATATGACTGAGAACTTCGGAAGAATAAACGAAAGAGCAAATGCTCTTGAAACCAAGTGAAATTTATAGTATAATAAAAATATAATTTAATGAAAGGATGTATCATTATGAAAACATTTGAGTACACAATTAAAGACGAACTGGGAATCCACGCAAGACCGGCTGGTATGCTCGCAAAGACAGTAAAGGCTCTTGACAGCGAAATCACCATTACCAAGGGTGAAAAGACTGTAGGTGCGGCTAAGCTTATGGCTGTTATGGGACTTGGCGTAAAGTGCGGCGACACTGTTACCATTACCATAAACGGCGGTAATGAAGATGCCGCTGAAGCAGCTGTCAAGGATTTTCTGAACGCAAATCTTTAATGACGTGAGTGACAGGCGGTGTTGTGAAAATGCCGCCTGAATCACAGGAGGTAATTCTATGAACATCTGGCATGACATTGATGAAGACAGAGTTTACCCTACTGATTTTGTATCAGTAGTTGAAATATCAAAAGGCAGCAATATGAAGTATGAGCTTGATAAGAAAACCGGACTTCTTTCTCTTGACAGAGTGCTTTTTACGGCAACCTATTACCCTATGAATTACGGTTTCATTCCACGCACCTACGGAGATGACAACGATCCTCTTGATGTGCTGATTCTTTGCTCACAGCCTATCCAGCCTATGACAATCGTGCGAAGCTATCCTATCGGGGTTATGTATATGGAGGACGGAGGAATGGGCGATGAGAAGATAATAGCAATTCCTTACAGCGATCCGACTTATATGGGATATACGGATGTAAAGGAACTTCCAAAGCATATCTTTGAAGAGCTGAAGCATTTCTTTACAGTCTATAAGGAACTTGAAAGCAAGAAAACCGACGTAAAGGAAATAGGCGGTGCAATCGAGGCAGTTGCAGTAATAGAAAAAGCTATAGAAAATTATAGAAAAAAATTTGTTGTGAAAATTAAAGGCGGTGAATAAAATGATTAAATTTCAGGGTAAAGGCGTATATGGAGCTGTAGCGTCAGGTAAAATTTCCGTTTTCAAGCGTCAGGATATTCAGGTTAAACGTGAGAAGATCGAGGATACCAAGGCTGAAATGGAACGTCTTGAAAATGCAAAGTCTCAGGCAATGGAACAGCTTCAGGAAATATATGAAAAGGCTCTTGTGGAAGTAGGCGAGACAAATGCACAGATATTCGAGATTCACATGATGATGATAGAGGACGAGGATTACAACGATTCCATTGCAGAAATGATAAACGGTCAGAATTTGAATGCAGAATATGCGGTTGCGATTACTGCCGACAATTTCGCAGAGATGTTCTCAGCTATGGATGACGCTTACATGCAGGCAAGAGCCGCTGATGTACGTGACATTTCAAACAGGATAATTGCATGTCTTACAGGCAGCGGTTCATCTAAAGAGCATTCCGATGAAATGATGATAATATGTGCAGATGATCTTGCACCAAGTGAAACTGTATCTCTTGATAAGGATAAGGTTCTTGCATTTGTAACTGCCCACGGATCATCCAATTCTCATACTGCTATTCTTGCACGTAATATGAACATCCCTGCTATAATAGGTCTTGGCGAGAAATTCCTTGAAGCTGTAAAAGACGGCGATATAGCTGTAGTAAACGGCTTTACAGGAGAGTTTATTCTTCATCCTGATAAAGAAACCATTGCGGCAGCAGAGAAAAAACGTGCTGATGAACTGGAAAAGAGACAGCTTCTCCAGAAGCTTAAAGGCAAGGAAAACGTTACCCTTGACGGAACAAAGATAAACATCTTTGCCAATATCGGAAGCGTTGATAATATTGGTTCTGTTCTTCTCAATGACGCAGGCGGTATAGGACTTTTCAGAAGTGAATTTATTTATCTTGAAAACAGTGATTATCCATCGGAAGAAGAACAGTTCAGAATATACAAGAGAGTTCTTGAAAGTATGGCTGGAAAGAAGGTCATCATCCGTACTCTTGATATAGGTGCAGACAAACAGTGTGATTACTTCAATCTTAACAAGGAAGATAATCCAGCACTGGGACTTCGTGCAATCAGATTATGCCTTGACAGACCGGAGATATTTGAGGTGCAGCTCCGTGCATTATACAGAGCCTCCGTTTACGGAAAACTGGGCATAATGTTCCCTATGATAACAAGTACATCAGAGCTTGAAGAAATATTTGCACTTTGCGATAAGGTAAAAAAAGACCTTGAAGCAGACGGTATAGAATATTCGGAAGAGACAGAGCTTGGAATCATGATAGAAACTCCTGCGGCTGCAATTATAAGCGATCTGCTCGCACCTATGGTTGACTTTTTCAGCGTAGGAACAAACGACCTTACACAATACACTCTTGTCTGCGACAGGCAGAACCCACATATTGAGCGTTTCTGCGATACTCACCATGAAGCTATTCTCAGACTTATTCAAATGTCTGCGGAAAACGCACATAAACACGGCGCATGGATTGGTATATGCGGCGAACTTGCAGCGGATACTGCTCTCACAGAAAGATTCCTGCGTATGGGAATTGATGAACTGTCGGTATCACCTTCATTCGTTCTGAAAGTCAGAGATACTGTCAGAAACATTGATCTCAGAGTGTAATATCATTAAAAAGCAGCTGTACCGGTGCTGGTACAGCTGCTTTCAGTTGTCTTAAAATAAAAAATATCACACTTGTATTGAAAAATTTCAAAATCAATTGCAGAAAATATTTTCATGTACATTTATTCATAAACCTTTTTTCCAAATCATGTGATCACCATGTATTATATAGTATTGTAAAATCAGGGCATATGTGATATAATTATAGTACTATATTATCAGACTGGAATGAATGAAATGAAACGATTGGCAGCAGGTATACTTGCTCATGTAGACTCCGGAAAAACTACTCTTTCTGAAGCTATGCTCTATCAGTGCGGCGAGATAAGAAAGCTGGGACGTGTTGACCACGGAGATACATTCCTTGATACACACTCTCTTGAACGTCAGAGAGGTATTACTATTTTCTCAAAACAGGCTATGCTCCGTCTTACTGATACGGAGATAACTCTTCTGGATACGCCTGGGCATGTGGATTTTTCCGCTGAAATGGAACGTACTTTGCAGGTTCTTGATGCCGCTGTTCTTGTAATAAGCGGAACGGACGGCGTTCAAAGCCATACTGAAACTCTGTGGAGACTTCTTGCAAGATACGATGTACCCACATTTATATTTATCAATAAAATGGATATTGCCAAAACTGATAAAAACTCTCTCCTGTCGGAGCTTCGGGAACGTCTGAGTGCAGGCTGCTGCGATTTTTCAGACGTATCCTCTGACGATTTCTGTGAACAGGCTGCTCTGTGCGATGAAACACTCCTTGAATCATTTCTTGATTCAGGTGAGCTTTCTTCTGGTGAATTATGCTGTGCTGTCTCAAAACGCAGACTTTTCCCATGCTATTTTGGCTCTGCACGTAAGAATGAGGGCGTTTCTGAGCTTCTTGAGGGACTGCGTGTTTACACATCGGAACCTGCATATTCCAAAGATTTCAGCGCAAGGGTATTTAAAATATCCACCGACGATCAGGGAAACAGGCTTACCTACATGAAAATTACCGGAGGATGCCTTAAAGTACGTGAACAGATCACTTATACTGCTCCTGACGGAACGCCTGTCACCGAAAAGATAAATCAGCTCCGCATTTACTCCGGAAACAAATTCCAGAGCATTGATCTTGCGGAATCAGGATGCGTGTGCACTGCTCTCGGTCTCAGTCAGACATGGTGCGGTATGGGTATTGGAAGTACAGCCACCTCAATAAAGCCTGCCCTCTCTCCTGTTATGACATATCGTCTTGTACCTCCGCCGGATGTTGATCCCGTAAAGGCTATTGAAAAGCTGCGCCGTCTTGAGGAGGAAGAACCTCAGCTCCATATAGAATGGAACAGCAGACTTTCTGAAATTAATATTCAGCTTATGGGTGCGGTTCAGCTTGAAATACTAACAGGCATAATAGCACAGCGTTTCGGCATGGATGTTCGTTTTGACAAGGGCAGTATTGCATACAAGGAAACTATCTCTGCACCTGTTGAAGGCATTGGTCACTATGAGCCTCTTCGTCACTATGCAGAAGCACATATTCTTATTGAACCTCTGCCAAGAGGAAGCGGTCTTGTATTTGAAACTGACTGCCGTGAGGAAATACTGGACAAAAACTGGCAGAGACTTATTCTCACACATCTTCAGGAGAAAACCCATTTAGGCGTTCTCACAGGCTCACCTATTACAGATGTAAAGTTTACTCTCGTTTCCGGAAAAGCACACCTCAAGCATACAGAGGGCGGAGATTTCCGGCAGGCTACCTACAGGGCTGTAAGACAGGGACTGCGCATGACGGAAAGTATTCTCCTTGAACCGTGGTACTCATTCCGTCTGGAAATTCCGCAGGAACAGGTAGGACGTGCTATGACTGACCTCAAGCGCATGGACGCTGATTTTTCATCGCCGGAAATTTCAGGAGATATGTCTGTTCTTTCAGGAAGATGCCCTGTATCATCTATGCAGGGATATTCCGCAGAGGTCACATCCTATACTCAGGGCAGAGGACGGCTGAGCTGTATGCCTGACGGTTATGACGAATGCAGAAATGCTGAAAAAATTATAGAAGAAATAGGATACGACTGCGATGGAGACCTTGATAATACTGCGGATTCTGTTTTCTGCTCTCATGGTGCAGGTTACCTTGTTAAATGGAATGACGTTCCCTCATATATGCACCTCCCCTACAGAAAAGAGCTTTACAAACCAAAGGAAGAGGAGATAACTTCTCCTGAGCCAAAATCCCTTTCACGCTCCTCATACAGCGGAAGTCTTGCGGAGGATAAGGAACTTATGGCGATATTTGAACGCACCTATGGTAAGATCCAGCGTGACGAAAGAAGCGCACTTCACACTCAGAAAGAGCCTTTGAAAGACTACACTAAAATAACTCCGCAGAAAATCGGAAAGGAATACCTTCTTGTAGACGGATACAATATAATCTTCGCATGGGATGAACTGAAAAAAATCTCCGATGAAAGCCTTGAATCCGCACGTCATGCCCTTATCGAGATGATGATGAATTATCAGGGTGTGCGCAGATGCGAAATTATCATTGTATTTGACGCTTACCGTGTAAAGGGAAATATGGGTTCTTCTGAACAAAAAGGTAATATACACATCGTCTATACAAAAGAAGCAGAAACGGCAGACGCATATATTGAACGCACTACCCATGAGCTTAGCCGTGATTATCATGTAAGGGTTGCTACCTCCGACAGACTTGAACAGATAATTATTCTGGGAAACGGCGCATATCGTATGTCAGCAACGGAATTTCACGAGGAGGTACGCCTTGCGCAGCGTGAAATACAGGATTTCATTGAAACAGGTAATCTTAAATCAGCACACATTGGAACGGGAGTGATAAAAAGTGCGGATACACGAAAGACTTAAAAATATGATGGATACCGGCGACAAGGAAAGAGACAAAGGTCTTGTTACTCCGGATGGAATCGAACGCTTTGACGATATATCATACGGTGAACACGGCGTATGGAATCTTCTTGATGTTTATCGTCCTAAGAATACGCACCTGCAAAAGCTGCCTGTAATATTCAGCGTTCATGGCGGCGGATGGATATACGGCGATAAGGAGGTTTACCAGCACTACTGCATGGAGCTGGCAGGGCATGGTTTTACTGTAGTAAATTTCAACTACAGGCTGTCTCCGGATATTGTCTATCCGGAACACCTTACTGATGTAAACAAAGCTATGCACTGGGTAAGTGAAAATATCAGCAAATACGGCGGAGACATTTCAAAGCTGTGTATGATAGGCGATTCTGCCGGCGCACAGATGGCTGCAATGTATGCCTGTGCGCTGACAAATCCAATATGCCGTGAAAGGCTCTCACTTGATGTGCCGGAAGTAAAGTTGAAAGCGATCGCTCTCAACTGCGGAGTTTATGACATAAACGACGGAATGCGCCGCATTGATGAAAGCGAACCTCCGGAAGAACGTGAAGAGCTTATAAGATGTATTCTGAGTGAGAATTACGATGAAGCTGAAATAGAGCTTGGCAGACCTGCCAATTTTGTAACATCGGACTTCCCTGCTGCCTATATAATGAGTTCAAACGGGGACTTTCTCCGCTATCAGCAGCACCTTATGACGGATGCTCTGAAAAAAAACAATGTTCCCTTTGAATATCACGAATATGGAAGAGAAAATGAAATGCTGTGGCATGTTTTCCACTGCAATATACGTTCAGAAGCTGCAAAAATATGCAACAGGGCAGAATGCGATTTTTTTAAAACACATACACAGGAGGAAGTATAATGGAGAAAATCACTTTGAGTAAAACTCCCGAAGAATATGCTGAAACAGCCGGCAAGCTTTTTACATCCGGATATAATTGCAGTCAGGCGGTACTTCTTACGTTTGCAGAAGAACTTGGAATGCCCTTTGATATGGCAGCAAGACTTTCTTCCTCATTCGGCGGCGGCATGGGCAGAATGAGAGAGGTCTGCGGTGCGGTAAGCGGCATGTTCATGGCGGCAGGTCTCCTTTGCGGATATGACGATCCTAAAGCACAGACCGAAAAAACCGAACATTACAAACGTATACAGGAGCTTGCTGCACGTTTCAAGGAACACACTGGCAGCATAATCTGCCGTGAGCTGCTTGGACTTGATATAAAGGGTGCTGACAGCCATGTTCCCGAAAAACGCACTGAGGAATATTACAAAAAACGTCCTTGCAGGGAAATGGTTGAGATAGCTGCAAGGATAACTGCGGAATATTTTTCGGGATAATTCTCAAATCAAAAGGACTGCCTAAAATCAGGCAGTCCTTAACTTATATCAGCTTATTCTATTACTGCGCCGGACTCATCATAGACAACCGGTGCTTTTTTATTTTCAATACAGTCGGCAGTTACTACTACCTTCTTTGCATTTTCCAAAGACGGCACACTATACATTGTCTCCATGAGTACATCTTCAATAATTCCTCTGAGACCTCTTGCACCGGTCTTGCGCTTGATAGCTTCTCCAGCAATCTTTATAAGCGCATCATCTTCAATAACAAGCTCAATATTGTCATATCCAAACAGCTTCTGATACTGCTTCACAAGAGCATTCTTAGGCTCTGTAAGAATTCTTACCAGTGCAGCTTCATCCAGATCATCAAGCGTTGTTATAACCGGAAGTCTTCCCACAAGCTCCGGAACAATGCCGAACTTTACAAGATCATGCGGAACTGCATGTCGGAATATATTGGTGAGGTCTTCACCCTTTTTGGATATTTCCGCACCAAAGCCCAGTGAAGATGGTGTCATACGCTTCTGGATAAGCTTCTCAAGTCCGTCAAATGCACCGCCGCAGATAAACAGTATATTCTTAGTGTTCACCTGAATACACTCCTGATTCGGGTGCTTTCTTCCGCCCTGAGGAGGCACATTGGATACAGTACCCTCTATGATCTTCAGCAATGCCTGCTGTACACCTTCGCCGCTTACATCTCTTGTAATGGATGTATTCTCTGACTTGCGTGCGATCTTGTCTATCTCGTCAATGTAAATGATACCCTTTTCCGCTGCTTCAACGTTAAAATCAGCCGCCTGCAAAAGACGTACAAGAACGTTTTCAACATCGTCGCCTACGTATCCTGCTTCTGTTATAGTTGTAGCATCTGCAATTGCAAAGGGAACATCAAGGGTTCTTGCAAGTGTCTGGGCAAGGAATGTTTTTCCTACGCCCGTTGGGCCAAGCAGGAGAACATTACTCTTCTGAAGCTCAACATCTTCGCCGTCATCCTGACTGAGGATTCGCTTGTAGTGATTGTATACCGCTACAGACAAGGACATCTTTGCAGAATCCTGTCCGATAACATATTCATCAAGTACCTTCTTTATTTCAGCAGGCTTCAGCAGATTGATTTTCTTCTCACTCTTCTTACTGCCTCTTCCCTTTTTCTTGCTTGCAGGCACATCACCCACAATACCATTTCCATAGAGCATTTCATAGCAATAGCTTACACAGCTGTCACATATATGCACATCTCCGGCACTGAACATGCTGAGTGTCATATCCTCCGGTTTTCCGCAGAAATTGCAGCTCTTATTCATTTTTCCAGCCATATCTGCTCCTTATCTGTTTGCAATAACCTTGTCAATAAGACCGTATGCCATTGCTTCCTCTGCATACATATAATTATCACGCTCTGTGTCAATTGCGATCTGCTCAATAGGCTTGCCTGTATTATCTGCAAGTATTTCATTAAGACGCTGACGTGTTCTTACCAGATGATCAGAGTGAATCTTGATGTCGCTGCACTGTCCGGAAAGTCCGCCTGATATAAGCGGCTGGTGAATCATTATCTCGCTGTTGGGAAGTGCAATACGCTTACCCTTTGTACCGGATGACAGCAGCAGTGCGCCCATAGACGCAGCCATGCCTATACAGATAGTAGATACGTCACACTTGATATACTTCATTGTATCATAAATCGCCATACCAGCTGTACATGATCCGCCGGGACTGTTGATATAAAGAGAAATGTCCTTTTCGGAATCCTGACTCTCAAGATACAGAAGCTGTGCAATTACAACGCTTGCAGAGGCATCTGTAACCTGATCGCAGAGCATAATGATACGATCGTTAAGCAGACGGGAGAAAATATCATATGAACGTTCTCCTCTGCCGGACTGTTCAACTACGTAAGGTATAAAACTACTCATGATCCTCATCCTTTCTATTCGACATAATTTTACATGTTTTGTCTGTTTCAGACATTTTGCTTAAATACTACAGCAGGGCGGACAGATGTCCGCCCTTGGCTGATAGTTTACATTAAATTATTCAGCTGCTTCTTCTGTTGCTTCTGCTTCAGAATTATCAACAACTGCTGTTTCCTTAACAAGATCCATAGCCTTTGTTACAAGCAGGTCAGTCTTGAATTCATCCATAGGAATACGAGCCATTACTTCCTCTACAGGGAGACCGCTTTCGCTGGAAAGCTTTTCCAGCTCTTCCTTCATCTCTATCTCAGAAACCTCGATATTCTCCAGCTCTGCAATCTTTTCAAGAGCAAGACGGAGCTTAACCTCGTTCTCTGCTCTTTCAAGATAAGTAGCCTTCAGAGAATCAGCATCCATACCTGTGTACTGGAGATAAAGATCCATATCCAGACCATTCTGCTTCAGCTGTGATGCAAAACCATTCATCAGAGTCTCAGCACGGTTTTCAAACATGCAGTGCGGGATCGGATCCTGTACCTTATCAATAATCTTAGTGATAAGCGCATTCTCAAATTCTGTCTGTGCTGCTGCTTCTGCGCTGTCCTCAAGCTTCTTTCTGATGTCAGCCTTCAGTTCATCTACTGTATCGAAATCAGAAGAATCCTTTACGAATTCATCATCCAGCTCCGGCAGTTCTTCGCAGGAAATAGCGTTGATGCTGCACTTGAATGTAGCTTCCTTGCCTGCATAATCTGTCATCTGATAATTTTCAGGGAATGTTACAACAACGTCGAAGTTCTCGCCGATATTGTGACCTGCAACCTGTTCCTCAAAGCCAGGGATAAACTGACCGCTGCCAAGCTTGAGCTGGAAATCCTCGCCCTTGCCGCCTTCAAATGCTTCATCACCGAAGAAGCCCTCGAAGTTCAGTCTTACTTCATCGCCCATAGCAGCTGCTCTGTCATCTACAGACACAACTCTTGCGTTTCTCTGCTGCATGTTCTTAATCTGACCATCAACATCCTCGTCTGTGATCTCACGAACAACCTTAGGAGCTGCCATGCCCTTATAGTCAGCAATGTTGATTTCAGGCTTTGTTACACATGTGATCTTCAGAACTGCGCCGTTTTCCTTGTCACAGCTGATAAGCTCAACCTTGGGAGCGTCTACCAGTTCCAGACCGGATTCAACGATAACATTGTACATTTCCATGTTCAGAACCAGATTGATAGCCTGTTCATAGAACACATTCTCACCGAATGTACGCTCACACAGCTTTCTCGGAACCTTACCCTTACGGAAGCCAGGAAGAGCGATATTCTTCTTTTCCTGCTGATAAGCTGCTTCTACAGCCTTCTCAAAGGACGCTGCGTCGATCTCGACTGTCAGCTCGGACATATTGATGTCAGTTTTTTCATTTGACTTCAGAATCATGTTGATTTCCTCCAATTATTTTTAACTCGCGCATTCTGCCAGCGAATCACGCCGCTGCGCAAGATCTGTTCAATGCACGCTTTATTATTATACCATATCTGATAAAATTTGACCAGTAGATTTTTGTACTTCTCCGTTTTCCACAAATCAAAGTATTTTTTTGGGAATAAAATGCAGATAATCACTACTGATCATCTCCATTTTTGTCTCTTCATACATACCCTGAAAGGCGTGTACATGTCCTTTTCCATGAACATGTCCATAATAACACCTTTCAACCTTATACTTATGCAGCACCTCAAGGATGTCATAATTATAAGAATTGCCGTAAATAGGAGGATAGTGAAGAAATACGATGGGTTCAAGCTCTGCTTTCAGTGCCGACTGTATCGAAACCTCAAGACGCTGTACCTCACGGGCAAGCACCTTTGCATCAGCCGCCTCTCCGGGCATATTCACCCAGCCTCTTGTGCCGCAGATGCCGTACTGCTCATATTGATAGTGATTATTGTGAAGAATATGCAGACTGTCATAGCCTTTGGCTTCAAAGAACCCTTCCATTTTTTTCAGTGAATTCCACCAGTAATCGTGATTGCCTTTAAGGATTATCTTGCGTCCTGTCATACGATGTACAAAGGAAAAGTCTGAATCTGACTGTTCAAGAGTCATTCCCCATGACAGGTCACCAGCAAGAACTACTGTATCATCCGGCTTTACGCTTTCAAGCCAGCTTTCTTCAATAAGCTGCTGATAATTCTTCCAGCCGCCGAAAATATCCATAGGCTTGTCAGGAACACCAAGAGAAAGGTGTAGATCACCTATTGCAAATAAACTCATATTACCTTAGTTAAGACCAAGCTCGCCGAGAACGAACTCCTTCATTTCTGTCTTGTCGATGCTTCCTGTGAATCTTCTTTCCTTTGTTTTCAGTTCAGAAAGGGATGCAGGTACAGGAATACCGGACATTTCAGCCAGAACATCAACCATAGCATACTCATCGTCAGAGGTCTTGGTTTCATCAAGTGCGCTGAGAACGCTGCTGCTGAACTTATAGGGGCTTGCTGTAGAAGCAATAAGAGTCTTTGTTGTGTCTCCTGTTTCAGCCTTGTAGTCCTGATATACCTTTACAGCAACTGCTGTATGAGTATCGCAGGTATAGCCGTAGGTCTTGTAGATGCTGCTGATAGTTTCCTTTGTTGCAGCGTCATCGCAGTAACCGCCGTAGAACAGCTCGCTCATTGCAGCCTTGATGTCATCGGAAACCTCATACTTACCCTCTGCTGCCAGTGCGCCGAACCATTCACGTATCTGTGCGTCATTTTCACCGGACAGGAGATAGAGAAGTCTTTCCAGATTGCTGGAAATGAGAATATCCATAGAGGGTGAAGTTGTAGCATAGAAGTCACGGTTTCTGTCATAGATACCGGTGCGTATAAAGTCTGTGAGAACCTTATTGATATTGGATGCACAGATAAGCTTGCCGATCGGCACGCCCATCATCTTTGCATAGTATGCAGCAAGGATATTGCCGAAATTGCCTGTAGGAACAACGATGTTGATCTTTTCGCCCCATTCGATCTCGCCCTGAGAAGCCATTGTTACGTAGGATGATACATAGTATACAACCTGAGGAACAAGTCTGCCCCAGTTAATAGAGTTTGCACTGGAGAAACGCATGCCGCCCTTTTCCAGAGTATCAATAACATCATTATCAGTAAAGATAGTCTTAACGCCGCTCTGACAGTCATCAAAGTTGCCCTTTACAGCGCATACTGTAACATTTTCGCCCTCCTGAGTAACCATCTGACGCTTCTGCATATCGCTTACGCCTTCCTCAGGATAGAATACCATGATCTGTGTACCCGGAACATCCTTGAAGCCTTCCAGTGCAGCCTTACCGGTATCGCCGGAGGTTGCAACAAGAATAACGATCTTATAGTCAAGGCTGAGTTTCTTTACGGATGTGGTCAGGAAATAAGGCAGTATCTGAAGTGCCATATCCTTGAAGGCGCATGTAGGACCGTGCCACAGCTCAAGCATGTATGTGCCGTCGAAGAGATGTGCGATTTCTGCGATATTTTCGGTTTCAAAACTCTTTACAGAATATGCATTTTCTGTGCAGTATACAAGCTCTGCTTCTGTAAAATCAGTGAGATACTTTGCAAAAACTGCCGCTGCTCGCTGTGCATAGTTCATATCTGCAAGGCTCTTCAGCTCGTCGATGGTGATCTGCGGAATTGATTCCGGTACAAACAGACCGCCTTCTTCAGAGATGCCCTTGGAAATTGCAACAGCACTATCTATACGGAGACTGCTGTCACGTGTACTTTTGTAA
Organism: Ruminococcus sp.; assembly: GCA_017623515.1. Classification (GTDB taxonomy): domain Bacteria; phylum Bacillota; class Clostridia; order Oscillospirales; family Ruminococcaceae; genus Ruminococcus_C. The sequence continues at coordinate 220,999 of JAGAOV010000017.1, read as the reverse complement.
TACATAATTACCACCCTTTTTTATCGGCTTACAGCCTTAAAATATTATATCACAGTCTGACATATCAAAGGCATTTTCCAGATAATCAATATCACAGATACGCCCGTCAGTCATACTCACCACAGCCACATCAAACCTTGGCTGAAGTTCATCTGTATGCTCCATGCAATAATGTATTGCAGTTCGCATGATAAGCATTTTCTTTCTTTCGGTTACAGCCTCAAAGCCTGAGACCATTGAACCTCTGCGTCTTGTTTTTACCTCTACAAAAAGAAGTTCATCGCCAAGCGCAGCAATTATATCTATTTCTCCGCCGGCTATGCGGTAATTCTGGTCAAGTATCACTGCACCTTTTTTCTCAAGATACCGCCTTACTGCCGCTTCGCCAAGCTTTCCAGTTTCCGATGCTTTACTCATTATTATACAGCTTTTTCAGGAAAGACATTCTGTGAACAGGACTTGGCCCGTGTTCCAGAATCGCTTCATAGTGAGCCTTTGTACCGTAGCCCTTATGCTTTGAAAAACCGTATTCGGGATACATTTCATCAAGCTCACGAAGATTTCTGTCCCTTGCAACCTTTGCAAGAATAGACGCTGCTGCAATGCTTGCAGAATTAGCGTCACCCTTTACAACAGCCTGTGCTGAAACCGCAAGTTCCGGCAGACGGTTGCCGTCAACAAGAACATGCTCCGGCTGAATGCCGAGACCTTCAACTGCTCTTTTCATTGCAAGCATAGCTGCATTCAGAATATTTATTTCCTCTATCTCTTCAACAGACGCTGTGGCTATGCAGTAAGCTTTAGCTTTGCTGCATATTTCCTCGAAAATAAGCTCTCTCTTTTTTTCCGAAAGCTTCTTGCTGTCATTTATGCCCTCTATAACAATATCCGGATCAAGTATAACAGCAGCCGCATATACATCGCCTGCAAGCGGGCCTCTTCCGGCTTCATCAACGCCGCACAGAACAGGGTAGCTTTTTCTCAGGTCATTGTCAAAGGCATAAAGCTCTTCTGTTGTCTTTTTTACCGCTGCTGTCTTAGCCATTTTCATGCTCCTCCGGTGATTCCAGAGTCATTCTGCCAAGCTTGCCGCTTCGGTATTCATCTATAAGAGTAATTGCTGCACGTTCGGTATTGACCTCACCGCCGGATATAAGCATTCCTCTTTTTCTGCCCATTGTTTCCAGAAGCTCCACTCCGCCCATTTCGGTGAATTCTGTCATCTTGTAACGAGAGGTCAGTGTTTCCGGATAGGTTTTTGCAAGATACTCAAGGAGAAGCATAGCAAGAGTTTCAATGTCAACAACGTCGTCATTTATAGCACCTGTAAAGGCAAGACGTTTAGCAACCTCCTGATCGTCGAATTTTGGCCAAAGTACACCGGGCATATCCAGAAGTTCCATATTACTGCCGATCTTCACCCACTGCTTTGTTCTGGTGACACCAGGTCTGTCCTCAACCTTTGCACGTTTCGACTGTGCCATTCTGTTTATAAAGGATGACTTTCCAACATTAGGTATGCCCACTATCATAAGACGTACAGGCGCACCGACCATGCCGGCATTCTTTCTTCGCTCTAAAAGCTCGCTGAGGAGCTGTTCAATTGCTCCGGTGAAATTTTTAACGCCCTTGCCGCTTTTGCAGTCTACAGGCAATGCAGGTATTCCCTGCTTCCTGAAATGTGCTATCCACTTATCAGTCATGGCTGGATCAGCCATATCAGCCTTATTCATAAGAAAAAGTCTCGGCTTGTTTCCAACCATCTGATCCATTTCAGGATTACGGCTGCTCTGCGGAATACGTGCATCCAGTATTTCAACAACGGCGTCAACAAGTGACAAATTTGCAGCGATCATTCGACGTGTTTTGGTCATGTGCCCCGGAAACCACTGTATATTCCGTATTGTAAGTTCAGACATTCAGTCTCTCCTTTCACTCAGCCACATTATTCATAAATAGATCCAAAATCCTCCAACGGATAGAAACGGAACAGAGCCTTGCCCAGAAGCTGTTCCTCTGATACAAAGCCTACTGAGGCAGAACGGCTGTCTGTTGAATTCTGTCTGTTATCACCCATAACGTACATGTATCCATCAGGTACGATCAAAGGATATGAAAATGAACCATGATTAGTTACAGTAGAATTGTTTATATAATTTTCCTCAAGGAGTTCGCCGTTTACAAAGACCTCACCAGTAGTAAAGTTAATGTTTATCTCATCTCCGCCAACAGCAATAATTCTCTTGATAAGCTTCTTATCCTCCGCAATACCATCGCCTTCAACAAGGTTGCCTGAACCGTCATATGTCCATGAGGAACTGTTATCCACAACTACAATATCACCACGCTCCGGCTTGTACAGAAAATCAGACATAAACAGTCTGTCCTGATCATGAAGTGTTGATTCCATTGATCTTCCCTCAACAGTTACAGGACGTGCCACATATGCGAAAAACATAATAACAGCAAAGACAGAGATAAATACTGCCTCCATTATATCAAGAATATCGCCCAGAAATGAGCCTTTCTTCTCGTTTTCATTCTCTACAGTCTTTTTTGTATCTTCCATATGTACCTCTTTTCTCACATTTACTGCGGAAGTTTTTTCTCAATATAATAAAAAAAGGACATAATGTCCCCTTTTTACTTATGATGTCAGGTTCATCGGAAGCGCAGACACACTTGCCCCGCCTCCGCCTGACCTCACGTTCTTAGCGAATCTGTTCCTTAACCTTTGCAGCCTTACCTACACGGTCACGGAGATAGTACAGCTTAGCTCTGCGTACCTTACCGCTTCTGATTACGTCTACCTTCTCAACTACCGGAGAGTGGAGCGGGAATACACGCTCTACACCGCAGCCGTGAGACAGACGGCGAACTGTAAAGGTTTCGCTGATGCCGCCGTGCTTCTTGGCAATTACTGTACCCTCGAACATCTGGATACGGCTCTTATCGCCTTCCTTGATTCTTACGTGTACCTTTACGGTATCACCTACAGAAATTACCGGTGCTTCCTGCTTCATGCTTGACTCGCTGATCATTTTTAATGCATCCATTTTTCTTTCCTCCTGATTTTCAGACGTTCATTCACGGCAGGGCGGTCAGAACCTGCATCGGGCATCATCGTACCCTTCGTCAGCGGATCGTCTGATTTAATGTCGTTATGGCATTACACTCACTCGGCTGTTTGCCAAGCGGATTTCAAATGCTCTATTATCATACCACATCCTGAAAAAAAAAGCAAGTGTTTTTTTAAAAAAATTCAGTTTTTTCCGAAGAAAACAGCTTTTGACGGCAATATTTCGGAAAGCCAAAGGATATGGCACTGTTTTTCTCAAAGGTTTCTATCAAAAGCGATGGATTTACATTCACTGTACTGCCTGCCGGAAGCCTGAGAAACAGAACAAGTCCATCCGCCTGCTCCTCTGCACTGAGAAATTCTGTCTGCTCCTTGAGATCAATTTCACGGAAGCCTCTTTTGGTTTTCTTCTCCACCAATATCTTTTCCTGAGACATGAATTCCTTCCAGCTCTTGTTAAGCTCCATGCTGTCATCGCTGGGAAGAGTTACCTTGTATTCTGCATAACCCATCTGTCCCATTTTGTGCTGAGGTGCATAGCATCTGAGAATCTCGATTCCCTCCGGAAGAATCGCATTCATCCTGTTCTTTACTTCATCAAAGGGAATCTCTTCTCTGAGCTGTATCTCGATTATCTCGCATTCACTTTCAAAGCCAAGGGAAAGAGCCGCTGCAAATACAATAAGCATATGAGGATGAAAGCCCTCTGAATAGGCAATAGGCAGCTCTGCACGTCTTATACATCTCTGAAAACATCGCATAAGATCAAGGTGTGATATATACTTTGCTCTGCCTGTTTTGGAGAATTTCATTCTGTATATAGTCTTCAAAAACATGCCCTCCCAACTTCACGGTTTACGCCGCAGCCGCTGCAATTTGCACGGCAGTGAGGCGTTGTCTCGGCATTCATTGCCTTTTTATGCTCACGCACAAGGAATGACTTGTCCACCATATAATTCAGGTGATCCCATGGCATTATCTCATCATATTCTCTTCTGCGGCTTGCATAGAATTCAGGAGATACTCCGCACTGTGCGAATGCCTTTTCCCAGCAGTTCCAATTGAAGCGATCGCTCCAACTGTCAAAACGACTGCCGTTTTTCCATGCTGCATATATTACATCGCAGAGTCTTCTGTCTCCTCGTGCAAGAACGCCCTCCATCTGACTTATACGGAATTCATGCCAGCTTACCTTTACACGCTTTGCATTGCGTGGATTTATTGAATTTACAAGATGCTCCTGCTTATGGTGCACCTCTTCCTCTGTAGCCTGAGGCTCAAATTCAAAAGGCGTGAAGGGCTTTGGTACAAATGTAGCAACGCTGACAGATACCTGAACCATCTTTCCTCTCGGACGGTCGGGATTCTGGAAGAACATATCTACTATACGGTCGGCAATTTCTGCAATACCAGCAATATCCTCATCTGTTTCTGTAGGAAGTCCCATCATGAAGTAAAGCTTTACATTGAAATATCCGCCGGAAAATGCGATCTCTGCGGCATTCATAATCTCCTCGTCAGACACATTCTTATTGATAACGTCACGAAGTCTCTGTGTACCTGCTTCCGGTGCAAAGGTAAGACCTGTTTTACGCACACGCTTTATCTTCTCCATAAGTGCGTCCGAGAAATTATCTACTCTGAGCGACGGCAGAGACATACCGATACGTTTTTCTTCTGTAAAATCAAGAAGCTTTGTGAGCATTTCATCAATGCCGCTGTGGTCGCTTGTGCTGAGTGATGACAGCGAAAGCTCCTCATATCCTGTATTCTTACAGAGATTCTGAGCCTGCTTACAGATAGTATCCGGCTGTTTTTCACGGAAAGGTCGGTAGATAAAGCCTGCCTGACAAAAGCGGCAGCCTCTTATACAGCCACGCAGCACCTCAACTACACTTCTGTCATGTACTACCTCTGTAAATGGTACTACAAAGCTTTCCGGATAATAAACCTTGTCAAAATCCTTTATGATACGCTTTGTTATAACAGCAGGTGCATTTTCCTTGGGAGATATTTTTTCTATAGTGCCGTCTTCCTTGTATGAAATATCATACAGCGACGGAACATATATGCCCTCTATTTTAGCAGCTTCTCTAAGAAACTCCTGACGGGTACAGCCTTTTTTCTTCATGTCAGCGTACAAGTCCATAACCTCAAGGTTTACCTCTTCGCCTTCGCCGAGAATGAAGAAATCAAAGAAATCTGCAACAGGCTCCGGATTGCACACACAAGGACCTCCTGCGCAGACCATCTGCACCATTGAAGTTCCTCTGTCTCTTGCATAAACAGGGATACCTGCAAGGTCAAGCATATTGAGTATATTCGTGTAGGAAAGCTCATACTGGAGAGTAAAGCCTATCATGTCAAAGTCACGGACAGGCTCAAGGCTTTCCAGAGCGTAGAGAGGAATGTCATTCTCACGCATAAGCTGCTCAAAATCCATATCCGGTGCAAATACTCGCTCACACCAGAAATTCTCACGCTGATTTATGAGTCCGTACAGAATCTTCATACCAAGATGAGACATTCCTATTTCGTAGGTATCCGGAAAACAGAATGCAAAACGCACATCTATATTTTCCTTATCTTTTACAATGCTTCCCACTTCGCCGCCTATGTATTGGGACGGTTTCTGAACACTGAGGAGAAGCGGTTCAATTTTTGAAAGAATACTAATAGCACTCAATCCTTTCTCTGTTTTATACCTCTTTATTATACTGCAAATCCTGAAAATAATCAACAGCTATCCGAAAAATTCTGAAAAGAAAAGATAGAGCATAAGTGCATAATATGTAAAATTCCTTACACCTGATATAAATCCTGCCGCTGTAAGAAGTAGAATAACAGATATGGATATTATTCGTGTAAGACTGTATATTGTGTGTGAATCAAGCTTTGTGATACTGAGACAGCATCGCAGCACTCGTCCGCCGTCAAGATTACGGCATGGCATCAGATTCATAAGACCAAGACCAAGCTGTGCGGCAGCAGCTTCGTTTCCATTATAATGGTATAGAATAAGAAACATAATCAGGTTGGAAGAAGGACCAGCAAGAAGTATGAAAATCTCCTTGCCATAGCTTAGGAGTCTATCTTCGGGATATATACGCACTCCGCAGCCGTGAAACGAAACCGACTTCAAGCCTATGCCAAGAATCAACATTGCAGTCAGATGTGCCATTTCATGAAGCACCGCCGCAAACAGAGAATTTTTCAGCATAGAACCATTATTTATAGTACATATAAGTGCGCATACTGTTATAAAGCTGAACTCCGCACGGACCGATACTCCGAATATACGAAAGGTTATCATTTCCTGAACCATTTTTCGACTGTTTCTATTATTTCGGCAAGGAAACTTTCCGGCGGTGAGGCTGTTCGTTCTCTATACATTGAAAGAAGCTCATCCAGAAAATCACCGTTTATGAATCTCAATACAACCAAAGACAGCACCAGTATAATGCAAAGTATCCCTTGTGTCATCATAACATCATCACTTTTTCCCGATACCTTAGGTTCATCGCCTATGTATATCTTTTCTACGCCGCTTTCCGCTGAATTGTCCGGAATGCTTTCCTGCATATCATTTATCATGATTTCATCCATAGCATTCACCTCCTGCTACAATCTATGCAGAAAAGGACTGCCGCATTCACGACAGTCCTTGTATTTAACACAAAGGGACTGCCTTGTGTAAAAGCAGTCCCTTTCAAATTAAATCGTCAAATGTCCTCCGGCTGTTCACGTTTTATCTTAAATATCACACGAAATATCCCTGACAGCAGCTTCGGGCTCTTAACGACAACGACTTTCATATGCATTCCCTCCTGAGCTGACTTGTATCAGCTATGTTCATAAGCCTATACGTTCATTTCATTCTATTCAGATGGAATGCTTTTGGTTCAGGTTTCCCTTGATTCTATTACAATAAGACAGCCATTTTCTGCGGAAAGCTCTGCATATTCGTCCATAATATGATTGCTTACACCAAGCGGAAAGCTGCTTTCCAGAACAGCGTCTTCAAGAGGATATTCAGTACCCGTAAGATTCACGCCTGTACTTTTATCACTGTACGAAAATACAGAAAAATACCACTCGTCACGCTTAGCGTAACACCTCGGCTCGCCGCTTTTCTGAATATATACACGGCTGTTCTCACTTATAAGTACACCTCTTGCTCCATGCTCCTCTATATGTAAAAGCGTTTGGATATTTGCAAAGGTATGGTCAAGCCTGCCCTCAAGTGCACCATAAATGTGAATTTCATCTGCACCGTTTTCAAGAGCATATTTCACAGCAAGCATGGTATCTGTATCATCCTTGCCGGAGGGATATATCTGAACATTGCTGCATTTTGGAACATATCCAAGAGAATCAAAGTCTCCTATTACACAATCCGGTTCAAGTCCCATTGCTTCTGCTGTCATAAACCCACGGTCTGCGCATATAAGATAGCGTTCCTCCGGAATTTCAACTATCTCCGGATTTATCTCTCCGCCTGCAAATATTATAAATCTACGGCTCATTTTTCCCATTCCTTCCGCTGCTTTGCTTCTTCATACATCGCCACATATGAAGCATGTCTGCTCTTCTCTATTTTGCCGTCATTCAATGCCTCAAGCACTGCACAGCCCTTTTCACATACATGGGCGCAGTCCGCAAACCGGCATTCTCCTTCATATGGCGCAAATTCCGGAAAACATCCGGCAAGCTCTTCCTTCTTTATCACAGCATACTGCTCCGTTTCAAATGTAGAAAATCCCGGTGTATCTGCAATATATCCGCCAAAAAGAGGATATAGGGTAGCCTGTCGGGTAGTGTGTCTTCCTCGTCCAAGCTTCTCGCTTACCTCGCCCACTGAAAGTTCAAGCTCTGGTGCTATGTGATTTAAAAGAGTAGACTTCCCTACACCTGTGTTTCCAGTGAATGCACTTATCTTCCCTTTCAGTAAATCCGCTACAGCCTGCACCGTTTCCGGATTGTCATAATCCACTGAAATTATCGGCAGCTCTGCATCAGTGTATACTCTGCGTATCTCCTTATCAGAACTAAGGTCAATCTTTGTAAGTACGATCACCGGCTCTATTCCCTTATACCTTGCAACCGCTATGAATTTATCAAGCAGCTGGTAATTAGGCACTGGCTTGCACATTGATACTACAAATATTATCTGGTCAAGATTTGCAAGCGGCGGACGGATTATGCTGTTCTTTCTTGGCATAACTTCCTCTATTACACCATTTGAAAAGCTTACCATATCTCCGGCATAGGGTGTTATTCCCTGCTTTCTGAATACTCCTCGTGCTTTACATGCGGTTATACCAGAGGAGGACTCTATTGTATAGAGTCCTCCTACACATGATAAGATCCTGCCATGCTGCACTGTTTTTGTGTCAGCACAATTCATCATCATTCTACCCCTTGTCCTGCTGCCTCAGGTTCTGCCGGTGCAGGTACTTCTACTATTGATGTTACTGTAACAACTTCAGTAGGAGTTACAGGTGCTTCTGTTGTAGGCATTATTGTTACCGCTGCAAAGGCTTCGTCTATTGTTTCTGATACCGCTGAGAATGTTCCGCTGGTAAAGTCAAAGTTGTATGTTCCCATTCGTGATGTCAGTCCGGACTGTGTTCCTGTTACAGATACAACAACCTGCTTTGTACCACGTTCTGTAAGTGTTACTGCCACCATTCCTCCGGTGCTTTCAGTCACAAATGAATATGACTCCACTATCTCGCCGTCTATTGAGAAATCAAGGGTGTATCTTCCTGTTGCTATAGACGGAAGATACAGTCCGAACGCTACATCACCCTCCGGTGCTGTACCATTACTTACCTTTACGGGTATCTCTGTACCGGAAACTACGATTTCTCCGGCTTCTATTCCCTGCTCAAGGATAGTTCCCTCCGGATCTGCAGATTCCACCTCTTCCGGAACAAGCTTCAGATTCAGATGTGCAAGCTCTATCTCAACCTCTTCAAGCGTCTTGCCGACAAGCTCCGGAACTGTTACCTCGTCAACAGCTATACCTGCACTTACATAAAGTACAACAGTCTGTCCTGCTTCCGCCTCGGTTCCTGCCTTGGGGTCTGTTCGGATAACATATCCCTTTTCAATGCCTGCGTCCATAGTGCTTTCTTCCGAAACCTTACGCACTGTAAAGCCAAGTGCGTCAAGAGTCGCCTGCGCTTCGCTTTCACTTACATTTACAAGCTCTGGAATAGTATATTTCTGAGTTCCAAGGCTTACTGCAACTGCTACACGAACCTTTCCGTCCGCATCCTGCTGAACCTCACGCCCTGCTGCAAGCCCCTGATCGTAAATTACACCTGCTGCATATTTATCACTGTAGGTTTCCTTTTCAACATTCAGAACAAGACTATCCTCATAAATGGTTACTGCGTCCTCATACTGCATTCCGATAAGATCCGGAATAGTAGTCAGCTTCTCGCTGCCAGGTCTCCATGCGCCTGCTATGATCGCAACTACAATTACAACACATACCACCACTATTACAATAGTAACTGATGTAAGAATAGGTACAAGCATTGATTTCTGTCTCGGAGGCTCTTCATCATATTCCTCGAAATCATCATCAAAATCCTCGTAGTCATCTTCATTGTATTCCGGCTGCTGCATCTGCTGACTTCTCGGAACAGGCGGTACTGTTTCTCGGACAGGTGCTGCTGCATACTGACGTGACTGCGGTGTGGGAACACGATAATATCCAAATACTATCTGGTTATTATTCTTGAATGCTTCAATATCATGTATCATATCAGTTGCTGTCTGATAACGTACCTCTGCATCCTTTTCCATCGCATGCATGATGATTTCTTCAAGACCTGATGGAATATTCGGATTTATGTCTCGTGGACGCTGTGCAACATTCTGCATATGCATAACAGCAATTGAAATGGGGTTATCTGTATCAAATGGCTTCTGACCGGTGAGCATTTCATAGAACATTACACCAACAGAGTATATATCACTCTTTTCATCAGTCACATCGCCTCTTGCCTGTTCCGGACTGATATAATGTACTGTTCCGATAGCCTGATCGGTAGCTGTCATGCTCTCCTCTCTTGCAAACTTTGCAATACCAAAGTCCATGACCTTGATAGTACCGTCTGTAAGAAGCATAATATTCTGAGGCTTGATGTCTCTGTGAACAATTCCACGGTTATGTGCCATCTGAAGCGCACGGAGTATCTGGATAATAAAGTGTACTGCGTCCTTCCAGTTAAGTACACGTTCACTGTCTATATAATCTTTAAGGGTTATGCCGTCGATATATTCCATTGCAATGTACTGCATTTTTTCAGAGAAGCACATATCATATACCTTTACAATATTCGGGTGAGAAAGAACAGCAATTGCCTTTGATTCATTTCTGAATCTTCGCTGGAATTCCTCATTTCCGGAAAACTGCTTTCTGAGGATCTTTACAGCAACCTCCTTATTATCAAGAACATCATGTGCCTTATAAACCTCAGCCATTCCGCCTTCACCGATAAGCTCGGTGATCTCATATCTTCCGTCAAGGCGAGTACCGATCAACTTGTCCATATTTACCTCCTGCTATATATTACTGTGTTACTATCGCCACAGATACGTTGTCACGTCCGCCCTTGTCAAGGGCTGCTTTGATAAGCTGTTCTACACATGCCTGCGCTGTAAGCTCCTGCTCCAGCACATGCGCAAGCTCAGCATTTCCGCAGTATCCGGAAAGTCCATCAGAACAGAGAAGAAGCTGGAATTCTTCATCTCGTCTGTCAACTCTGAAATAATCAGGTCTTACAGTTTTTTCTACTCCTACTGCACGGGTAAGCATATGTCTCTGAGGATGATTTGCAATCTCAGAGGGCTGTATTCTGCCATGCTCCAGAAGCATATTTACCACTGTATGATCAGTTGTTATCTGCTTTATATTTCCGTTTGCATAATAATATGCTCGGCTGTCTCCTACATTTACAACAGAGATACATGTTTCATCAACAAACGCCGCAACGCAGGTAGTTCCCATACCAAAATTCTTGTAATTCATACGTGCGGTAGTATATATAACTGTATTCGCTGCTGATACTGATGAGATCAGAAGATTTCTCAATGCATGGGGATCCATGCTGTCACGGTATGATTTATTGAAATGAGCAAAAAATTCCTCTTCGGCAATACGGCTTGCTTCCTGTCCGGCACGTTCTCCGCCCATTCCATCAAATACTACTGCCAGAACGCCTTCCCCATAATTAGCAACCTTTACTCTGTCCTGATTTTCGTCACGCACACATCCAATATGCGTTGCTGCAAAACTCTGCATTGCACTCACCTCCGTGTCTCTTCTTCATGCGCATTCCTGCGCAGCTGTCCGCAGGCAGCCTGTATATCGCTGCCTAGTGTTCGTCTTACAGTTGCATTTATCCCAAGCTCTTCAAGGGTTTTCTGAAACAGCTCTGCTGTTTTTCTTCTTCCTCTGAAGCTTCTCTCCGCTATTGGGTTTACAGGTATCAGATTCACATGACACTGCATACCTCTAAGAAGTGCTGCCAACGCCTTTGCGTCCTGCACCGCACTGTTTATTCCTTCTATTACTGCATATTCAAAGGTAACTCTTCTGCCTGTTGTTTTTATATAGCTCCTGCATGCTTCAAGCAGCTCTGCTATTTTATAGCTTCTGTTTACAGGCATTATCTCACTTCGTCTTTCATCGGAAGGACTATGGAGAGATACCGACAGTGTAACACCCGAAACATCCTCTGTAAGTCGATATATTTTAGGTACAAGTCCGCATGTGGAAAGGGTTACATGGCGAAGGCTCATTCCTCGTCCGTTAGGATCGGAAAGTATCCTCATGAATGATATTACATTATCATAATTATCAAGGGGTTCACCTATCCCCATAAGTACTATACTGTCTATACGTCTGCCCATGTCACGTTCTGCTTCATATATCTGAAGCAGTATCTCTCCGGCAGTGAGGTTTCTCACAAAACCGGCTATCGTTGACGCACAGAACTGACATCCCATACGACATCCCACCTGAGTGGATACGCATACGCTTACTCCGTGATGATATTCCATCCACACGGTTTCCACGTAATTTCCGTCAGGAAGCTGATATAAATATTTTACCGTATCATCTATAGAAGATGCAAGTCTTTTTGTGATTTTTAGTGCATTTATACAAAATTTTTCTTCCAGACGCTTCCGTAATGGTAAAGATAACGTGGTCATCTGACCGAATTCCGTCACTTTTTTCTCATGCAGCCATGAGAATATCTGTTTCGCACGGAATTTCGGTTCTCCCATAAGGATGATCTCTTCAAGAAGCTCCTCATAGGTAAGTGATAAAATATCTATCCTTTCCATATTTCCTCCACTACGTTGTCTTTCGTCTCATCTTCGCCATAAAGAAACCGTCGCTGCCTGCAAATGAGGGCATAAGCGTTATCATAGAGCCTGAAAGCTTCTCATGAAGCTCCGGCAGCAGCGGTACGGGTTCAAATTCATCATTCTCAGCAAGAAATTTCTCCACGATGCTCTCATTTTCTCCTCTTAATACAGTACATGTAGAGTAAAGAAGTATTCCTCCTGATTTTACATATCGTGCAGCATTTTTAAGAATGGCAAGCTGTATTTCAGGTAGTCCCGAAAGCTCGCTCCTTTCCTTGTAGCGTATTTCCGGCTTGCGGCGTATAACGCCAAGTCCGGAGCAAGGCACATCACAGAGAACTCTGTCTGCCAAAGGAAGTGACTCATTATATACAGACGCATCTCCTGCCTGTGCGGTTACATTCATAAGTCCAAGTCTTTCCGCACCCTTTGCAATAAGTCCTGCACGCTGTTCCATAAGGTCAAAGGCGTAAACCTTTCCCATGCCGTTCATATGCTCTGCAATAGTAAAGGTTTTTCCTCCCGGTGCAGCGCACATATCAAGGACTGTCTCTCCGGCTTTTGCTCCAAGTGCCATAGCACAAAGCTGTGAGGCTGTGTCCTGCACATGGAAATGACCTTTCCTAAAAGCCTCGTTCCCTCTGATATTACCGCCATTTTCAAGAATATATGCATCCGGAACAAGAGTATGCTTCCTTATGCCGTATTCTTCAAGAGCATTCATAAGCTCTTCCTCGGTTGTTTTCAGAGGATTTCTTCTTATTGTAAGAGGAGGAGTTTTCAGGGAATCTTCAAAAAACGCTCTTCCCTCGTCCTCTCCATACTTTTCAAAAACCTTCTCTGCAAGCCACACTGGAACGGAATATTCAACAGATACCTTTTCATAAGTCTTTTCAGGATACTGAATTTTCTTTCCTTCTCTTATAAAGCTTCTGAGAACTGCGTTTACAAATCCCGACGCACTTGTCTTTCTGCACTTTTTAGTAAGCTTTACGCTTTCGCTTACTGCCGCTGTATCGGGAATCTGTTCCATATACAAAAGCTGATAAAGTCCTGTGCGGAGTATCTGCAAAACTATACTGTCAAGCTTTTTCGGCGGCTTTTTGCTGTAACGGCTTATCACATAATCAAGAGTAAGCTTTCTTTCAAGTACACCATAATAAAGTGCCGCACATAATCTTTTATCCCTTGAATCAAGCTCTGATTTTTCAAGGGCTGCGTCAAGGGCAATATTTGAATAACTGCCCTTGCTTTCTGTCTGATCAAGCAGTGTTACTGCAAGCTTTCTTGCACTCATCTTTTTCTGTTTGCAATGGCAAGAAGTCTCAGCAGCTGGAGTATAGCATTAGCAACAGCTGCAACATATGTCATTGCTGCTGCACGGAGTACCTTTCCTGCTGATGAAAGCTCATCGCCGTCAAGAATGTGATAATTTTCGAGAGTCTGAAGCGCACGGCGGCTCGCATTGAATTCAACCGGAAGCGTTACCAGCTGGAAAAGAACTACCAGTGCAAAAAGCAGAATTCCAACCATAACCAGTGTAGAGCCAAACGCTGTACTTGACAGCGCAAGACCTGCTATAAATACAATATACCACAGCTTTGAGCCGAAATTTGTCAAAGGAATGACTGCCTGACGGATTTTTATAGGAGTATAGCCTACAGCATGCTGTACTGCATGACCGCACTCATGTGCTGCAACGCCTACTGCTGCGGCAGAAGTTGAATTGTACACTGATTCTGACAGTCTTATTACATTTGCAGTGGGATCATAGTGGTCGGTAAGATTACCGCTTATGAACTCAATACCAACATTATACAAGCCATTACTGTCAAGTATCTGTCTTGCAGCCTGCGCACCTGTAATTCCTCTGGAATTATGCACATCCGAATACTTCTTGAATGTTGCTTTTACATTTACAGAGGCAATTACACAAATTATCATACCTATTATAATAGGCCATACGCTTACCCAAAAGCCTGATGATTCAAACATTATAATATCTCCTTTATATGCCAAGTACTGTTCCTGTTTCTATCTTCTTTCCTCTGAGAAAATCTTCTGTTTTCATACGCTTTTTGCCCTCAGGCTGTATTTCAGTGAACATAAGCCCCATGCCGTCGCCGCACTTCACAATAAGCTTTTCTGTATCGGCAACTGCACCATTTTCAAGAGAATCTCCATTCTTCAAAGCTATAACCTTTGAGCCATACACCTTCAGTCTCTTACCGTCAAGAGTTGTAAAGCCTGTAATACCACGAATAACATTATGAAGCTCCTGTGCCGTTCTTCCGAAATCAAGGGCGGACATTTCCTTTGTGATGCGCACTGCATATGAGGAAAGTGCGTCATCCTGAGGTTCTGCTGTAAGAGTTCCGTTTTCAATAGCATTTACTGTATCAATAAGAACCTTTGCGCCTATTTCAGATAATCTGTCATGAAGTGAAGACGCTGTTTCATCCTCGCCTATTTCAGTTTCACTCTTTATCAGCATATCGCCTGTATCAAGTCCCTCTGCCATGAGCATGGAGGTAACTCCTGTTACCTTTTCGCCGTTCAGGACGCTCCACTGGATAGGTGCTGCTCCTCTGTACGCCGGCAGAAGTGACGCATGGATATTGATGCAGCCGTACTTCGGCAGCTCCAGAATTTCCTTGGGAAGAATCTGTCCGTAAGCTACCACAACGATAAGCTCCGGTGCAATTTCTCTCAGAATATTCATTGATGTCTCTGCATCCTCACCCTTTCTCAGTGACAGCGGCTGATATACGGGAATATCATACTCCTGTGCTGCTGCCTTTACAGGTGTGGGTATCATCTTGTAGCCTCTGCCCTTTGGCTTGTCAGGCTGTGTGAAAACGGCGGAAACATCGTGACCATTATCCGCAAGCGCACGGAGACATGGTACTGCAAAATCCGGCGTTCCCATAAAAACTATTCTCATTTATTCCATATCCTCCGGTTTTACGAACTTTTCAACTATATCTATAAACAGCTTTCCGTCAAGGTGATCGTTTTCATGGCATGCACACTGTGCGCCCAGATCTGTCAGCACCAGCTCATACCATTCACCGTATCGGTTCTGTGCTTCAAGACGGCACTTCTTGGGACGTGTTACATAGCCCCACTTATTCGGGCATGAAAGGCATCCCTCCATGACCTTCTGTCTGCCGCTTGTCTTGATTATTCTCGGATTGATGGCTTCGATCATCTCATCGCCGCCAAGATCCATTATAAATAAACGTCTGCAATAGCCTACCTGCGGGCCTGCGAGACCTACACCCTCTGCTTTTCTGAGGGTATCCTGCATATCGTCAAGCAGCTGATGCAGCTTTTCATCAAAAACCTCAACGGGTTTGCATACACTGCGGAGAATCGGATCTCCGTCCTTTACTATTCTGCGAATTGCCATAAGCTCCTCCATTCATTATATGCCAATATCACCATTCATATCAGCGTAAACATGTACCTTTGAAAATTCCCTGCGTCCGTATACCGCTTTCAGTATCTCACGTATAAGATCACGATATTCTGCCGTGTTTTTACATTTGAGTATCATGCGGTAACGGTACTTGCCGCCTATTTTTCCATAGGCAAAGGGCATTGGCCCAAGTACCCTCAGCGGCTTGCTGAAACCGGTCTGCCGTATTATTTCAGTAACACACTGCGCTGCATACTGTGCCGCAGCTGCTGCCGATTCCTCTGATGTGCTTACAAATCCAAGCACACATATATCACATACCGGAGGAAATACAAGTGCCCGTCTGAGAGCTATTTCCTCCTGATAAAAATCTTCATAATTCTGATCTGCCGCAAGCCTTAAAACATAATGCTCCGGCATAAACGTCTGCAAAATCGCTCTTCCCGGCTTGTCACCTCTTCCGCCTCTCCCTACAACCTGAGTTATAAGGGAAAAGGTTCGCTCGTAGCTTCGGAAATCTCCGGCAAAGAGTGCCTTATCAACAGAAAGAACACCCACCAGTGTGACATTCGGAAAATTAAGCCCCTTACCTATCATTTGTGTGCCAACCATGATGTCATATTCTCCTCTTGCAAAAGCGGAGAATTTTTCTTCGTAAGAGTATCTTGACATTGTGGTATCAGCGTCCATACGGAGAATACGTGCATCCGGAACAGCTTCTGCAAGTGCTTCCTCCAGAGTCTGTGTACCAAATCCCATTTTTCTCATGCGTGTTCCGCCGCATACCTTGCAGCTTTCAGTCATTTCCTCCGTATGACCGCAGTAATGACACATAAGGCTGTCGTTTATCTTATGATACGTCATAGGAACGCTGCAATCAGGACAGTATACAGGACTGTTGCAGTCACAGCAGCTTATAATAGTATGGTAACCTCGTCTGTTCAGAAGAAGTATAGACTGCTCGCCTGCTTTAAGGTTTTCCCTCAGTGCGATCATAAGCTCATCACTGAATTCCGTACTATTGCCCATGAGACGTTCCTCGTTCATGTCAACTACAGTCACTGCCGGAAGAGGCATATCTGCATATCTCTGCTTCATTTCAAGAAGCCTGTACGTGCCTTTTCGAGCATAATAATAGCTTTCAACAGATGGCGTTGCCGACGCTAAAAGAAGTGTTGCACCATGAGTACGGCAGCGTTTTTTTGCAACCTCAATAGCATGATACCTTGGTGCGCTGTCCGATTTATAGGCACGTTCACCCTCTTCATCCACTATTATAAGTCCAAGCTCCTTCACTGGCGCAAAGACTGCACTTCGTGTACCTATTATTATTTTTGCGTCACCGCTGCATATACGTTTGTATGCGTCTGTTCTCTGTCCAAGAGAAAGCTCGCTGTGAATAACAGTTACCTGTTCACCGAAAAGACTGCAAAATTCTCCCACTATCTGAGGTGTAAGTGCTATCTCCGGAACAAGAAGTATAACCTGCTTACCCATTCTTATGGTATCATCAATAAGACGCTGAAAAACGCTTGTCTTTCCGCTGCCTGTTACACCATGAAGCAGAAAACACTGCGGACGTTCATCCTTTACAGAACTTAGAACCTGTTCGTAGGCTGCCTGCTGAATATCTGACAGCACTATATCCTGAGGATTTCGCTGTTCCCTTATTTCGGGAATATCACGGAAATTTTCACTTGTATAGCACCTTACAACACCAGATTTTGCTGAACTTTTAACTACGGCTGACGTTACTCCGCAAAGATAACATGCCTCCTTTTCAGAAAGAACAGGCTGTTCCTCCAGAAGCTGGATAAGCTTTTTCTGCTTAGGAGTAATACGTACCCTTGTCATTATTTCTGCATAATCATCAGCAAGAGTGAGCATTTTCACACCGGAGCTGCCAACCTTCTGCTTGGCATAATCGGACATCACAAGCATACCCTTTTCAAAAAGTCCGTCAACAGCCTTCTGCTTTTCAGGGTTGCCTTCCGACTGAAGAAGACGGTCAAAGCTGCGCTGACTTTTTGCTTCTTTCAAAAATGCAAGCAAACGGCTTTCCTGTTCTGTAAGATCTGCTTCAGGCATTTTCTCTGCAAGCTGCGCCCTCTGATAAATCTGAATCTGCATTCCAGCAGGAAGTATGGTTCGTATAGCATCGGAATATGTGCAGAAAGACGTTTCCTTCATCCAGCGAACAAGCTCAAGCTGTTCTTCATTAAGCAGCGGCTCGTCATCCATGATAAAGGCTACAGATTTAAGCCTTGCGTCAAGGGGTTCACTTGTTTCAGAAACCTCCATGACCATTCCCATGCGTTTGGAATTATTCCAGCCAAATGGGACTGCCACACGGCAGCCTGCTTTTACAATTTCAAAGGACGTGTATGTGAACAGCTGGTCAAAGGAATAGGCTGTATCCCATACGGCAACCCCAACTTTCCAGTATACATTCATCACACACGCCTCTTTCCATTGTATAAAAAATTACTTGTCCTCTACAATACGGTACTTGCCTGCCGCAAGCTCTTCAACAGCTGTCTTTACAGGCTTTTCCTTGAGAATTTCGCCCTTTTCATACAGATCATCGGCGATCTCTCTTGCACGTTTTGCAACACCTACTACCAGAGAGTAGCAGCTATCGTTCTTTGATATAAGCTGATTCATAGACGGTCTGAGCATATTCATGAATTAAGTACCTCACTTATCAGATTTTCTTTATTTACAGCAGAAATTCTCTCTGCCTTAATAATTGATGCTACATCGTCAACTGCCTTTTCAAGAGCACCATTGACAACAATATAATCATACTGGGACGCACAGCGTATTTCACGCTCTGCTTCTGCAACTCGTGCAGAAATGACCTCTTCGGTTTCTGTTCCTCTTTTTCTCAGTCTTCTGTCAAGCTCTGCAACAGACGGCGGAGCGATAAAAATAAGAACTGCATCAGGACAAAGACGCTTTACATTAGCTGCGCCTACAACCTCAATTTCAAGGAGAACATCCTGTCCCTGATTTCTGCGGCTTTCAACCTCGTCACGGAGAGTGCCGTAATAATTACCGCAGTATGTAGTATATTCCAGAACCTTATCCTCTGCAATAAGAGCCTCAAACTGCTCCTTTGTAAGATAATGATAATTTACTCCGTCAGCTTCACCTTCACGCATACCTCGTGTAGTTGCTGAAACAGAATAGCAAAGTCCAAGCTCTTTTGTAATGCCGCCCAGAACTGTGCCTTTTCCGCATCCGGATGGTCCGGAAACAACAATAAGCAAACCCTTTTCCATAGCATTCACCTCATTCGATATTCTGAATCTGTTCACGTATCTTCTCGATCTCAGATTTCATATCCACGACCAGACGTGTTATTGTTATATCCTGTGCCTTTGAACCAGTAGTATTCACCTCACGGTTCATTTCCTGCACAAGGAAATCAAGCTTTCTGCCTACAGGTTCGCCAAGCTCAAGGAGACTGCGAAACTGTGCTATGTGACTGCGAAGACGTACAGTTTCCTCGTCAACGGCAACCTTATCTGCAAAAACAGCCGCTTCTGTAACGATACGGGATTCATCTATTTCACGATCATCCAGCAATTCTCTGAGCTTTGTATAAAGCTTGTCATAATAACGCTTAACCGTTTCCGGAGCAAGGGCTTCAACCTGTGAAACCATATTTTCAAGAACAGCAAGTCTGTTTACAAGGTCTTCAAGAAGTCTTTCTCCTTCAGCTTCACGCATTTCAGCGAACTTTTCAACTGCTTCTGTTATCGCCGGCTGCACAGCCGCCCATACTGCTTCCTCTTCAAGCTGAACCTTTCTCACTGTAAAAATATCCGGAAAACGCATGATGCTTGTCAGTGCAAGATCATCGGTAAGGGCAAGCTTTTCATTAGCATTTCTGAGCGCATTTACATAGGATTCTGCAAGATCGTTGTTAACATCAACTTCAAGTCCATCTGTTCCATGAAGCTGGATATTGAGTGAAATATCAACCTTACCTCTTGAGACTTTCTGCTGCACAAGCTTTTTGAGTTTATCTTCAAGGTAATTATAGGCATGAGGCAGACGTACATTCATTTCGAGATAACGGTGATTTACTGAACGAACCTCAGCCAGAATATCCATATTTTCAAGTGCAAGACTGCATCTGCCGAAGCCTGTCATGCTTTTAATCAAGGTGTTCCCTTCTTTCTGATACACATATATTTTCATTATAGCACCTAATCAGAAAAAAATCAAGTAATGATTCAAAATAATTCGTGAAAATCAAAAAACGGCGCAGGAAAAATCCTGCGCCGCCTTAATTTTTAAGTTATTGCAAAGCTATTCCTGAAAAAGCTTACGGCTGAATCGGGAGTTCCTTGATAGCTTCAACGATGAACTTCAGCAGAGCGTCTGCGTCAGCACCATTGATGATGTCGTCGCTTACGCAAGCTGCGTTAGCCTTCTGCTGATCATTGAACTGGATTGCACCAGCATTGTACTTGTTCAGGTAAACCAGGTCGATCAGGGAAACTGTACCGTCGAGGTTTGTATCACCGATCATAACTTCGCTGATTGGAGGCTTCTGAGTTGTGGATGTAGTAGATGTTGTAGTTACATCATCCTTAGTTACAGTGATAGTAACAGTTACAGAGTTGCCGTCAGCATCCTTAACAGTTACAGTTGTTTCACCAGGAGCAACACCAGTTACCTTACCAGTAGAATCAACAGCTGCGATGGACTCGTCAGCAGACTCAAATGTGCAGTTATCCTTGTTAGGCTTGATTGTATCTGTGCCGCCAACTTCGAGAGTGATCTCTTCCTTGTCAACCTTCAGATCTTCAACTTCTATCGGATCCGGAGTGATCTCAGGATACAGCTCGTACATAGCACCCAGAGCCATCATGATGTCGCCCATGTGCCAGAATCTGTGGAGTGTGAAGTAGTAGTTCTCAGTTGTACCAGTTGCCTCGTAATCCTTCTTAGCTTCCTGATACATATCGCAGTTCTCATAATTGGAACGGATGTCGATAAATGCTACGCCGTCCTTGATAACGTCGCCGTTAGGCATCTTACCTTCGTAACGAGAAGCAGAGAGAACCTTACCCTGACCGTTCTGACGCTGACCGTTAGGAAGAACAAGCTTTGTCTCCCAAAGTCTCTTCAGGTTAGTGTTGCGGTCGAGTGAGCCAAGGCCCATATCATCACGGAACATATCCCATTCACGGTCAATGAGTTCCTTAGCCAGATACAGAGACTGTACACCATAGTTGTCAACGCTGCCAGCAGTACCACGGCCAGCTTCATAAGAAGCCTTACCAGCTTCCAGATCAGCAGCTGTTACGCCCTTAGCCTTTGCATAGTAGAGCAGAGTGTTAGCCAGTGAGGATACGCAACCGAGGTCGCCGTTGCCGTAGCCAACGATCTTGCATGTCAGACCAGTATTTTCAACATACTTGTTGTTCCATGTCTCAGGCTGACCTTCCCAGATGAGAGAAGACGGAATAGAGAAGTTTACGCCATCATCAACAGCAGAAGATGCAACCGGAACTTCAAATTCAGTTTCAGCTGTATCGTACGGCTCATACTTAGCAGAGAACTTTTCAGTTTCTGTAGCTTCACCGAGGATTGTGTAGTCGAGGAACCAGCCTACCCACTTGTCGAGGATAGTTTCGAGAGCCTGCTCGAGGTTCATGCCGCCGATATTTACGTTGCTCTTATCGCCCTGATCCTTTACAACGTAGTAAAGTTCTGCAAGACGCTGAACAGCCCATACCTGGTTACCGATCCAGTGGTTAGAACCTGGGTCAGCGTATACAGGGTGTTCAAGATAAGCCATCTTATAGAATGTATTTGTACCGGAAGGATACTGCTCATAACGGCCTGCCCAAGAGTTTGTACAACCACCAGCGATCGGACCATCGTTGGAGAGCAGCCACAGATACATTTCCATCTGTCTCTGGAGAGAGATTGTATAGTCATCTACAGCACCGGAAGCCTTCATGCCAGCCTTCAGATTGTCATCTGCAATGAGAGCATATGCAGCCAGCGGGTTCTGATAGAATTCGTGACAATGAGAAGCACCGATCTGCCATGCCCAGCCGCCGTCAAGCGCACCGCCCCATGATGTATACCAGTTCATCAGGTAGTGCTTACCATTATCAGAGCCAGGACCTGCATACTTGTTCTGAGCACCGATCTGTATATAGTACTTATCATACATATTGTTACGGCATTCGTCACCCATCTTACCTGCGAGTGCAGACAGAGACTGTGAGCCGCCCCACTTGGAGTTAACCTGCTGATCGCCTACGCCCCAACGGTTTGCAGCGTATACAGCCTGAATTGCACGGTCTTCTGCGTCAGGTGCGTTTGTGTAAGCATACTGAGCAGCTACCTGAGCTTCAGTATTGAAGAATGCCTTCATACCATTGCCCGGTACACCGTACTTGAGTTCTTCTACGGAAGCGTGAGGAATTGTTTCCCAACAGGATTCCTGTTCACCACGCTGGAATGTATTGATCATTGTGAAGTTGCCGCTTACGTTCTTCTGCTTATACTGCTGAGAAACGCCCTGACCGAAACCATACCAGTCATCAACGTCAGCCAGCCAGTTCATGAGGTAGAGACCGCCATCCTGACCGTATGCGTTGCAGAAGTTCTGGTGAATCGGATTCTTACCGGTTACGCCGCCGTCCATATCAGACGGATACATTTCAACCTGTTCCCATTCATCAGAATATGTAGCACTCAGCTGACCGCCCAGAGACATGAATCTGCCGCCCTGTGCATCCGGAATGAGTGTTGATTCCATAGTCAGCCAAGCCTTAGCAGTATCGCCTACTTCTTCTGTAGAAGCATCCTTAGTACCCTTAACAGTAACTTCGCCCTTCTTAGCTGCGTTTACAATGTTATCACGCATTGCTGCTACCCATACAAGGTAAGACAGAGCTTCTGATGTTGTTTCGTGACCATAGTCAGGAGCTTCGATACACAGCTCTTCAGCAGAGTGGTAAGGTACACCAAGACCGCCGGAAACTGTAGATGTAGATGACATGTAGCCATTCTGAACACCGTTTGTGATTACGTCATCATACAGAGACATGAAGCGAGCTGCATAAGTTTCATCACCGTAAGCTTCTTCCTTGTTTCTGTTGCCTGCTGCGGAAGCAGCTGTCGGCAGGAATGCTGTGCATGCTGTTGCAGCAGCCAGAAATGCAGCAAGGAATGCTTTACTCTTTTTCATTTGCATTTGAAAAATTCCCCTCTCATTAAGATAAAAAGTTTAAAATGAATAAATAAAAAGTTGACAGTCGTCTTCATATCAGAAGGCGCACCCTTCCCATGGCTTATGGACCGCACTCTTCATGTGTTCGTACACACAGAAACAACTGTCGAAAACCCGTGTAACAAGAGCGTATTTACACAAAACGCACACACATTACACGCACTTTTATATTTAAAATTATATACTACTTCTCTTTTTTTGTCAACCCAAATCCCCAACATCTTCCGCCCAAAACCATTTTTTCGTAGCATCCCACATATTTCAGAGGATTTTTTTGTATAAAATGCACAAAAATCAAGCCTTTACATTTCTTTCTGAACCTCTTGTTTCCTTTTTATTTCTTTTCCACAAACATTTCACCATAACTTCACAGCATATTGCTATACTTTCCCAGTCACTATCAGTTTACCTATTTTTTTAACCTTGAAAAACTGCCATTTGTGGTTTTTCGCCTTAGTTAATGTAATAATTACATTTTTTTCATTATGTGTACATGTTTTTTTGAGATAATGAATGTAACTGCTTTTTGTCAAGCGGAAAGGAGATTTTTATGGTTGAAATCAAACATCTGACCAAGTATTACGGAAATAAGGCTGCTGTCAAGGACATCAGCTTCACCATAAAGGATAACGAGATATTAGGTTTTCTCGGCCCTAACGGTGCAGGCAAGTCCACTACTCTTAATATTATATGCGGCGTTATTCCATCCACAAGCGGTACCGTTACTATCAACGGCTACGATATTGAAAATGATCCGGTAAAGGCTAAAAAATGTATCGGTTTCCTGCCGGAAATCCCGCCTGTTTATACTGACATGAAGGTTGGCGAATACCTTATGTTCGTTGCAGGTCTCAGAGGTGTTCCCGCCTCTGAAAGACGTTCCCATATTGAAAGAGTCATGCGCCGCCTCAACATTGAAGACATGAGCAAACGTCTTATCGGTAACCTTTCCAAGGGCTACCGTCAGCGTGTCGGCTTCGCTCAGGCCCTTATCGGCGATCCCAAGATAATCATTCTGGATGAGCCTACTGTTGGTCTCGACCCGTCACAGCTCGCAGAAGTGCGTAATCTTATTATGGATCTCAAGCGTGATCATTCAGTTATCTTCAGTTCTCATATTCTCTCGGAAATAAGTGCAGTCTGCGACCGTGTTGTTATCATCAACCACGGCGAGATTCAGGCGATCGACACAATTGCCAACCTTGAATCAAGCTCCGGCGCAAACACTGTTCTCAAAATCAAGGTTCAGGGCAGCTCAAGAGAAGTCGCAAAAACCGCTTCACAGGTTGAAGGCGTTATCCGTGTTTCCAACATTACCTTTGTAAAAACCGGTATATATACATATGATGTTGAAATCGCTGATAAGGATGTCAGACAATCACTGCTCTCTGCTCTTCTCATTAAAAAGCTGGACGTTCTCGAAGTAAGCGAGGAGCGCAAGAGCCTTGAACAGATCTTTGTGGGCATGGTTAATAAGCCTGCCGGCAAAAAGAAGTCTCTTCAGGATCTCCTTGACGAGATGGAAGACGAATCAGAGCCTTCTGCTGCTGAAGAGGACTCTCAGGAATCATCCGATCAGGAAAATGAGGAGGTATAATTTATGTTTTCACTTTATAAAAAGGAGCTTCAGGGTTATTTCCTGTCGCCCATTGCTTATGTTTTTATTGCACTTGTTACCCTTATCTTCTCAGGCTTCTTCGTCTGGTGGATATTCACCGCTTCAAGCACTCAGGTAGAATTCCAGTTCTCCTACTTCTTCTATTATAATATACTCCTTACAACGATTCTTCTTATCCCTATTCTTACCATGCGTGCTTTCGCTGAAGAACGCAAAAACGGCACGGAAGTACTCCTTCTCTCAAGCCCTCTCAGCGTTTCAAAGATCGTCATTGCAAAATTCCTTGCAGTTGCAACTGTTCTCATTATTGCTATGGTGATCTCTTTCATCTATCCCATTACTGCCGCTATCCACGGCTATGTAGTTATCCCTAACCTTATTGCAAGCTATGTAGGCTATCTCCTCTATGGTCTTGCTTATATCGCATTAGGTCTTATGGTATCCTCCTTCGTTGCAACACCCGGTCTTGCTATGCTTCTTTCCGTTGCTGTTTCTCTGGTGCTGTTCTTCATGGAGCTGATGCTCGGTTCAAGTTTCCTTGCGTCCCTTCCGGTACTTTCAGACATTCTCTACTGGTTCTCAAATCAGGCGAAATTTGAAAACTTCACTCAGGGCTTCTGCCAGCTTTCCGACCTCGTTTGCTACATAACGGAAATCGCAGTTTTCCTGCTGTGGACGATAATCTCAATCGAAAAACGACGCTTCAGCCGCAGCTGATACGACCGACTCTACTATATGCCGGAGGTAATTTAAAATGGCAAAGATCCGAAATGCAAAAAATAAGATTTTTACCAGCTTTGCTTGGATAATCGCTGTGCTTATCCTTGCTGTCGCTATTATAATTAATATGGTAGTGGCAAAGCTGGACTTCAATATTGACGTTTCTGTTCAGAAGCTTTTCAGTCTGAGCGAAACCTCAACCAAATACCTCGACCAGCTTGACGAGGAAAATGTACAGGTTGACCTTTATCTTCTCATGAATATGAATGAGCTTGAGGATGACAGCTCTACTCGTTCCCTGTATCGTGCGCTGGTGGAATACGACTCTCATGACTGCATCAACATCATTGACTTCGATCCCAATGAGAATGAGGCAATGCTCGAAAAAATCAACCCTGACAACATCTACTCCCTTAATACAGGCGATATGATTCTTGTGTGCGGTGAAAACAAGCGTCACATCAATGGTATCAGCATGTATACCACTAATTATTCATACGATTCAAACGGCAATATCATTGAAAGTGAAGAGTTCTTTCAGGGTGAAAATGTTATAACCAGCAGCATTAAAGCTGTCGTTGACGGTTATCTCCCTACTGTCTATTTTCTCTCCGGTCACGGCGAAAAGGAAATGAAGGACAACTACTCAAACCTTTCTGCTCTTATGAAGAGCAAGAATTACCGTACTGCTTCCATCAACCTCTCTGACGCAGAGGCTGTTCCGGATGACGCTGAGATCATTATTATTGCTGCTCCGTCAAGCGATATTACAGAACGTGAGGCTGATAAGCTGAATGCTTACCTTGATAAAGGCGGCAGCATTTCTGTTATGCTTTCTCCTAACGGCGGTGAATTCGATTACGATAACCTCCAGAAAGTAATTGATCCGTTCTGTCTCGAATTCGATTATAACTACATCCGTGAAACAGACAGCGAATTCCACATTTCCGGCGATGACACCACTATTATGTGTACCCTTGCTGAACAGGAGGAAGGCTCTGCTCTCTATGCAGATATGCAGTCACTTATTGAATCCGACTTCATCACCTATATGCCTAAGTCAAGAAGCTTCGCAATTGATTCAGACAACAGCAATGTCAACTCCGTTGAAACAGGTACTCTTATGGTTACATCTGTAAATGCTGTGGGTGAACCGTACGGCGGTACATATGACTCCGATCCTCTTGAAGGATATGAATTGCAGTTGGCTGTTTATTCCGAGGACAAGAACCGCAATAATGCTAAAGTTACTCTCTTCGGTAATGCGGAATTCATTGATGATGAACACATTCAGGACGTTTCTTACCTCTCCTCTTACTACGTTTACCTGTCTACTATCACATGGATGGCTAACCAGAACCTTGACATGGGCATTGGTGATAAGAGTTCTGCTACAGACTACCTCAGTCTTACCGAAAACACGGCATACATGCTTATCTTCTTCTTTATCGCTCTTCCGATCGTGATCATTATTGTCGGTGTTGGTATCTGGCTGAAACGCCGCCACTCATAAGATCTGATCAGAACTAAGAAAGGATATTCAATATGAAAAAACAACTGATCCTGATTCTGTCACTTATTCTTCTTGTTGGTCTTACAGCAGCTATCCTCATTTTTGTAAATAATGCGGAAAATGAACGCTTTGCAGAAGAAGCTCGTCTTGCTGAAGCTAAGGTGCTGACATCTGTAAACTCCAATCAGATCGACAGAATTGAAATTGATACAAAAGAAGAGGTCTACTCAGCTTTCCTTGATGAAACTGGTATATGGTCTCTCGAAAATGAAACTGACTTTGAGATAAACACCTATTATCTTAATAGTGTTGCTGCACAGCTCTCTGCTCTCACTGCTTCTGATATAATCTGTCCCATTGCTGAAGCAAACCTTGCAGACTATGGTCTTGACGATCCTATCACAATAACGCTCTATGCAGGCGAACAGCCGTATACCTTAAATGTAGGCAAGCTTTCCGCCACTCAGGAGTTCTATTATGTCACTATGGAAGGCAGAGATGAGATATTCGGCGTTTCAACAGAATATGCTGACTTCCTCAACATAAGTAAAAATTCACTCAAAAGCATTTATATCCTCAGAAACAGTGATTCTGCTGTAAACAGCGTTACCCTTGAAGCTCATGGCGAAACCGTCTACAGCATTAGTCTGAACGATGAAGGCATCTGGACAATGCAGTATCCTATCGAAACTACAGACAAACTCAACGCTGCTGAAGCAAGTTCAATTGTTACTGTTATCAGACAGATGATCGTTGATAAGTTCGGTGATGAAAATGTTTCCGAGGATAAGCTGGCTGACTACGGTTTCGATGATCCGGAATATGTATTTACATTCACTCAGGAAAACGGCGAATCTACTACTCTCCTTGCAAAAGATTATGAGGAAGCCGATGGTACATTCGTTGAACTGATCTGCGTTGAGACCGGTCAGATATTCTTTATGGAATCCAATTACACAAGCTTCCTTCAGGCTGCTCCCGAAGAGCTTTTCATCGACAGACTCTACAGCTGTAGTATAAATGAAATAGAAAGCATTGACATCGAATGGAATGACCGTGAAAACGCTAAGTTCACTATTGACAAGGAAAACAAAAAATATACGCTCAACGGCGTTTCCATTGAAGATATAGGCATTGAGGCTGTGGATCTTCTGGATGATTTCTACAGAAAGTTACAGGCTGTTAATATTGATACCTTTGTTAAGGATTCTCCCGTATCTGACACCTCTTCTCCGGATATTTCTGTTACATACAACAGGATCGACGGCGAATCTATAAATGTCTCATACTATGAAGTATCTGAGGATACTCTTGCTGCTTATGTGAATGGTGAATATTCACACTTCACTCTCACAAAGAAAAACTTTACAGCAAGAGACGGCGTTTATGACTACTATGACCAGCTCCTCGATATAACAGGTCTCGATTAATCTCATTATAAAGACTGCTGTCACCACTTTAAGGTGCGGCAGTCTTCTTTTTTGGTTTTGTGCTGAATTATTATACCCAACTTTTGCAAGCAACCACAAAAAACAAGCAGCCACTATCTTATAACTGCTTGTTTATAAATTCATTTTGACTACGTTCCCCAACTATTGACAAAGAGCCTTTTTACATTAACATCAGCTGAATGACGGCGGTCTGACATCTGTTTTCGGGAATGTTGTATTGACAGGTGAAGGCTCGGACATACTAAAATACATCTTTGCTGCCTTCGTAGTACCGAAATCACAGTTGGAGCCGGTGTTCTGCATTTTATTGAATGCCTCACGGAACATGGCGTTGTGGGCTTCTTCACGGTTCAGCAGAAAGTCGATAGTTTCCCGCACCTTCTTATCCTCAATCTGACGATAAAGATATTCATATACAACCTTTGCACGCTGTTCAGATGCGATATTGGAAAGCAGGTCTGCACAGAGATCACCAGTAACACTGACGTAATCTCCTGTCCATGAATAGCCGGAAGCATTGATGAGTCCGGGATTAAGTCCCATCAGCACATGCGTCTGAATTTCACCAGACGGCACTGCGGCAGCGTCAACATCATGACCATTGAGCAGATTGATGGTCTGTGCCACCATTTCCATATGACCGAGTTCCTCGGCGGCAATGTCGAGAAATAAATCCTTTATCTCATGATCTTTGATTCGGAAGCTTTGGGACATATACTGCATGGCGGCTTTTAGTTCACCATTTGCTCCTCCTAACTGCTCCTGAAGAAGTGCAGCATACTGGGGATTAGGTTTTTCTACCTCAACAGGATGGAAAAGCATTTTTTCGTGTTTAAACATAAAATCAACCTCCTTTTCGTTAGTATCTCCACAATACAGAGCGTTATTCCGATGTATCACACCGAACAAAAAGCCGCCCATGACTTTGCATGAACGGCGGTGTTGTGTTGTTGCTTGGTTAATTAGTATATTGAAAAAAGTTGTTAAAAAACAGTGCTGTTAATCTATTTTGTTCTTTTTCTTTATAAAAGCTAAAATCAAAACAATGACAGCTACAATTGAAAATACAATTCCTAATGCTATATTGTCAAATATAGTAATCCACATTGCTGCAATAACTAAAGAGAGAACTGCATAGACAAGCATACCTACCCAACTGTTACTTTCATTATTTTTCATTATGTTTGCCTCCAAAATATGACTTATAACCTATTATTGATTTTACAATATCCCATACTGCAAATTAAATAGGCAAAATATTAATACATGCATAAGAAAAAACGCCCATATTCAGCAGATACTGCTAAACACAGACGTTTTTACTCTGGCGGACAGAGAGGGATTCGAACCCTCGATACGCTATTAACGTATACACGAGTTCCAGTCGTGCGCCTTAGACCAGCTCAGCCATCTGTCCACCGAATTAAATTATCCCTTTCTCGCAAGAAAGGGATTGGTGCGAGCGACGGGACTTGAACCCACACGTCGTTTCCAACACTAGCACCTCAAGCTAGCCTGTCTGCCTATTCCAGCACGCTCGCATTCAACTTGTTTATTATACCACATTGGTGAAAGGTTGTCAAGTGTTTTTTCGAGAAAAAATATTTTTTTGAAAAAAAGCTTCCCTGTGCATTATATTGCAGGCGCAGGGAAGCATTCTTCAATTATAATGTCAGCTGATTTTCACAAGCTTTACGTTATAAAGTGTAGTATTATAATAGTCAGTACCACCAAGCTGGAAAACTATCTCGGCAGCCTGATCCGCATTTGATACAGTGAATGTTTCTTCAAAGTGCTGTTTTTCACTGCTTCCGGAAACGGATGATGTAAAGTATTCATCTGTACCTCTTACAATGACAGGCATTTCTGTTGGCACTGATGTGGTATAATCAAATGAAA
Source organism: Ruminococcus sp. (assembly GCA_017623515.1). Classification (GTDB taxonomy): domain Bacteria; phylum Bacillota; class Clostridia; order Oscillospirales; family Ruminococcaceae; genus Ruminococcus_C. The sequence goes on along the minus strand of JAGAOV010000017.1, from coordinate 190,638 downwards.
GGCAATATTCACTGTTTTCACGAAGTTTAATTCCCGAGATTTTTGCCTCAATATCATCGGCAGAATCGCCGCCTACTACCATGTTTATCCAGAATGACTTATCGTAACCTACATAGAAAGCAGCATTTGAGCCGGATTCTTCATCAAGAGCAACGTCATATGTTCCATCTGCTGCTGCATCAAGTCCAAGTCCGCTGCTTTCAATTCCCAGAGCCTGACAGATTTTATCAGCCATTATATAACCGCAGTTTATCTGTGTAGTTTCTGACGGATGCCAGTCTGAACCGTAGCCGTCTGCCGTACCATTCTGAACAGCAGATTCAAAGCAGAATATGCGTTCATCACATTCCTCACGGAAAATATCTGCCGCTTCCTCTATCATCGGATAAAGTGTATCACCGCCCATAGTACCAAGGGTGCATACTATCATAGCTTCCGGATTATATTCACGTATTTGCTTGAGGAAAGATACATAACCATCTCTGAATTCAATGGAACGTGTTTCAAATTCAGCAGTTACATAATTTATGTCATTTGTACCGAGATTTATTACTACAACGTCATTTGTACGCTTGGAGAAATCCCATTCTTCATTATTATATTCGTAATACTTGCTTGCAAGGGTATAATAATCGGGAACAAGAGCATCAGAGTTTTTATCTCCGGAGGAATAGCCTGATACAATACCGTGACCGCTGTAGGAAACCGCACTGTAATCAGCATCAAGCTGCTGTGCAGCAAGATATGCATATGATTTGCTGAAATTCTCGGTAGTAGTCTTGAATGACTCAGAGCTTGACGCACCCTCTACACCGTATGCACATGTAATAGAATCACCTATAAATTCAATGCTCAGTTCATTTTCAGCAGCAGGCTTTACAGGAGCTGCCGCAGAGGATTTGACATTTACAGCAGATACTCCTATAGCACCGTATGAGGCTTCAGAAAGCATCATAACTCTTACCTCTGCGGTCTGAGATGTAGTGCCTTCAAAAAGCGTAACAGTTTCTTCTGATTCATCCATAGTCTTATCCGCAATAAGCTCACCATTTACAAATACGGCATATCTTGGGCGATAATCCTTGTCTGAATTGATTCCGCTGTCACCGGCAAGAACTACTGACGCTGATTCACCTGTTACAATAAAATCAGCCGCACTTCCGCTTTGCAGGAGACGTGCTGTATTATCCTTGAAAAGGTATCTTCCCTGAAATTTAACATTTTCTTCTGTAACCGGAACAGCACTTTCTATTACCTCGCCTGAACCAGAAGCAAGTTCATTTTTCATTGTGCAAAGGTCAAAAATATTTACTCCTCCGTCTCCGTTTGCGTCATGCATTTCTTCAATGTCACCAATACCCACAAGTGCATTCTGCAAAGATGAGACATCGGAAAGAGAATACTTATACGCTGCACCTGCCCCTACAGCAAGAGCTGATGTTATCACAACGGCTGAAACTGCCGCAGCTATCTGTTTTTTTGTCATTTTCATGATACACACTCCTTTGTAAACAACATTCCTCGGAACGTTCTGTATTACACGTTTTCTATACATTTAATTATACATCTGTTTTTCAGGCATGTCAATGTTTTTTGAAGAATTGCATGAAAAAACGTCCCATGCAAAAGCACGGGACGTTCTGGCGCAGATGAAGAGATTTGAACTCTTGCGACAGTTACCTGCCCTACCGCATTTCGAGTGCGGACCCTTCAGCCACTTGGGTACATCTGCAACTTTATAGGCAGCACCGCATAAAGCCCGTCTTACGGCTCTGCACGTCATATGCTTTATGTGCTGTTATCTATAATTATATCATAGTTCAATGAAAAAAGCAAGGCAAGAGAAATTTTTTTGTGGGTATTGCAGTAAAATAAATGCTTAAATGACTTTGATATTGGGGAAAATGCTATTTTTCCAGAGCCTTACTTTTCTTTCAGAAAATAACAATTGACACCGCTTGGAAAATGTATTACAATATAATATAAAGGCAATGACAATATTCGACCATAGGAGATGGCTTATGAAAAATAAAGAACCGATGATAACCACATCCACCAAAACAACCATAATTTTCTGCGTATGCACACTGCTTTTTGCTGCGCTTCTTTTCACATTTCTTTTCTTTTTCCCTGTGAAAATGGAGAATCCTGCAAACGGCATAAACGAAAAGATCATAGCTGAACAGCAAAACTTTTCTGCTACGATTGTTACGGCTGGAACTACGGTGACAACTGCACCAGTGACTTCAGAAACTACCTATTCCAATACACGCAAAACAACAAACAGAAATCGTATAACGACCACTGTCTCAACGGAAGCAGTGTGGATGACAGATGTTTTCATTGATCCAGCCTACGGTTTCGACTATGAATTTGAGGAAAACTATTATTATGAAGAACCTGTAATACCAGATGTAACGACCGCAGCTCCTGTAATTACGGATATTGCGGATATTACAGATGCTCCTGATGTTCCTTATGAGCCTATTGTTACAGATGTGCCGCCTGTTTTTACGGATGCTCCTGAAGCAGATATTCCTGCGGTTACTCAAGCCCCTGTCCTTGACAACGATTATGAAAATGGTGCATTTTACGAATAATTTTCATTGAAAATATCCATTGACAAATAGGGTATAATATAGTATAATACCCTTTGTAGTAAAAGAGAGTAGCTGGCGGATGAATATCCGTTTATGCGGCGTCAGTACGGTTCGCAAGAACCCGCTTCATATGTAAACGGCGAGACTTTTATGAAATCACATGCGGGAGAAGTGTATGGTTTCATAGAGGTCTCGTTTTTTATATCCAAATTTAAAATCAGGAGGAATCCACAGTATGGAACAGAAAAGGTACACACAGAAACCAGAGGAGCTTTTCTATGAATTCAACTCAGGAGAAACAGGCCTCGACAGTTCACAGGTATTGGAGAACCGTAATAAATACGGTGAAAACAAGCTTGCAGAGAAAAAGAAAAAATCGGCATTTCAGATTTTTCTTGAGCAGTTCAAGGATTTTCTGGTAATCATTCTTATTATTGCAGCGATCATTTCAGCAATAACCGGAGACCTTGAAAGTACCATCGTAATCCTTGTTGTTATCAGCATGAATGCGATACTTGGAACAGTACAGACTCTGAAAGCTGAAAAATCACTTGATAATCTGAAAAAGCTCTCAGCTCCAAATGCAAAGGTTCTCAGAGATGGTGAAAGCAAGGTTATCCCGTCAGATGAAATTGTTGTAGGTGATATACTTCTCCTTGAAGCTGGTGACCAGATACCGGCTGACGGACGTTTGATCGAATGTGCATCACTCCAGACAAACGAAAGCGCACTTACAGGAGAAAGTACCAACATAGACAAGAGCATGGAACTTATTGACAGAGAAGTACCTCTGGGTGACCGTCACACTATGGTTTACTCCGGCAGCTTTGTTACTTACGGCAGAGGTAAGTGCATTGTAACTGACATCGGTATGAAAACAGAGGTTGGTAAAATTGCAGCCCTGATTCAGAGTGCACAGGAAAGAAAAACTCCTCTCCAGCAGACTCTCGATCAGTTCGGCAGAAAGCTTTCCATAGTTATTCTTATTATATGTGCACTGGTATTCGGTCTCCAACTGTGGCGTGCAGATACAATGAATTTTGACAGCGTTATGAGTTCCCTTATGTTTGCGATTGCTCTTGCAGTTGCAGCAATTCCGGAGGCTCTCAGCTCTATTGTAACTATCGTTCTTTCATTCGGCACACAGAAAATGGCTAAGGAAAACGCTATTATGCGTAAACTTCAGGCAGTAGAAGGACTTGGTTCAGTTTCTGTAATATGCTCTGACAAAACAGGTACTCTCACACAGAATAAGATGACAGTACGTAAGCTGGTTTCTCAGGGACACATGGTAAGTGCTGAAGATGTAAATGTTCAGAATGCAGATGAAAAGGCACTTGTTATTGCAGCTGTTCTTTGTAATGACTCCTCCGTAAAGGATGGACAGGAGATCGGAGATCCAACTGAAACAGCACTTATCAGCTTTGCACATAGAACAGGTATGGATGATGCTGAAATACGTGCATGCTACACTCGTATCAGCGAAATTCCCTTTGACTCCGACAGAAAGCTTATGTCCACTCTCAATATAATGGACGGCAAGCATGTAATGTTTACGAAGGGTGCAGCAGATGTTCTCTGTGAGCGTATGAATATAACAGCTTCACAGAAGCAGCAGATCAAGGAACAGGTTATGGAGCTGTCAAAGCAGGGTTTGCGTCTGCTTTGCTTTGCATGCAAGGAATTCTCCGGCAGCCGTATTTCACTTTTTGATGAATATGACCTTGAATATATGGGACTTATTGCAATGATGGATCCGCCCAGACCTGAATCAAAGCAGGCTGTTGCAGAATGCCGTCTTGCAGGAATAAAGCCCGTTATGATAACGGGTGACCATGTTGTAACAGCGTCTGCAATTGCAAAGGAAATAGGCATTCTGGAACGTGCTGATGAAGCTGTTGAGGGTGCGGTTCTGGATGATATTTCTGATGAGGATATGGTCGAATTTGTTAAGAACAAGTCTGTATATGCTCGTGTTACACCGGAACACAAAATACGCATTGTAAAGGCATGGCAGCAGAGAAACTGCATTGTAGCTATGACAGGTGACGGCGTAAACGATGCTCCGGCTCTTAAACAGGCTGATGTAGGCGTTGCAATGGGTATCACGGGTACAGAGGTTTCCAAGGACGCTGCCGCAATGGTTCTGGCAGATGATAACTTTGCAACGATTGTAAAGGCTGTAAAGAACGGCAGAAACATCTATGACAACATCAAGCGTTCTATCCTTTTCCTGCTGTCAGGTAACCTTGCGGCTATTCTGGTAGTTCTTCTCTGTTCAATTGTAGGTTTTGAACAGCCCTTTGCCGCTATCCATCTGCTCTTTATCAACCTTCTCACAGACTCTCTTCCGGCTATTGCACTTGGTCTTGAGCCTCACTCTGACGAGGTTATGAAGCGTAAGCCGAGACCTGCAAATGAAACTATTCTCACGAAATATTTTATGGGACAGGTAGGATATTCCGGTGTATGTATTGCTTTAGCAACTGCTGCTGCATATATGATAGGCTGGTTTGGTTATGAATCCGCAGGTCTTGCAATGACTCTTGCATTTGCTACTCTCTGTATGTCACGTCTTTGGCATGGTTTCAGCTGTAAGTCTGAAAAACCAGTCATATTCTCATCAAAAATGATAAATAATAAGGCTGGTCTTGCTGCATTTGCAGTAGGCATGATATTCATAAATGCAGTACTCCTCATACCGGCTCTCCACGGTCTCTTCCAGATTGATCCGGCTATGTCAGGTTCACTGCTGGCTGCTGTTCACGGTCTTAGCGTCGGTTCGATGCTTCTTGTTCAGATTGTAAAGGGTATTATTACTGCGGTAAGTTCAAAATAAATAACTAATAATTAAAACCCCATAGAACCTCGTTTCAGGTTCTATGGGGTTTTAATACTACAATAATATTACCATACATATAACTGTATTTTCAACAATTTTCAATTTAATATCGAAACAAATAAGGTGAATAAACAAATATTCTTTTTTTATATCTTGACATCATTAAAAAAAAGGTGTAAAATATAGGTAGAATAATATGTAAGTGTTTCTAATTACTAATAAATAAAGTTTAATAACCTGAAGCGATGCAGATAAAGTCACGGAATATTATTCTGGTGTAGGCGCAGGCGTTACTGTAGATGAATACGTTAATTCAGTACAGAATAAGGCGTTTTTAATGTTTGAAACAACAAACGTTAAACAGTAAATTTTTAAGGAGGAATTTTTATGAAAAAACTTATGGCATTATTATCATCAATCACCATGCTGTCGGCTCTCGGCGTATCTGCAAATGCTGAGGGATATTCAATTGGTGATGTTGACATGGACGGCGTTATAACAGCACACGATGCGGCTGTAATTTCACGCTATTTCAATGCAGGGGACATTGAATTTTCTGACGAGCATATTTCACTGGCAGATTATAACGGTGATGGCTCTGTAGATGAAGCTGACGCTCAGGATATTATTGAATCAGCAGATTCTATTCTTGGTGATATGGACGGCAATGGCAAATTGGAAATGATGGACTTTGCCGCTGTGCTTAAGCTGTGCGCTGGATACATAACAGAACCGGCTGCTCCGGAACAGATTGCAAAGGCTGACGTTGACGCTGACGGATTGATCACTATCAACGACTATGCTCTTCTTAGTCAGTTCTGTACAGTTACAGATGCTTCCCATACAGTCGATTTCAAAGGCAGTTATTTCCACTGGAATGCTGATAATATGCTCATTGCAACAAGAATTCCGTTGAAACCGTGCGTAATTTTCCCTGAAGATGCAAAACCGATGAATTTCTTCGGCGATGTAAATGGTGATGGCTGTTTGAATGAACTGGATGCTGAATACATTACAAATTATCTTGCAGCAGGTACTTTCCCTGATGGCATTCACATCGCTGAGGCAGATATAAACATTGACGGCGTAATTGACCAGAATGATATTGATGTAATTCTTGCAGATCCTTCATACCTCGTATCAGATGTCAACAAAGATTGCTATGTAGATCTTACCGATGCTGTTGAAACGCTTTCTTATTATGCTGAAGCTGGTGCATCTGTACTGCTCACACAGATGGCTGAAGAATCAGTTTATGAAGTAAATAATGATGGTAAAATAGATTTAGCTGATGCTGTTGCTGTTCTTTCAGAATATGCAATGAATGGCGCAGGTATCACAGGCTGATATAACCGCAAAAATGATATAATTCCCTTAGAGGCTCTTGCCAATAGTTGGGGAATGAAGTCAAAAGAAATTCATAAATAAGCAGTCACAAGATAGTGGCTGCTTGTTTTTTGGTGGGCCGTTTCCAAAAGTATGGTATAAAAAAAATGGTTCTCTTTCAAAATTGGGGTAAATGTAGTTTTGAATCAGTTTAATCAGAAATTGTAGGGAACGGCAACTTCTACATCACGTTAATTACGCACAACACATGCGGGGCATCGAAAGCACCGCCCCCTACAGTTCATGCGATTAGGACAATTTTTATCAAACGCATAAACTAAAATTTATTCCCCAACATTTATAATAGAACCTAAATTTTTCCTTTTTAACTTTCCTCCCCAACTATTGACAGAGAGCCTATAAAAAACAAAGCACCCCTCTGCCGATTAATCGGCAAAGGGGCATTTTTTATGGAACAAAATCAGGTCACAAAAAGCCTTGTGAATATACAAAGTATTCACTGCGTTTTTTGTTTCATCTGACAAAAAATCTGACTGACATCTGACGCACAGGCTTTATGCGGTGTCGCCTTAACCATCAATATTGAGATATGAGAAAGATTCAAAGAGACCTGTATATTCAAATTCGATAATACAGTAATCGTCAAGAGAATTATCGGCATAAGTGATTGTTTCATTTTCCAGATTGACAACAGGTTTTCCCAGAGCCTTGATAAGTTTATCTGGTGATATTTCACCGAAAACATCAGAAATACCTTCATCAAGAAGGAAATCCGCAATACTTTCAAGGCGGCTTGAATATACCTCGGCAAGTCTTACAGCAGTTTCCTCGAAGCTGTCATCCACTTCGTCACAGACAAATGTAATTCGGTCAATAACAGCTTCATATTCGCCTAAATCATTTAATCTGAACATATCTTATACCTCCGTCATTTTACAGCATTCTGCAAATGGATAATTATCTTTAAGTAGAGCGCAGCATTTTTTTGCAGCTTCATCGTCCTCGAATATTCCGAAAACAACCGCACCGCTGCCTGACATGCAGGCAAAAACAGCACCCATATCAATCATTGTGCGGCGGATATTCCATACATCGTCAACGTCAGTAACCGCTTCAAATAAATTTCCGCAGTACTGCCAGAGTTCTCTTAAAGGAACGCCTTTTTCAATTGCGGCACGAAGACCCTTTGCGTCAGGATGCACCGGCTCAGATAGAGAATCAATTCTCTTATATGCCTCCGGAGTTGATATGCCGCCAGTACCCTTTGCTGCAACCATATGAAGATTTGGCATAGAGGGAAGTTTTGTTAGAATATCGCCTATACCCTCAGCGTATGCAGTACCTCCGTAAAGAAAGAAAGGTACATCTGCACCGAGAGATGCAGCAATTTCGCATAATCTTTCAAATGGAACTGGTTCACCGGTCAGTATATTGCAGCCTTTCAGAACAGCAGCAGCGTCTGAACTTCCGCCGCCCATGCCGGCTTCTGATGGAATATGCTTTTCAAGGTAAATTCTGAACCCGCATTCAAGTCCAGTTTCTCGGAGAAATGCTGCCGCTGCCTTCCATGCAAGATTTTTTTCATTGCATGGAAGCTCCGGTTCATTGCAAGTAAGCTCTATAATATTCTCCTCAAGAAGTGTGACAGTAAGCTTATCATAAATGGAAACACTCTGAAAGACTGTTTCCAGAAGATGATAGCCGTCCTCACGTTTTCCGATTACATCAAGAGCAAGGTTTACCTTAGCAGGTGCGTTTAATGTAATGGTTTTCATTTTATCATTCTCCGTAAGCATGACGCTTTACAAATCTTTCGATACATTCAAGTGCCTGCATAAGGTGCTTCAGGGAATAAGCGTATGACACTCTTACGAAGCCTTCTCCGCTTTCACCGAAAGCGTTACCCGGAACAACAGCCACTTTTTCTTCTTCAAGAAGGCGTTCACAGAATTCCTCGCTTGTCATTCCAGTGCTTTTTATGCATGGGAACACATAGAATGCACCCTCCGGCTCAAAACAGGTCAGACCGATACGATTAAAGCCGTCAACAAGAATACGTCTGCGGACATTATACTCATCGGTCATCTTTTTAACCTCATTATCGCACTCTGTAAGGGCAACAACAGCCGCATACTGACTCATAGTAGGCGCACACATAATGGCATACTGATGAATTTTCAGCATCTGTGATGCAAGCGGCTGTGGAGCGCAGAGATAACCAAGTCTCCAGCCTGTCATAGCAAAAGCCTTTGAGAAGCCGCTTACGTAAATTGTACGCTCCCACATTCCGTCGATTTCAGCAATAGAGCAGTGCTTTCTGCCGTATGTAAGCTCTGAGTATATCTCATCGGACAGCACCAATATATTTGTTTCTCTCAGAACCTCTGCAATTGCCTCCAGATCCTCACGAGTCATGATACCGCCTGTAGGATTATTAGGATAAGGCAGAATGAGAAGCTTTGTCTTTTCAGTAATATGCTCTCTCAGTTCCTGAGGAGTAAGCTTGAAGCGGTTTTCCTGCTTGGTAGGAATAGCTACAGCAACACCGTGCATAAGCTCCACTATAGGTTTATAGCATACAAAGCATGGCTCAACAATAAGAACTTCATCGCCGGGATTAACAAGCGCACGTATAGCAAGGTCAATAGCCTCAGAGCCGCCTACAGTAACTACAACTTCATTCACAGGATTATATTTAATGTTATACTTTCTGTCAAGATAGTTTGCTATTTCCTGTCTCAGTTCAGCCATACCCTGATTTGCGCTGTAAATCATTCTCTTGCGTTCCAGCACATCAAGAGCCTTTTTACGCACAAGCCATGGAGTCTGAAAATCGGGTTCGCCTACGCCAAGACTGATAACACCCTCTGTATTTGCAGCCAGATCAAAAAATTTTCTGATTCCTGACGGCTTCATTTCTTTTACTTTTTCGGAAAGCACGGATTCATAATTGAACACGTTAATATTCTCCTTTCTTCTGAGCAGCTTGGAACTGCTCCGGAAATGTTACGGAATCAGAAATTCTCGTTCATCCTTTTCCTCTGTTTCAATGAAAATGCCCTTTTCCTTGTATGTTTTAAGGACAAAGTGAGTAGCTGTAGAAAGAACACCGCTGAGTGTAGCGAGCTTCTGGTAAACGAACATAGCAATATCCTTAACATTATCGCCCTTTACAGTTACTTCAAGGTCATATGCACCAGCCATAAGGGAAACTCGTTCAACCTCTTCATACTGGGTGATAATTTTTGCAATTTCATCGAAACCGCAGTCCTTCTGAGGAGTAACACGGAGTTCGATAATGGCAGTAACCTTTTCGCCCTCAATTTTCTCTTCGTTGACGATAGCACTGTAGCCCATAATTACGCCCTGTTCTTCAAGGGAACGTATTTCAGCAGCAATCTGAGCTTCTGTTGTACCCAGCATTACAGCCAGCTGTTCATTGGAAAGACGTGCGTTCTGTCTAAGCAGTGATATAAGCTTATTTTTCATTTTGATCAGACCTTTCATCAGATTATTCTTATATAGATCGGTTCACGTTCATGGAAGTAGCAGAGATACTGGAATCCAGCTTCAGCAGCCATTGCAATACCCTCCTGTACACCCTTGCCCACATCCTCCGGACGATGAGCGTCAGAACCGATAGTAATCATTTCTCCGCCGTATTCACGGTACATTTTCAGAATGTCAAGAGTCGGAAATGTTTTGCCGTAGGGCTGTCTGAGACCGGAAGTATTTATTTCGAGACCGCAGCCGTGTTCAACAAGAGCTTTAAGGCACTCACGTATCTGCTCCTCATGTTTTTCGATTTCAGCATCAAGTCCATGTTCACCCTCAATATAGCGAAGAGGATATGTAAGATGACCGAGAACATCGAACTTGCCCCACTGACAGATTTTCAGAAGCTCCTTGAAATACTGATCCATGAGAGCTGGGATAGATTCACGGTTATAATCAAGGCAGAAGAAATCCGTCTTGCCGTGAAGCTCATGGAGAGACGCTATAACGTAATCAAGGCGAATATCGTGAATAATAGCCTCTGCAAGACCGAAGTCGAGGTGCGGCTGACCAAGCTCAATGCCGCTGACAACATGGATTCTCGAACCGTAGCTGTCCTTGATGGAGCTGTTCTGCTTCATGGCTTTTTCCATACGGTCACAATATTCAAACTTCTCCCACTGATTGCGTGGAGATGCACCGTAATGCTCCTCGGAGAACCAGCGGTTGAGTTCAATATGCTCAGTAATGGCAAGTGCCTGAAGTCCCTTTGAGATCGCACTTCTGCAAAGTCCGCCGGCAGTACCAGTACCGTCTGGTGAAATGGAAGTGTGTGTATGACAATCTATACCTAACATGAAATATCTCCTTTCAGATCACTGTTTTTCCTTATAATTATATCACATTCTATCCGGCAATTCCACACTTTTTCCGAAAATCTCAATGCAATCGGAGTTTTTATACATTTTGTACAGAATAATGCGCATACATTATATGTACACGCATTTTCACAATTATATGCAGGCTATAAAGTTACGAATTATATTCTTTCCGGTATCTCCGGCAAATGCAGACGGATATACCTGAATACCGAATACATTATATTCCTTATGTGCAAAGGAAATGATTCTGCCGTATTCATCTCTTGCGGTGATACAAAGCTGTTCAGGAACAGGTGTTAACATCATAGGAGATGTTACATTTTCTGTACATCCCACAACAGTTTCAATGCCATTGAATATAGGGCATGCAGTATTAAAGCCTGTGTTGAAAGCCTTTGGAGTTGGGGCAGGCATCTTGGCAAAGGATGCGCCAAAGCATTCGCCGATCATCTGCGCACCGAGACCTATCCCAAGAAGAGGTACACTGACATCAAGCTTTTTGATGAGATCTGCGCATATTCCAGCATCTTTGGGAGTACCTGTGCCAGACGCAATAATGACAGCCTTTGGATTCATAGCAATAATTTCCTCTGGCAGCATTTCATCGTTTCTTATGATCTTTATATCAGCATATTCTTCTGAAATGTATTTATAGAACATGCTCATTCTGGTATCAAAGTTATCAATAAGCAGCATATGTTTTTCCTCCTTAAAAAAAGACCTGAATCCCGATATACAGGACTCAGGTCTTATAAATCCAAGCGTATTTTTTTCTAATTATAGTATATTTTCTTCTGCTTGTCAAGAGTTTAGCTCCGTATTTCGTCCGGAAAACTGCTGCACTGAAAAGAGAGAAAAATAAACATAGAAAATCTCAGGATTTTTTCTCCTTCATGTTAAAAACAAAGTTTACTGCAAAAGCAGCAATTGCTGCAATAACAAGTGAGGTAAAACCAAATGTCATACTGTCTTCCTTAAATACTATGGGCATAAGAGATTCAACATCCATCTCGTAACCAAGGATACTTGCCAAGAGAAATACTCCAACAAATATAATGATAAGTGCATTTTCCTTCTTCATCGGAACTCACCTCCCTGTTTTATATTTTCTGAATCAATACGCCGAATTCTTTCAGCATATCATGGCAGGTTTTCACGCAGAAACGATCAAAAACAGCTTTTAATCATATGACTGCGATAAGATTATTCAGCGGCAGGAGTAGTTTTAGCTGCCGGAGAGTTGTTCTCATAATTCCATTTAATGATAAAGTCCGTGCCGGACGCTGCTTCAAGCTGATTGATATAATTTTCAATAAGCTTTTTTGCTCTGTCCTGAGCATTTATGAGAAGGGCAGAATTATTTAGCACGCTTTCTTTCATATTTTTCTGTGCTGCATCAATTGCCTTAGTCTGATCATCTGCTGTAATATAGTTAGGATTCCAACTGTCCTGTGAAAAAATGTAGGAACTTTCATTGAGTGACTCCGGATCAATATTTATACTAAGTATCTCTGCTTTAGGAATTGTTATTACATACACTCCGTTTTCCACGGTCATCATAACACCTGACATATCTATTCCTATCTTGACAGTACCCTTATATTCGATCCAGAATGTCCTGTCCTTTTCGCCCCAATGAATAATACCGTCACCCTTTTCCTTAGTAGCCTTTGCTACATTATGGTAATAGCATTCAAGGGTAGCAAGCTCACAAATTGAGCGTATCTGCGTTAATTCAGGAACATTCATCGAAACGGCAGACGGTTCAGAAACGGGCTGTGTCTCGATAATCTCGGTGCTGCTTTCAGCAGTGCTTTCGCCGGAGGAATCTCCGCATCCCCACAATCCTGCTGTGCAGACAATAGCCAATAAACATGATAAAATCCTATTTTTCATCTTCATACTGCACCTCATCTAATGGAAACTGTATAGTCTGCGTCCATCTGTTCAACCCACGGCTTTATAAGTGCTTCAACTGTATCTATAGCATTTTCCTTGGCAGTAACATATAACTGTTCTTCATTTTCCAGCTTGCACTTCAGGTCAAGGCAGCTTAAATTATATGCTTCCTGAGTTATAGTTTCCGTGTTGTATATTTCACTTGTAAAGATGTAGTCCATTGTTCCTGCATCAATGCTCATATCCAGAACCTCAGCCTCCGGAAGAGTGAGCTTTATGAGTTTATTTTCGTTGTCGATCTCCATTGCAATATCGCTGAAATCAACGCCTACCTTTACAGTACCCTCATATGAAACATGGTATCTTACAGTCTGAGCTTCCTCGTCGTATGCAGAGGCGATTGAATTGTAGGTATATGTAGCTGTGGAAAGCTCGCTTATCTTAAATATTTCCGCAAGCTGTGATTCGGTGAATGTCACCTCAGCTTCTTTTGTTCCCTGATCAATAAGGGTTTCCACAACACCCTTGCCGTCGTTATCCTTTTTTATATTATGGAAATATATAAAGGTGAACGCTGCCGCAAGTAAAAGAACAAGCACAATAATAGTTATAATGAGGTTTTTGGTGAGTTTGAAGTCAAGTTTCTTCTCCTTACGGATTTCTTCATCGTCATCATAATACATAAACATCCCTCAATTCCTTATAATTCCGTCACAGCACATCCAAATTGTGCAATAATACAAAATATATTATACCATATTTGTCGGAAACTGTCAATGTTTGGAGTGATGTTTTGGTGTAAAGTTTTATTTATCTGAAGAATCAATGGTAACACCGCATAAAGCCTGTGCATCAGATGCGCAGGCAGATTTTTTGTGATATATGATGTAAACTATATCGCCGTCAGGCGTGTTTTGTAAGGTGCTGCTCAAGCTTAGCTATTTCTTTCAGAAACGCCTTGCCGTACTTATCCGCCCTCATTGTTCCAACACCGGAAACCTCCATAAACTCATGAATATTCTTAGGTTTTCTCCGGCACATATCACGTAAAGCTGCATTTGAGAATATCATATACGGCGGAACATGTTCTTTCATGGCAAGCTTTTCACGAAGCTTTCTAAGCTGCTGGAACATAGCCTCTTCATCAGCACTTACATTGTCATATGACGCATATTCCTTCTCCTTCTTGGATACCTGCATTTCAACACGTTTCTCCTTGCGTATAATTGAAGCAGATTGCTGATTCAGTATAAGCTCTGAATATTCCTTGAAAGGTTTAACGCCAATATCACCGCTTGCTATCATAGTATCTATCATCTGCTGTACAGACGATGCACTGTAGTCACTCATAATGCCGTATGTGGAAAGCTGGTCAAGACGCATATCCATAAGAACCTTCTGTGTGCTGCCGGTAAGTATTTTGGCAGTCATTGTACGGCTGAGATGATAGCCTTTCTGCTGACCTCTGTAAATACATGAAATTATCTTCATAGCTTCAAGGGTGATGTCCTTTTTTTCAGTAGTACCGCTGCATGCTGAACAATGACCGCACAGAGGAGGTGACGCTTCTCCGAAATAACGGAGAATATAGCTTCTCAGGCATTCCGCTGATGTGCAGTAAATAGTCATGATCTTCAGCCTTTCCTTCGCCTTTGCAATAAGCGACGCTGAAAGTTCCGGATTTGATACGTCCATATTTTCCCTTGACTGATCTATGAGAAACTCATTCAGCTTTACATCTCTTCCGCTGTATAGAATAATGCAGTCAGCAGGTTCGCCGTCACGTCCTGCACGTCCTGCCTCCTGATAGTAGCTTTCAATATCCTTGGGCATGTTGTAGTGGATAACATATGAAACATTTGATTTGTCGATACCCATACCAAATGCATTTGTTGCAACCATTACAGTTTTCCTGTCATAGAGAAAATCCTCCTGATTGGATGCACGTTCCTCCGGAGAGAGACCTGCATGATAACGTGTTGCAGCAAATCCTGCGCTGCAAAGTCTGTCGCATACCTCCTCAACAAGCTTTCTTGAAAGGCAGTATACTATTCCGCTTTTATTATGATATTTTTTCAGAAGACGGAGAAGAGCCTCCGGCTTACTGGAAGGTCTTTCAATGCCGAAATAGAGGTTCTTTCTGTCAAATCCAGTGGTTATGCGCACCGGCTCGGAAAGCTTCAGAAGATTAATTATGTCATTGCTCACCTGCTGTGTAGCTGTTGCTGTAAATGCTCCGATAACAGGACGGACAGGCAGCATTTCCACAAAAGCAGCAATTCCAAGATAGCTCTGTCTGAAATCCTGTCCCCATTGTGATACGCAGTGTGCTTCATCAACAGTTACCATTGAGATAGAAACGTTTTTTGCAAACCAGAGAAAACCGTCGGTGAGAAGACGTTCCGGAGCAACGTAGATAAGCTTATAGCATCCATTCAGAGCCTCACGTATAACTGTCTGGTATTCCTCCTGAGACATGGCACTGTTTATATATGCAGCAGGAATTCCCGATTGTTTCAGAGCTTCAACCTGATCCTTCATAAGAGAGATAAGAGGCGATATTACAAGTGATATTCCGGACAGCATCATAGCCGGAAGCTGGTAGCACACAGATTTACCCGCACCTGTTGGCATTACAGCAAGAACATCTCGTCCGTTTGTCAGTGAGTCAACAGCTCTTTCCTGACCGTCACGGAACGATGTATGACCGAAATATTCACGGAGCAATTGTAGTTTTTCCATTTTACGTCCTGCTTTCTGATAAAAATACCCTTACAGTATAGCATATTTATTCTGTTTTTGCAAGTAATCCGTGGTTTTCAAATACACTTGACAAGCATTTTCAAATGAGTTATAATGTACCATGTAAAAATGAAAATGGAGGTATACTTTATGCTTAAAAGAATCGTTACAATACAGGATATTTCCTGCTTCGGAAAATGCTCGCTTACCGTTGCACTCCCAATTCTTTCTGCAATGGGACTTGAAACGGCTGTTGTTCCTACAGCAGTACTTTCAACTCACACAGGAGGCTTTTCCGGATATACATTCCGTGATCTTACAGCGGATATACCTGAGATCACAAAGCACTGGGAAAGCATTAAACTCCATTTTGACGGAATATATACTGGTTACCTCGGCTCTATAGAACAGGTGAATATTGTTGCAGATTTCTTTGACAGACTTGCAGGTGAAGATACAACCATAGTAGTTGATCCTGTAATGGGTGACGCTGGCAGACTTTATGCAGGCTTTACTCCGGAATTTGCCCTTGAAATGAAGAAGCTGTGCAGCAAGGCGGATATTATAGTACCTAATATGACAGAGGTTTCATATCTTCTTGACATTCCTTATACAGAAAAATATGACGAAGCCTTTGTAAAGGATGTCCTCCGCCGTCTTACTGCTATCGGATGCCGTACAGCTATTATAACAGGGGTTCGTTACGGCGATGATATGCACGGTGCGGTTGCATATGACAGTGTAAACGACACTTATTACAGTTCGTTCCAGCCGCATATTGATCAGCCTATGCATGGCACTGGTGATGTTTTCTCAAGCGTTCTCTCCGGTGCACTGATAAAAGGTGCATCTCTCCAGCAGGCTCTTGATACTGCCGTTGCGTTTACTGTTGATACCATCAGAGAAACTATACCGGAAAAGGATACCTACTGGTACGGTGTTTCATTTGAACCGTGCCTTGGTAAGCTTTCTGAGGATTGTAAGAATTTCAGATAATACAAAGGGACTGAGATGCTGCTCAGTCCCTTCAGAATGTCAAAAATGCTTAAAGAATGCGGGTGGCCAATGATCGCCCGCAAGTATCTGTTTAATAAAAGCAATCGCAACAGAACAAAATCGGAACTGCCGCAAACAGCAGCAGTTCCGATTTTTGTATAATTTACTCAGAAACAGAAGTATCTGTTACAGGTGGCACAGCCTCAGAGACGGCTGTAGTAGTTTCTTCACCAGCCACAGTAGTTTCAGCAACAGTAGTCTCAAGAGGCTTTTCTGTTGCAGCAGTCATTTCAGTAACAGTCATAGTAGTCGTTGTATCAGATACATCTGTACATGCAGTGTCAACAAAAGTAGTAGTTGTTGTAACAGGCTGATTCTCTGTATCATCTTCCTCAGGAATAAGCGGAAGAGACTGATAAAGCTCTACAATGTATCCCATAAGAGCAGCAGCATCTATTGAGTTAAGAGTACCGTCAACAACACACTCACTGTTAGCTGTCTGCTGTTCATTTAATGTAACAGAACCAGCAAGGAACTTATTCATTGCAAGAACGTCCAGCAGAGAGATAGTGTTATCAAGGTTAATATCACCGATAAGTTCAGCCTGAATTATAACGGCAGTTATACCGTTATCAATTGCATATGTATGTGCAACAGAATTGGAAACAACAGCCATTGTCAGATTTTCTGAAGGAAGAGCTGAACCGTCTTCGTAAACGGTATAACCAAGTGCATAATCACCGATTTTTTCTACAGATGCAGGAACAGAGATTTCAGTAAGAGAAGGACAGTTAATGAAAGCCTGTACACCGATAGATGTCAGAGTTTCAGGAAGAGTAACGGATGCAAGGCTGTCACATCCCTGAAAAACATATTCACATATCTGAGTTACATTGTCAGGAATATTAATGCTTGTAAGAGCATCGCAGTCAACGAACATATAGTTGTCTATCTTTGTTATGGAAGTACCCAGATCCACATCTGTAAGAGAGTCACAGTTATTGAATACCCACTTATTGAGAGTTTGGAGATTATTACCGAGCTTTACAGATTTAAGGTTAGAACAGTTGGAGAAAGCACTGATACCGATATATGTTGTAGCGTCCGGAATTGTAATAGATTCAAGTCCGCTTCCATAGAACGGGTAGTCACCGATCTTTGTGATGTTGGACGGAAGTTCAATAGACTTAAGGCTTTTACAATTATAGAAAAGATGGTCTGTAATAGTAGTGAGATTCTCAGGAAGCTTAACACTTTCCAGTGCTGTACAGCTATAGAATGCCTGCTTACGGATGTCAGTAAGACCAGCCGGAAGTTCGATCGACTTGAGTTTCTCGCAGAAAGCAAACGCACCGGAATTAAGTTCTTTAACAGATTCAGGGATATAGATTGTTTCAATAGCTGAATGAGAGAAAACATCCGGACGAATAACCTTGAGGCCAGAAGGAAGGTTAACTTCAGTAAGACTATAGCAGTTTGAGAAAGCAGCAGTGCCGATTTCCTTAACACTTTCAGGGAAAGTAACAGAAGTCAGATTGGTATAAGCAAATGCGCTGCTGGAAATATCGGTAAGAGTCTCAGGAAAAGTGATATTGGTGAGAGAATGACAGTTATAGAAAGCACTGCCGAGAATAGATGTAAGATTAGATGGAAGAGTGATGTCAGAAAGGAAAGGACAATCCTGGAACATCAGAGTGCTGATCTTTGTAAGAGTTGAGGGAAGAACTACTTTGGTAAGCTCAGAACAGCCAGCAAAAGCTTCACTGCCGATCTTTTCAATACCTTCGGGAAGTTCAAGAATTTCCAGACCGGACATGGTAAAACAGGTTTCACCGATACGCTTGAGGTTAGCAGGCCAGTGAACATTTTTCAGGTTTACACAGCCGCAGAACGCATTATTGCCGATAACTTCAACTGAATCAGGGATATAGATAGTTTCAATATCTGTTGCATAAAATGCATCAGCAAGAATGGTAGTTATAGGTGCATCATCAATGGTATCAGGTATCTTGATCTCAGTAAGATCAACGCCGTCTACAAGACCTTTAATATGTATGGTATCATCAGGCTTATAATCGTAGTTAAAATAATCTGCCGGAGTGTCCTCAAGATTTGCAAAGGGATCTTCTCCTTCAGCTGTAACTATCTGTGCATCAGTCTCTGGTACAGATTCAATAATTTCAGCAACAACAGATGGTTCTGATGTAATTGTATCAGCAAAAACAGGTGCGGCTGACATCGCACATGAGGCTGTTATCGTAAGCGAAACTACGCCTGCGATAAATCTTTTAATGTTCTTCTTCATAACTCCCAAATCCTTTCAAAATTAAAAAATATAGCATACTGAAAAAATTCCCATGCACATACAGTATACGTGATTATTATACAATATTTATAATCTGTTGTCAAGTATTTTTCATCAGATAGCATACCGTATTTTTTAGAATTACACAGAAAGGCACGCTTCATTTAAAGCGTGCCTCGAATAGCTGTTATATCAAACCTTCTCATTCTTCATATGAACCATCAGCATCAGAGGTTTCATCCTGAGAAAGATCCTCCTCATAATTATCAGTGGTTTCTTCTGGCTCATCAGAGGAAGTGCTGTTGGTAACGTCGAGAGTAACTATAAAGCCATCAGTGTTGTTACCGGAAACGGAATAAGTAACATCCTTTGGAAGATAGAGAACTGTATCTCCTGATTCCTCCGCAGGAACATAGTATATCTCATATGAAGAACCATTATATTCATAAGTATACGGATCAGCATATGTATAATCTGTAAGGAACTGGAGATATTCCTCAAGACAGAAATCGTTTTCATACATAGCCATAGAATGCGGAAGACCAACATAGCGGAAATGATGCGGCATATATCCAACACCTGTAGTACCTGTCTTATAATCCTGATAGCGAACAACGAAACCGTATCTCCAGCAGTTATTGAACATCCATTCATTTCTCTTTGTTATGTAAGCAACAACATCGCCCGTGCTTGTGATAAGACCAATATCAAATGTATAGCCCGTACTTCTTTCGGAGAGATCATTTGTATAAAGGCTGTCTCCTCCTGTATAGGTTGAATTGGTGCTGTAAATCTGGAGGTTCACATAACCATTGTCATTATAGTAGCCATCAAAGAGATTGGACAGAGGCTGGAGAATTTCAGGATTTATTTCAAGAGCAGTATCTCTGGGCTTTACGTTGCTGTTGCCAGATGATGTGAAATCAACAAAATCTGCATCTCCGACAAAGGGACATGTACCGCTTACAAGAATCAAAGAACCATTGTGTATCTGAGACTGTGTAAGCGTAACCTTCTGAACATTCGGATCTTCGGTAGCCTCTTCAGTAGTGGTCTCAGTAACAGCTTCAGTTTCCTTTTCTGAAGTATCATCTGTACCAGAACTATCTGAAGCAGAGGAATCCTCACTTGATGCAAATGAACCATCCGCTACAATGATACCCTCAGTATCACCAGGAACAGTGGGTGAGAGGACATTTCTCCAGAGGAAGTCGAAGAGGAATATAAGCAGAATCAGACCGCAGAGAAGCAGAATGATATTCGGAAAGCGCAGACGCATTTTTGATTTTGCCATGATAACAGCAGCTCCTTTCAGGTTTTGGTGTGATTATTCTATTTCTTCGCTGTATGGATCAACTGTCTCTGTTTCAGTAGTTTCGGAAGAAACAGCCAGTTGAGTAGCGATCTCGCCGTTTTCATCAGTAACAAGTGCGCCGTATTCATCAGTAACTATTACATAAACATCAGAAGCGGTGGTAGTTGTACGTGATTCAAGGTCAGTAGGCATTGCATAAGTTCCGGTAATAGTGCCGTAAATTGCAAATGCATCACGGATGGGATCCATATCAGTAGCAGCATGTGCAGTGATAAGCACGTATTCCTTTCCGTCAACAGCACGAGCGTATGAAGCGAGACACTGCATAGCCTGATCATGGAAACCGGTTTTTCCGGCAATGATTTCTATACCAGAAACTTCAGTTCCATACATTCTGCTGAAGGTGGTACTCTGAAGAAGAATACCGCCTGGATGCTGCTGAGTAGATGTTGTAGTATATTCAACAGTGCTGAGTATCTTTCTGCAAATGGTGTTCTGCATAACTTCTTTCATAAGCATAGCAATATCAACAGCAGTAGAATAATGCTGTTCATCAAAGAGACCTGTTGAATTAGTGAAGTGAGTGTGCGTCATACCAAGTTCTGCCGCCTTGTCGTTCATCATGTCAACAAAAGTATCCTCGTTTCCGGCAACATACTGAACTACAGCGATAGTAGCGTCAGCACCTGAGGGAAGTATCATACCGTAAAGCAGGTCGGTGATAGAGACAGTCTCCTGATCCTCAAATCCGGCACGGGCTGCGTCCTGTTCAATAAGAGGTGAGATCATTTCGTATGTAAGGGTATATTTTGCATTGAAGTCGGAAATATTTTCCACAGCAACCAGCAAAGTCATAAGCTTAGTCATAGAAGCCGGACTCATACGAAGTTCTGCGCCTCTGTATGCCAGAATGTCATTAGTCTGAACATCAAGGAGAACAGCATAATCGCTGTAGATGTTGGAAGCTGTAAGCATTAAAGCGTCATCAGCATAATCAGGATAATTTTTGCTTACATTTTCATCTGTTCTGGCAGGCTTATCCTTATTGCCGGCAACGCCTGTATTTGTAACGAATATCATGTCATCTTCCGAGCTTGAGGAACTTTGAGCCTGACTGCTTTCCTTCCAGTCAGATTTTCCGGAGCTGACAATAATAACAGCAATCAACAGGAAAACAAGTATAGCAGCTGATACGATCAGAAGTATACCGATCCACCGGTTTTCGCCGGTTACCTTTTTCATAAAGTTCATGATGCACCTCATCCATAATAAATAGTATATCAATCTTAATTATAATACGACAAGGAAGAAATGTCAATAGAAACAGCGCACAAAAAAGAAGCTTCCATCGAAAATATGTTAATTCTGACTAAAAAAACACAGTTGAAGAACTTCATTCTTGCATGATAAAATTACAGTGTACTGCTGAAATCAGATTCACGGCATTCACCCTTTCAAATTCTCAGCATATATTGAAAGTGAACCCTGTAAACGAAAGGAATGGGAGTCATGGCAGAGATAAGTCTTTGTATGATAGTACGGAATGAGGAAGAGGTGCTGGAAAGGTGCCTTTCCTCCGTAAAGGGGATTGCTGATGAAATTATAATCACTGATACAGGTTCGGAGGATTCCACAAAGAAAATAGCCCGTTCTATGGGTGCAAAGGTTTATGACTTCCCATGGAATGACAATTTCTCAGATGCACGGAACTTCTCCTTTTCAAAAGCAGAATGCGAATATCAGCTCTGGATTGATGCTGATGATGTGATAGAGGGTGTGAACCGTGAAAAATTCATGCGGATAAAGGAAAACCTCACTGCCGATGTGGTAATGCTCCCCTATCATACAGCTTTTGATGAAAAAGGAAAGCCTGTTTTCACATTCCTGAGAGAACGTATCCTGAAACGTGATATGGGGTTCATGTGGGAAGGTGCAGTTCATGAGTGCATTGCTCCAAAAGGAAATATAATATACGGTGATGCTGCTGTTTCTCACAGAAAATTAAAACACGGCAAAAATCTAAGAAATCTGCGCATTTACCAGAAACTTAAAGCAGAAGGTCATGAATTTTCCGGCAGAGAGCTTTATTACTACGGAAGAGAGCTTGCCGATAATAAAGCTTATAAAGCTGCAATAATCGTTTTTGAAGAATATCTCAGCCGCAGGGACGTATGGCAGCCAGACTGCCGTGAAGCATGTCTCCGCATGGCTGAATGCTATAAGGCATCCGGTAATATATCCGGCGCAAAAAATGCAGCCGTCCGTGGTCTCCAATACGGTATACCAATACCTGAACTATGCTGCTGTTTAGGCAGTATTTATATTGATGAGAAAAAATACCATGAGGCTGTATACTGGTACAAGGCGGCTGTTTCAGCAGGAGAAAACAGAAATGAAAACCAAGGCTTTGTAAGACAGGACTATTCACTGCTGATTCCTGCAATTCAGCTTTGCCTTTGCTATGACAGACTTGGAATGGAAGAAGAGGCGTATTACTGGCATAAGACAGCTATGTCAGAAAGTCCTGCGCATCCATCCTGCAAATACAATGAAAAATATTTTAAAAACAAGCGGCATAAGTGATTTGCCGCAGAAAGGAGTATAAATTATGGCTTGTTTTTATGATAAAATGGAATCCTGCCGTCCGTACTGTACACCTTCACCTACAGGAACATGCTGTTTTCAAGGCCCGCCAGGAGTAACAGGAGCTATCGGTGCAACTGGCGCAACCGGTGCAACTGGAGCGGCTGGCGCAACCGGTGCAACTGGGGCTGCTGGCGCAACCGGTGCAACTGGTGCAACTGGGGCAACTGGTGCAACTGGTGCAACTGGCGCAACTGGCGCAACCGGTGCAACTGGGGCTGCTGGTGAAACTGGGGCAACTGGGGCGACTGGGGCTGCCGGTGAAACTGGTGCAACTGGTGCAACTGGGGCTACCGGTGCAACTGGTGCTACCGGTGCAACTGGGGCTACCGGTGCAACTGGGGCTACCGGTGCAACTGGTGCTGCCGGTGCAACTGGTGCTGCCGGTGCGGATGCAATAAGCACTGTTCCATCACTTTTAAGTGCGGTAAACACTGAAAATCAGACTACTGCTTTCAATGAACCGCTTACCTTCCCTGTAACAACTGAAACCTATGGTACGGATATTACCAAAAACACTGATAATAGTACTATTACGCTCCAGGCAGAGGGCGTTTATATGTTATACTTCATCGCAACGGTAACTCCTGAATCTGGTGCAGATATTCCCATAACAGCTTCATTTGAACTTCGTGAAAACGGAACTGCCATTACCGGAAGTACAGTTCTTGTTGTACTTGATACACTTCAGACAACTCAGACACTTTCCCTTACTGTCCCGCTGACAGCGGCTGAAGGCACAGAGCTTACAGTCGCTGCGCTTAATGATAATACAGTTGTTCAGAATGCTGTACTGACAGTACAGAAAATCGGTGTAACTACAGTTTAAAAAATCGGGCTGTACCTGAATGGGTACAGCCCGAAATAATAGGGATTTTTCAATCAGAAATTATCTGCTTACGGATTAACCGGAATTGAATCAATAGCTTCTACACAGAATTTCAGCAGTGCTGTCATATCACTTGCGTTTACTATGTCATCAAGTACACAGTCTGCATTCTTCTGCTGCTGATCATTCAGCTTTACAGAACCTGCAATAAACTTGTTGAGATATACTACGTCTACCAGTGAAACCGCACCATCAAGATTTACATCACCGTATACTGCATTCGGATCAATATTAAGACTTGAACTTGCTGTAGTAGTTGTAGTTGTCTTTGTTGTAGTTGCTGTTGTGTTGTCACCGCCGTTTGATGTGGTGGATACTGTTGTCTTGGATGTTGTAGTTGTTGTTTCTGTCTTAGTAGTTGTAGTAGTTGTTGTTGTAGTTGTTGTTTCTGTAGAACCAGGAGTGATAGTGATATTACCAGAAATGCTCATTTCATCCATACATCCGCCGTCTGTTTCAAACATAGCAGTCAGATCTGTGCCCAGTGTGCTTGTTGATTCAAGAAGCACATAGTTTCCGGACGGAACATAAGAGATGGAAGAATCCATTTCAAAGCCTGCATAGAGACATGCAGAAGAAACCTTTTCAGTTCTGCTGCTTACAATAGTTCCCTGCTCATTACCTCTTACATTGTCAAATACGTCATTATAACTCTTTACTACGCCACCGCTTGTAACTTCCATTGGATCCTTAGAATCCTTGAAGTAGTTGTATTCAGAGAAGATATAAGCATTTGCTCTCGGATTCATACAATAACTTGTCTGACCGTCAAATACGTTGTTGTACATGTGAATGTCAGCCTGACGAGCAAGCGGACCACGGGATTCACAGTTCTTCCAGTAGTTGTGGTGATATGTCAGGTGATACTGAAGGCTTGAGTCAGAAGAACCAACAAGGTTTGTCTTATGATAACCTTCATAGTAGCAATAGCTGTTTGTAAAATACTGACCACGCTTGAAGTCGCATGCGCCGTCGCCGCCGTCCTTATCGGATTCAGCAGGATTAGAAATCTTAGGAGCATAGAATTCGCAGTTGTGGATCCAGCATCTTTCAACCGGAGCTGTCAGCGCATTGTCACCCTGCTGACCTTCCATACCAAGACAGTCCTCTGGAACATTTCTGAATGCAATGTTTCTTACCTCGAAGCTCTTACCAAGCTCAAGATTGCCGGATTCTGCAATAAAGTGGATGCCCCAGCCGTTGATTGTAGCATCAGTACCGATACCTTCAATTGTAATATCCTTACCAGACTGCATTCTTGCCATGAAGCCATTATCACCAACAGAACCGCCGTAGTTTACGGAGTCATATTCTGTCAGACCTGCCGGAGCAGTTACATTGCCGATGATTCTGATTACCAGAGGTGTGCCGTCCTTAGCAAGCTTTTCGATGATACCGCTGTTTGTATTAGGTGTACCGCCCTTGGATGTTGCACCGGAGCCGTTATCCTTACCAGCAGAGTTAAGGATATTACCGATACCCTTTACAGTTGTGCCGTCCTTGGATGTTACGGATACTGTGTCCTTATTTCCGTCTGTTACATAGAGAACGATTGCATTGTCCTTGAGTGTACCATTGTCATTGTATGCGCCAACGCCTGCTGTATAGTTAAAGTGAGCATAACCTGAACGATCCTGCTGACCTACTGCCACACTGCTTACTGTTGCCTTACCCTTAGATGTTTCCATTGTAATGGTATACATACCTGGTGTAAGACCTGTAATGTCAACTCTTGCGCCGTTATCAACATCTCTTACCAGATATTCAAAGTCCTCACCTGTGAGAGAACCGCTTACCGGACCGCTGTAGGAAACAGATGTTACATCTGCATCAGAAACGCCGGATACTACCATATACATCATTTCGTTCCAGCCGCCAACGCTTACTACTTCCAGCTCACCCTCTACAACGGGCTTCTGTGTAGAAACAGTTGTCTTTGTTGTAGAAACTGTTGTATCGCCGCCCTGTGAACCGCTTGTAGAAGCTGTTGTTACAATTGTGCCGCCTTCGCCGGAAAGAACCATGTAGAACAGGTTGATAGCATCGCCCTTTGTGATCTGGTGATTGCCTGCTGCCAGATCTACAGTTACAATACCGCTTGCGTCTGTTGTATACTTTGTGCCGTCAACCTTTACAGTCTTGCCTGCCTCTGCAAATACCAGAGTAAGCGTACCAGAACCGTTAAAGTCGATAGTCGTTGCGGATTCCATCTTCAGGCACTTTGTCAGCGTCAGACCATTGTAAGTAACTGTGCCCTTGGAAGTGGATGTATTACCATTAATTGTGTAGAATGTGCTGGATTTGTCATTCTCAGTGAAGTTGTGAACATAATCGCCTGCTGTTACTGTGCTGCCGGAGGTAGCTGTTGTCTTGGTTGTAGACTTTGTTGTTGTTGTATCACCCTGCTTTGTGGTTGTTGTTGCAGTGGTGGTAGGTGTGGTTATTTCACCCTGAATATTCTCAAAACCGCTGCCGATAGCAACAACAGAATCGTCATAGGAAAGGATAGCAGACATAAGTGCAGAGTTTACTGCATAATCCTTGTCATCAACTGAATCATCGAATTCCCATTCAAAGTCACCGCCGTTCTGTCTGCCTGCAAGAGACATAACCTTGGAAGGAACATCTGCTGCTGCATCAGGAGTATAGCTGTACATAATGCTGCTGTTTGTATCAAAGTTATTGTAGCCAGTACCGCCCTGTACTGCCTTTACATCAGAGGGAACCTGTTCATCTCTTGATGAAGCCTCATATGCGTCAGACTCAGCACCATTTGACTGATATGTAAGATAGCTCTTATGGCCTTCCATATAGTTGCCGTATGACTTGATAACACCGCCGTTTTCACCGGAGAATGTTCCATCGCCCAGTGCATCTGTACCCTGACCGGAGCTCATCATCGGATACTGACAGTTTCTGAAATAGTTATTCTCAACAAATGCGCAGCCGCCCATTGTAACGCCCACGCCATACTTGGCATTGCCGTCATAGTAGTTATTATATACGTGTACAGACATTGTGCGGATTCTCGGATGACGGGAATCAGAGTGGTCGAACCAGTTGTGATGATATGTGATCCAGTTCTCACCTGTCTCGCTCTTCATACCGCAGAGAGACATCTTTCCTGAATCCCAGAAGTGGTTATAGGAAATTGTGATATACTTGGAGTCATTCTTCAGGTCCATCGAGCCATCGCCCTTAGCCTGGTCAGCATCACCGCCTGCTGTACCGTAGAAAATGTCATTGTCATGGATCCAGATATTGTAGTTATCTGTTTCAAGTGCGATACCATCATCACCGAAAAGCATTACAGCAAGATTTCTTACTTCAATGCTTCTTGCTCTCTGGCAGCGGATACCCCAGCCGTAGCATGTTGCATCTTCGCCGATACCTTCAACTGTTATGTTCTGGATCGGACTGCTGGTTGAGCTTGCCTTAATGAGCAGATTGTTTGCATCGCCGGATGTATTAATATCGTCGATCGTTACCTTGCCGATAATACGGATACATACAGGACGTGTCTCATAACCCTTCTGCATTGCCTTGAGAATTGCTCCGAGACCTGTACATGATGTTGTCTTTGTTGCAGCAGTCTGCACTTCCATTGTAACTGTGCTCTTTGTATCCTCTGTAACATAGAGAACTACTGCATCACTCTTCAGGGTACCATCATCATTGTATGCACCTATACCTGAACCGCCTGTGATAGAATTGTCTGCAAAACAGAAACCGCTTCTGTCATAAGAAGTTGAAGTAACAGTTGTTTCTGCTGCTGCGCCGGTCATTTCTGAACCGCCGCTTGTGGGAACGATCTTCAGTGTGTGGCTGCCAGCCTTGATACCTACAGCGTCTGCACGGAATGAGCCATCCTCGTACTGACGAATAAGCATGGAATCAAGCTGTACGCCGTCGCAGTATACATTGTAACCGTCTGCGCCATCTACCGGTGCCCATACTGCATATGCACCTTCTTCGTAACCTGCTGATGATACAACGGTTACTGAGCTGCCTGCTGTTACCAGCGGCATTGTCATGCTGATAGAATCAGCCTCTGTGCTGGTCATTGCGTCTGCTGTCATTGCTGACATGCCTGATACCAGCGTGCTTACTGCCAGAAGTGCAGCAAGTGTTCTTTTTGTGTTCTTTTTCATTGGTAATACCTCCTACAATAAAACCAATAATGATGTTTGACGACAGATGAATGTCGGCACTCCTCAATGCCAAATCTGTCCATATGTAATTATAGTACAATTCACAATTTCTGTCAATTGCGACATTTCACAAAGATTTGTCCGGATTTTGTGCATATTCACTAAAAAGAACGTTTTCCATTTGACTAAATGAATTTCCATCTTTATTAACCTCATTGTCCTATGAATTTAATCTCATTTTAATATTCATTATTTCCGCATCTGAAATTTTCATTTCGGAAGTTGTCGAAAACGGTTGACAAAAGGGATTGAGTAATATATAATAAATAGGTAATGACATAATAAAAGCAACGCCTCATAAAATATCTGCCAGCTGTTCCATTTGGTTATTGCAGGCTTTTATACAGACAACAAGGCGTTTTATAAAGAGAAAGGAAGATCATTTTGAACGAAAACAGAAACCCTAACTACAACAGACAATCAGGCAATGCACCTGCACAAAACGCTGCAAGAGATGATCTGCACCGCAGTATGCAGCAGTCACTGACAAATGGCCAGCGCAGACCGGTTCAGTCACAGCAGCAGCGAAAGGCTGCAAGCACAAAAAGCATTTCCCAGCTTTCCAGTATACAGAACAGCCCTCAGAAAAAACGTGTGCTTACCTCAAAGGCCGCTTCTCAGACCATAAATCCTACTGATGAAAAAAAGGATAAAATGCGTCAGATCAAGGAATCCATGAACAGAATGGACGGCAGCTATTCCAGTCAGAGAAGATCCTCTGCACCCTCTTCAACTGCCGCTGAAGCTCAGCGTTATGTTCAGCGTCAGCCTGCACAGTCACGCCAGAGACAAACACCTGCAAGCTATGACTATGAAGTACCAAGAGACTACAGACAAAGCCAGAGACAGCAGGCTCAGGC
This sequence comes from Ruminococcus sp., assembly GCA_017623515.1. GTDB lineage: Bacteria > Bacillota > Clostridia > Oscillospirales > Ruminococcaceae > Ruminococcus_C. The sequence continues at coordinate 161,613 of JAGAOV010000017.1, read as the reverse complement.
TGCAGCTGCGGCAAAAAAAAGCCGTATCGGAATTATCGCTGCTTTTTCAGCAGTAATGCTCCTTATTATTGCCTATGTTATCGGTATGCTTGTATGCAGCAAGGGATTCCTGCCTAATACATTTATGAATGGTGTAGATATAAGCGGCATGACTATGGATGAAGCTAAATCCAAGGTCATCCATGCCGGTGAGGTTCAGGGACTTACCTTTGTGAAAAAAAATGGTGAGGAAGTAAAGTTTACAGGCGGCGAATTCGGTTCGGCTGTTACTCTTTCAGATGATTCCGTATTCAATGAAGCTGCCTCTCAGAGCGCATTCCTCTGGTTCAAGAATTATTTCAGTCCGGCTGAATATTCTGTTCAGCTCGTCAATACCTATGATGAGGATATGCTGGAAAATATGGTGCGTAACTACACTTGGGGTTCTGCGCCGCCTACAGACGCTTACCTCCAGAAACAGGCTGATGGCATGTATGAGATCATCCCTGAGGATGACGGCGATATGATAGACGTAGGCATTCTCGTTGACTATACTCTTGAACAGGTAAGAAGCGGTATAACTACCATTAAGCTTGAAGCATGTGACTGCTACCTTACTGCTGAAAAAACTGCTGAAAGCCTTGCTGATGACCTTGAAAAGGCTAATGCTATGATGGGACTTACTATTACATATGACTTTGAAGACCGTCAGGAGATTCTGGAATCAACAACTATCATTGAATGGGTATCATATGGCGAAAACGATGAGGTAACTGTTGACGAAAATGCTGTAAAGGCATGGGTTCAGACAAATCTTGCTGACAAATATGATACATTCGTTGCAGGCTATACACGTACTTTTAAGTCAACTCTTCAGGGTACTATTGAAATCCCGCTGGGCGCACAGGGTATCTACGGCTGGAAAACAGATGTTGCTGAAACCGCTGCTGCTCTTATTGAGCTTATCAAGACTGGTGAAAGCGTCACAGTTGAACCTGTTTATGCACAGAGAGCATATCGCAGAGGTGTTGATGATATTGGCAATACCTACATTGAGGTAGATATTACAAATCAGCATGTCTGGTACTATGTTGACGGCGTTCTTTCTATGGAATCAGACTGTGTTACAGGTACTCAGACAGATCCCAGCAGAGCTACTCCTACTGGTGTATTCAAGGTATGGTCAAGAGAAAGCCCAAAGGTTCTGGAGGGCGAGGACTATTCTGCTCCGGTTGACTACTGGATGAATGTTTCATGGTGCGGCGTTGGTCTCCATGACCTCAACCGTTCAGCTTACGGCGGCGACATTTACATGTACAACGGCTCTCACGGCTGTATTAACCTGCCGCCAGATTTCGCTAAAAACCTCTTCTATGCCGTTGAGGTAGGAACTCCCGTATTTATTATTCCGTAATTATCAAAAAAAGAGACTGCTGCGATTTGCGGCGGTCTCTTTTAGATTAGGCTGATATTTTCACGGTACAACTTATATTCTTATCTTTACATCGTACTTTTTCATCCACTCATTAAGCTGAACAAAAAATGCTATAGTCTGAGGCTTTGCCATAAGCTGACCATACCACTGAACAGATTCCGTTCCGGTAAGCAGCTGTTCAAGGCGTTCTTTTTTTATAATGGAGAGAACTGGTGCATTCGGATCACTTATGATCTTTCGGAGCATTTTTGATACCGCATGGAAATATGCAGGATTATGAGTTTTAGGATAGGGACTTTTCTTTCTCCAGAGAATTCTTTCCGGAAGATAATCCTTCATAGCTTCACGGAGAAGTCCCTTTTCATACCCCTTGTAATCCTTATATTCCCATGGAACATTATACAAATACTCCGCTATGCGATAATCGCAGAAAGGAACTCTAACCTCAAGGGAACTGTACATACTCATCCTATCTTTTCGGTCAAGAAGATTCTGCATGAACCAGTCAAGATTCAGCAGCATCATCTCTCTGGTTCTGCTGTCAGCAATGCTTTCGCCGGAAAGCTTCTCAGCCTGTGAGACAGTGTTTCTGTATGCCTTGTCAACATATGCCCTGCCGTCAATAAGCTCACTAAGTTCATCATTCAGGAACGACTGCCGGTAAGCTGTACTCTGCGCCCAAGGAAAGCCTTCGCTCATTCGGATGGTTTCATCCCTGTACCAAGGGTATCCGCCGAATATTTCGTCTGAACATTCACCGGAAAGGGCTACTGTTACATGAGACCTGATGTCCTTGCAGAAAAGAAGCATAGAACTGTCAACATCACCCATCCCAGGCAGTCCTCTTGCCTCCATTGCAGGTACAAGAGCCGCTGCAAGCTCCGGAGTATCAAGGGCAGTGATGAAGCTTTCGCTTTCAAGATATTCAGCCATATCACCAATAAATTCTGAATCACTGGTAGGCTGGAATTTGCTTTTCTGGAAATAACGGTCATTGCTCTTATAGTCAAGAGAAAACGTTGGAAGCTTTATACCCTTTTTTCTGAAGGAACGTGCTGCCACGGATGAAATTATACTTGAATCAAGTCCGCCTGACAGAAACGTTCCCACAGGTACATCCGAAACAAGCTGCCTTGTAATTGAATCCTCCACAAGAAATCTTACACGCTCCGCTGTCTGCTCAATATTATCAGTGTGAGGTCTTGCTTTCAGTTTCCAATATATCTTCTTATGCAGTCCGGTTTTATCGTAATATCCGCACTCTGCTCTTACAAATTCACGCACCGTTCTGAATACGCCATATCCGGCGGTTCTTCCCGGCATCATAAGGATAAGCTCCGAAAGTCCTGTCAGATCAATTTCTCTGGGAACATCCGGATTCTGCAAAATAGAGTTTATATCAGACGCAAAGGTAAAACCATCCTCCGTTTCTGCATAAAAAAGAGGCTTTACGCCCATTCTGTCACGAGCAAGCCAAAGTCTCTCTTTTTTATGTTCCCATACAGCAAAGGCGAATATGCCGTTGAACCTTGTAACACATTCCTCGCCCCAGTATATATATCCCTCAAGAACAACCTCAGTATCGCAGGTCGTTTCAAATACTGCTCCAAGAGCTATAAGCTCCTGTCTCAGTTCATCTGTATTGTAAAGCTCACCATTATATACAATGGTGTATGTTTCTCCGTTATGATTCCTCGTCATTGGCTGCCTGCCATGGTCAACGTCTATAACTGCAAGCCGTCTGTGTGCCATGATACATTCCGGTTCAGTACAGAACATCCCCTCCTGATCAGGCCCTCTTCTCAGAAGTGCATTCTGCATTCCAGCAAGAATGCATTTTTTCTGCCTCATATCCTGCTTAAAGCTTACCATTCCGCATATACCGCACATAGGAAAACCTCCTGCTGTATTTTAAATTTATTATAGTATATGCAGTATATGTCATGAATGTACAGAAATAATTTCCTCAGCCGTTTCTTCCTTTGACTTTCTCTTGTCCATAGCAAGCTTTTCTATATATCGGTGCGCCTCATTTTCTGTCATGCCCTCCTTTTCAATAAGCAGACACTTTGCCTGTGAAACTGTTCTAAGTTCACACAGCTTTTTCTGAAGACGTGCATTTTCCTCTCTTGCGGCTTGCAGACGTGTTCGTATGGAAAATCCTGCCCTTACCGCCTGATACAGCTCTGTTTTGTGTATGGGCTTTGATACAACTGCCGCACCGCTGTCATATATTCTTCCGGATATATCATTTACCGCACTGCTTTTGCAGAGAACGATAATACCTGCGCTTGTACTTGAACCAAGCTGCACTGCAAGCTTTTCTCCTGTTTCATCAGGCAGAGGAGTATCTATTATAATAAGGTCGAATCTGTCCTGAGATGTACAGCGGCGAACTTCATTGCCGCTTCCGGCATGACATATGTCTCTGCATCCGCACTGACGAAGAAACGCAGTTACACCAGAAAGATCCTGAGACACTCCAGCCGCTATCAGCACACGCCCTTCCCTCATAGGAGAACCTCCTTTCTGTTGTGTGCATAGTCTCAGAAATATCGCCCGAAACAGAATTCATCCTTATTTTCTGATTTTCTGTATTCTTCAAGCTCTTTACGTTTATATGAAATAAAGTTATCAAGATTTGAGGAAGGAACAATTTTACTCACAAAGGTGCTTTTGGAAGTAAGTGCTATTGCTTCTCCAAGATCATCGGGGAGAACGATCTGATTTCCGGATAAATACTCTCTTTCCTCTTTCATACCGTCCATGCCGGCTTCCAGAAGCATTTGCAGTGTAAGATAAGGATTGCACAGCGCATCCGCTGACCGTATTTCAAGAGCAGGCTCACATCCCGGAAGATCTATTCTTTCCATTGCTCTGAATAAACCCGATTTTCTCATTGCAGAAAGCCTTTTGAATGAACTGCATGTAGAATTCATAAACAGTGCAAACTCCGGCATGTAATGAAGTATTCCTGCTGCAAAAGCCTTCCCCTGAGAATGACCGCTGCCAAACAGCGGTTCGCCGTCCTTTGTAATGCTGATATAAATTTTAAGTGCGCTTCCGGGTTCATTTTCCAGAGGCTTGGGCATAAATGACGCATACAGACCATGTGAGGCTGCAATAGTTTTTACAACAGCCTTGTAGTGCATCATATTATCTGCGGCAGTAAGCGGATCGCTGCTTGCAAAGTCTATCTCATTCTGCCCCGAACCGGATTTGTGGCATGAGGATATTGGCCGAAGTCCCATTTCTTCCAGAGAAAGGCATATATCTCTTCTTGCATCCTCGCATTTGTCAAGAGGTGCAATGTCCATATATCCGCCGTTGTCACAGGGTATTCGGGTAGGATTTCCCTCGTTGTCCGTCTTGAACAGGTAGAATTCGCATCGTGTGCTTACCCTGCATTCATATCCCATAGAGCGCAGTCTCTCGGCTGTAAGCCTGAGACTTCTGCGGAGATCGCCGTCACTGGGCGTACCGTCAGAATGAAAAAGATTACAGAAAAATCTTACAACTCGTCCAGACTGCGGTCTCCATGGAAGAACAGACAGTGCTGAAGTATCAGGTCTAAGCATAAGCATTTCAGGAGTTTCACCAAGAAATCCTGCCGAATAAAAGGGTATGCCGTATTCTATGGCACGAGGAAGCTCCGAGGGCATTACTGCGATATTCTTCATATTTCCAAATGTGTCGCAGAATGACATTCTTATAAATTTTATATCGTTCTCCTCAATGAATCCCTGTGTGTCAGAAGAAGAAAAATACATAACAGTTTTCCGCCTTTCATGTTTATGCCTTTATTATACGCTATTTTTCGGCAATTGTAAAGCGGAAAAGAGATCACACTCAAAATATTGCTGTTTTATCTCATAATATTGAACGCATCCATAGCCGGATAAACTGCACTTTCTCCAAGTTCTTCTTCAATCCGGAGCAGTTGGTTGTATTTAGCAACACGTTCACTTCTGCTGGGTGCGCCTGTCTTTATCTGGCAGGTATTCAGTGCAACAGCAAGATCAGCAATGGTAGTATCCTCTGTTTCACCGGAACGGTGAGAGGAAATTGCGGTATAGCCTGCCTTGTGAGCCATCTTGATTGCTTCAAGAGTTTCGGAAACAGAGCCTATCTGGTTAAGCTTAATGAGAATGGAGTTGCCGCAGCCATTGGCAATACCCTTTGAAAGTCTGTCAGTATTCGTAACAAACAGATCATCCCCGACAAGCTGAACTCTCTTTCCCAGAACTGCTGTAAGCTTCTTCCAGCCTTCCCAGTCCTCTTCATCAAGAGCATCCTCAATAGAGATGATGGGATACTTTTCACAGAGTGCCGACCAGTGCGCTATAAGCTCATCAGAAGTAAATGTCCTGCCCGACTTCGGCTGTTTATAGAAACCAACGCCCTTTTCTCTGTCCTTCCATTCAGATGATGCTGCGTCCATAGCAATCATGAAATCCCTGCCCGATTCGTAGCCTGCCGCCTTTACAGCTTCAAGAATAGTTTCTATCGTTTCCTCATCGCTTGAAAGATCCGGTGCAAAACCGCCCTCATCACCTACAGCAGTCGAAAGTCCGCGGGATTTCAAAATTTTCGCAAGGCTGTGGAATACCTCTGCACACCAGCGGAGTGCCTCCTTGAATGAAGCTGCTCCTACAGGCATTATCATGAATTCCTGTGTGTCAACGGTATTTGCGGCATGTGCGCCGCCGTTGAGAATATTCATCATAGGAACAGGCAGACGATTACCGTTAATACCTCCAAGGAACTTATACAGCGGCATACCCATAGCGGCGGCGGCGGCTCTTGCACATGCAATAGATACAGCAAGAATAGCATTTGCGCCAAGCTTTGATTTATCCTTTGTGCCGTCAGCAGCGATCATTGCCTTGTCAACTGCGTAAATGTCGGATGCGTCCATGCCTGTAAGAGTATCATTTATGACAGTGTTTATATTCTCTACAGCTTTCTGAACACCCTTTCCGAGATAGCGTGAATTGTCACCGTCACGAAGTTCAAGTGCTTCAAATTCTCCGGTAGACGCACCGCTTGGTGCTGTACCTCTTGCCACAGTTCCATCACAGAGGTAAATCTCTGCTTCTACAGTAGGGTTTCCTCGTGAGTCCATGATCTCTCTGCCAATTACCTTTTCAATTTCAAGATAGTTCATGTTTAATATCACCTTTCAGTATCAGAAGATTTATTCGGATAAGGATAGGATGTGATATGTACTCCGGATTATTCATCAGGATACTTGCAAAAAAATCAGCAGCCCGAAAGCTGCTGATTAGTTAGTCCAGTAATCACTTGCAGACCGCAACTGCTTCTACCTCGACCAGAACGCCCTTAGGCAGTTCGGCAACGCCTACGCAGCTTCTTGCAGGCTTGGATTCACCCATAGCCTCTGCATAGATGGCATTGAATGCAGCAAAATCCTTTGCAACGTCCTTCAGGAAACAGGTAGTCTTTACAACATCTGCAAAGGTGCAGCCGGCTTCTTTAAGGACAGACTCAAGATTTTTCATAACCTGTCTGCTCTGTCCTTCAATATCACACGCTTCAACGTTTCCGGTTTCAGGGTCAATAGCGATCTGACCGGATGTATAAACCATATTGCCTGCCTTTATTGCCTGAGAGTATGGGCCAATAGCGTCCGGTGCATTTTTTGTGTAGATGATTTCCATTTTAAATATCCTCCTTAAACAATTTTGAATCCATTATCTGTAAGAGCCTTGCGTATGGCTTCAATATGAGCATAGTCTCTTGTCTCCATAGTAATACGCAGGAAACAGCCATTTACATCGCTGCCCTCGTTTGCACGTTCATGGTGAATTGATATGACATTTCCGCCCTGATCTGCGATAATTTTCGATACGCCCAGAAGCTGACCGGGCTTGTCAATAAGCTCAATAAGTAAGGTATATGTTCTGCCGGACATGAGGAGACCACGCTTGATTACTCGTGAGAGAATAGTAACATCAATATTGCCGCCGGATACAAGACATACAACCTTTTTACCCTTTACAGGTATCTTTCCGAACATGACAGCCGCTACAGAAGCCGCACCTGCTCCCTCGGCAATAAGCTTCTGACGCTCTATAAGAGCAAGAATTGCTGCTGATATTTCATCATCAGTCACAGTAACCATTTCATCCACATAATCACGGCAATATTCAAAGGTATGCTGTCCGGGTTCTTTTACAGCAATACCATCCGCAATAGTAGAAACACTTTCCAGACGTTCGATCTTGTTATCATGAACGGAGTTTACCATGCTGGGCGCACCGCTTGCCTGAACACCGTAAATCTTTATATCCGGATTCAGATTCTTTATAGCATATGCAACTCCTGAAATAAGTCCGCCGCCGCCTACAGGTACTACAACCGCATCAGCATCGGGAAGCTGATCAAGTATCTCTAGACCAATAGTACCCTGACCTGCAATAACATTTTCATCGTCAAACGGATGGATAAAGGTGTAGTTATGTTCCTTCTGAAGCTCCAAAGCCTTGTTATAAGCATCATCGTACACTCCCTCTACCATGCATACCTCTGCGCCGTAATTTTTGGTAGCCTCAACCTTAGAGATAGGCGCACCGTCCGGAAGACAGATAAGAGATTTTATGCCCTGTGAAGATGCTGCCAATGCAACACCCTGAGCATGGTTTCCGGCGGAACATGCGATAACACCTCTTGCTTTTTCCTCATCGGAAAGCTGTGACATCATAAAGGACGCACCACGAACCTTAAATGAGCCTGTCACCTGCAAATTTTCAGTTTTAAGGTAAATCTCGCAGTCGCTGCTCATTTTCGGTGCATAGATAAGGTCTGTTTCACGTATAACCTTACGGAGAACATGTCTTGCCTTATAGATTTTATCAAGTGTAAGCATTTTTAATCATCCATCCTTTCTTTACTCTGCTCTACAAGGAGCTGGTCAATGAGCTGTCTTGCAGCTCGTGAACTTCTTCCGCTTTTGCAGAGAGCAAACTGTTCTGCTTCTGCATCAAGCTTTGATTCGTCCATCTGAAGTCCTGCCTGCCGTGCAAGCTCATGAACTATTTCAAGATACAGCTTTTTCTGAGGACGCTGGAATGTGATAGTTATACCAAAACGCTCCGACAGAGATATGCGCTCCTGAACGGTATCATTTTCATGCTTATCTCTTCCGTCGTCAAAGGTTTCCTTTACAATATGACGGCGGTTGCTTGTGGCATAGATAACAGTATTCTTCATTCTTGCGGCAATGCTGCCTTCCAGCATTGCTTTGAGAGTACCGAAATCAGGTTCTTTTTCTGAGAATGTAAGATCATCTATAAACAAAATGAATTTCAAAGGATTATTGCAGAGCCTGTCCATAATTTTCGGGATGAAGCAGAGCTGGTTTTTTGTAAGCTCAATAAGACGCAGACCTTTTTCGCTGTACTTATTGGCAATAGCCTTTACTGTAGCGGATTTGCCTGTGCCAGCATCGCCGGAGAGGAGTACATTTGCGGCGTAGTTTCCGCTGAGAAGTGCTTTTACATTATCCTCTGCGGTTTTGCGTTCACGTTCATATCCAACCATATCTGACAGTGAAATAGGATCAGGATGTGCTACAGGGATTATCTCGCCCTTTTCATCTACAGTGAACATATGATATTTTGCAAAAATGCCATAGCCGCACTCACTTATTTCAGCTGCACGTTTCTGATATTCAGCCTTCATGTCAATGCTGTAGGTTCTCCATGCAGAAATAGGAACAGTCCTGTCCATTTCAGCCTGCATAAGCTCCGGCTTCATCATAGCAATTGCTTCAAACATAGTAAGCTCTGTTTCAAGAGCCTTTGCCATAGCTTCCGGTATTTTTTCACCTGCACCCTCTCTCACAGCGCACACCTGTTCATGCTCAAGCACCAATTCCTTGATATAATCAGTCATACAGTCAGTTTTCTCATAGAGTGCAGAAACCATCTCGCCGTAGTAGAACAGCCTTTTGTTTGTGTCCTTTTTATCGGTAAGACAAAAATCCCTCAGGGCGGCTATCACAGGATCTTTTTGCAGACTTCTGAAAACAGCCATGCTGCTGAGTCCATAGCCGATTATTTCCATGGGAGTCATAATAGAGTTCATCTCTTTTCTTGATTCAAGATATGCCATCCGGCTTGTGTCGGATGGCATTGTTGATTATAAAAGCTCCAGAATCTTATCCGTACACTCATCAGTAGACAGCGGAACAACGCCTTCGCCTGCAAGGTCAGCAGTTCTGTATCCTGCTTCAAGATACTTGTCAACTGCGTCCTCAATAGCCTTAGCCTCGTCCATAAGGTCAAAGGAATAGCGGAGCATCATTGCAGCAGAAAGAATTGTAGCAATGGGATTAGCCTTGTTCTGACCTGCAATATCCGGTGCAGAGCCATGGATAGGCTCGTAGAGACCGTTCTTAGTGCTGCCCAGAGAAGCAGAGGGAAGCATACCGATAGAGCCTGTTATCTGGGAAGCCTCGTCAGAGAGAATGTCACCGAACATATTTGATGTTACAACGACATCGAACTGAGATGGATTCTTTACAAGCTGCATGGCTGCATTGTCAACCAGCATATCTGTTACAGCTACATCCGGATAATCAGCAGAAACCCTGTGAACTACCTCACGCCACAGTCTTGAACTTTCCAGAACGTTAGCCTTGTCAATAGAGATGACGTTCTTTGAACGCTTTCTTGCAGTCTCAAAGGCAACTCTTGCAATACGTTCAACTTCCATTTCGCTGTAGCATTCTGTATCATAAGCCTCTGCGCCGTATTTGCCGTCACGTCTGCCACGTTCACCAAAGTAAATACCGCCTGTAAGCTCACGAACCATCATGATGTCAAAGCCCTTTGCCACAATATCCTCACGGAGAGGGCATTCGCCCTTGAGTGCCGGATAAAGCTTAGCCGGACGGAGATTTGTGAAAAGTCCCATAGCTTCACGGATTCCGAGAAGTGCCTTTTCCGGACGGAGATTCGGAGGAAGTGTGTCCCACTTGGAATTGCCCACAGCACCGCCGACTGCACCAAGCAGTACGCTGTCGCTTGCAAGACAGCCCTTGACTGTTTCCTCAGGCAGCGGAACGCCTGTTTCATCAATGGCTGCTCCTCCTATAAGATACTTTGTGAAATTAAATGTATGACCGAACTTTTCGCCTACAGCTTCAAGTACTCTTACTGCGCTGTCAACGATTTCAGGGCCAATGCCGTCTCCACGCAGCAGACCGATGTTATATATCATGGTAAGTTCCTCCTTACTTTACCGCACCCTTGCGGATAGATTCAATAAGACCGCCGTTTTCAATGATGTTCTGGATAAATTCCGGAAACGGAGCCGTCTTATATGACACACCTGTTGTCTTGTCAAGGAGTACGCCGTTGTCAAGGTCAGCTTCTACGATATGACCTTCCTCAATAGCCTCCGCAGCCTCAGGACATTCAACAATTGCAAGACCGATGTTGATAGCGTTGCGGTAGAATATCCTTGCAAAGCTTTTTGCTATTACCAGAGAAATGCCGCTTGCCTTGATAGCAATAGGAGCATGTTCACGTGAAGAGCCGCAGCCGAAATTTTCGCCGGCAGCCATGATGTCGCCTTCCTTTACACGGCTTGTAAAGGTTGTATCAATATCCTCCATGCAGTGAGAAGCAAGTTCTTTAACGTCGATAGTATTGAGGTATCTTGCCGGAATGATAACGTCTGTATCAACGTTATCGCCGTACTTGATAACTGTACCTTCAAATTTCATGTTACATTACCTCCTTTGGATCGGTGATCCTGCCGGTTATGGCACTTGCAGCAGCAACAGCCGGACTTGCAAGATATACTTCAGATGTAGGATGGCCCATTCTTCCAACAAAGTTTCTGTTAGTTGTTGAAACAGCACGTTCGCCTGCTGCGAGAATACCCATATGACCGCCGAGACAGGGGCCGCAGGTAGGTGTGGAAACGATACAGCCTGCTTCAATGAATATCCGGAGCAGACCATTTTCCATTGCCTTCAGGTAAATATCCTGAGTAGCCGGAATGATGATAGCACGGACGTTTTTAGCGACCTTCCTGCCCTTCAGAATAGAAGCAGCCTCTTCAATATCACGGTAGAAGCCGTTTGTACATGAACCGATAACTACCTGATCTATCTTAACATCTCCAACATTGCCGATAGTGCGTGTATTCTCAGGCAGGTGAGGGAATGCAACAGTTGACTTTATTTCGGAGAGATCAATTACATATGTTTCATCGTAAACAGCGTCCTCGTCAGCCTTGTATACAACAGGAGTGCGGTCACTGTGCTCTGCAATGTAAGCGAGAGTCTGTTCGTCAACCTCAAAAATACCATTCTTAGCACCAGCTTCAATAGCCATGTTTGTCATGGTAAGTCTGTCACTTATGGAAAGGCTCGCAACACCTTCGCCTGTAAATTCCATAGAACGGTACAGTGCGCCGTCTACGCCTATCATGCCAATTATATGAAGAATAACATCCTTACCGGAGATATATGGATTAAGCTTGCCTTTCAGTTCAAACTTTATAGCGGAAGGCACTTTGAACCATGCCTTGCCGATAGCCATACCGCATGCCATATCGGTAGAGCCTACGCCTGTTGAGAATGCGCCCAGTGCGCCGTATGTGCAGGTATGAGAATCCGCACCAATAACAACGTCACCGGAAACCACAAGACCTTTTTCGGGCAGCAATGCATGTTCAATACCCATCTGTCCAACGTCATAGAAGTGTGTTACTTCTTTTTCAGCGCAGAAATCTCTGCACATTTTACACTGAGTCGCTGCCTTGATGTCCTTGTTGGGCGCAAAGTGATCCATTACCATGGTCACCTTATCCTTGTCGTATACCCTGTCCATCCCAAGTTTCTCAAATTCACGTATAGCCACAGGTGAGGTTATGTCATTGCCAAGAACTCTGTCCAGCTCAACCAGAATCAGCTCGCCTGCCTCAACGCTCTCAAGACCTGCGTGTGCTGCCAGAATCTTCTGTGTCATTGTCATACCCATTTGTATCAGTCCTTTCATTAGTTTAAATATGCAAAAGTGAGATCGTATCAAATATAAAAACAGTCCTCATTCCATTTCGCCGGATTGTTTTCTATATATTCCCATATTTTTATATATTCCTTTTCATTACGTATTATATGGTCATGATAGGAACGCTGAAAGATTTTAAAACCAATTTCTGCATGACAAAATCGTTTTAAAGTAGAAATAAAATGCGGAATCAACTGATTTGTAGGGGACGGCGCCCTCGACGTCCCGCTTGAATCAACTGAAGTTCTATTCTTATTTATTGATAGTATAAGATGTATGTGGTTTGGCATAACAACATAATTATCAACTCTGATACACTCTGTCCGATTACCTGATACTATATATTTTTCAACAATCTTACCGTATTCGGTAAGCGTATTTATCGGGACGTCGAGGGCGCCGTCCCCTACAATTTGTGATAAAACACATTCCTTGCCTTGTACACAAATTGTAATAAAATACATTGCATCAGAACTATAATCAAAATCCTTCAAACGATTTGGTTTTCTTTGAGGAAGATTTTTCATATTCAATAATTGATAATCGCACCCTTATCCGCCGAAGCAACCATTTTTGAATAACGTTTGAGGTAACCTGTCAGATTTGTTTTTACCTTGATTTCCATTGTCTTTCTGCGTTCTGCCAGTTCTTCATCTGAGACCTCAAGTGTGATGGAATGATTAGGAATATCAATAGAAATAATATCTCCGTCCTTTACATAGGCAATAATACCGCCGCTTACAGCCTCAGGGGAAACATGACCGATAGCTGCGCCTCTTGTTGCACCGGAGAAACGTCCATCAGTAATGAGTGCAACCTCCTTATCAAGTCCCATACCTGCAATGGCAGATGTTGGTGAAAGCATCTCTCTCATGCCAGGGCCGCCGGCAGGGCCTTCATAGCGGATAACAACAATATCGCCTGCCTGAATGCCGCCGCCAAGAATAACCTCGATAGCTTCTTCCTCGCTGTCAAATACCTTTGCCGGTCCTTTATGCTGCATCATTTCCTCTGCAACTGCGCTTCTCTTTACAACGCATCCGTCAGGAGCAAGGTTGCCTCTCAGAACAGCAATACCGCCTGTTTCACTATATGGATTTTCAATAGGACGTATGATGTCATGATTCTTGTTTATTACGCCGCTGATGTTTTCGCCCAGAGTCTTTCCTGTACATGTCATAACATCGGTGTGAATGAGATTTTTCTTTGCAAGCTCATTCAGAACTGCGTAAACGCCGCCGGCTTCGTTAAGGTCTTCCATATATGCATGACCAGCAGGAGCTAAGTGGCAGAGATTCGGAGTTCTTGCGCTCACTTCATTTGCCATGTCAAGATTGATCTTGATTCCGCATTCATTTGCAATAGCCGGCAGATGAAGCATACTGTTTGTGGAGCAGCCCAGAGCCATATCAGCAGTGAGAGCGTTTTCAAAAGCTTTTTCCGTCATGATGTCACGAGGACGGATATTCTTTCTGTACAGTTCCATAACAGCCATGCCTGCGTGTTTAGCAAGCTTGATTCTGTCGGAATATACAGCCGGAATAGTTCCGTTTCCACGGAGTCCCATACCCAGAACCTCAGTCAGACAGTTCATGGAGTTAGCAGTATACATACCGGAGCATGAGCCGCATGTGGGACATGCCTTGTTTTCATATTCCTCTACATCTTCAAGGGTATACTTGCCGGCAGAATAAGAGCCTACAGCTTCAAACATGCTGGAAAGGCTTGTTTTCTTACCCTTTACATGACCTGCAAGCATAGGGCCGCCGCTTACGAAAACAGTTGGAACATTTAATCGTGCAGCCGCCATAAGGAGACCGGGAACATTCTTGTCGCAGTTTGGAATCATAACCAGTGCGTCAAAGTGATGTGCAAGAGCCATACATTCTGTGGAATCTGCGATAAGGTCTCTTGTTACCAGAGAATACTTCATTCCCTTGTGTCCCATAGCAATACCATCACAGACTGCAATTGCAGGGAATACAACAGGAGTTCCTCCAGCCATAGCAACGCCAAGCTTTACAGCCTCCACGATCTTATCAATGTTCATGTGACCGGGAACGATCTCGTTGTAGGAAGAAACGATACCTACCATAGGTCTCTGCATTTCTTCCTTAGTCATGCCAAGTGCGTTCAGCAGAGAACGCTGTGGTGCTTTATCAACGCCGTCACAGTAGAAATTCTTACTCATAATATTTCACCTCGTAAATAAAACAAGCTGCCCTCCTGAATGGATATATCCGATCAGGAAGGGCAGCTTTCTTACCGGAAATCCGGATTAGTTATTAATGAACTTATCTTCTTCGTTATTCCAGCTGTAGAGCTTTCTGATCTCTTCGCCAACCTTTTCAGACGGATGTTCAGCAGCAAGCTTTCTCATAGCACGGAAATGAGCCTGACCGCCAGCCTCGGACATATCCAGCAGGAAGTCCTTAGCGAATGTACCGTCCTGAATATCACGGAGGATCTTCTTCATAGTCTTCTTTGTCTCATCAGTGATGATCTTCGGACCAGTAATATAATCGCCGTATTCAGCAGTGTTGGAGATAGAGTAACGCATGCCTGCGAAACCGCTCTGGTAGATCAGGTCAACGATGAGCTTCATCTCGTGGATGCACTCAAAGTAAGCGTTTCTGGGATCGTAGCCAGCTTCAACCAGTGTTTCATAGCCAGCCTGCATCAGTGCGCAAACGCCGCCGCAGAGAACTGCCTGTTCACCGAAGAGGTCAGTTTCAGTTTCAGTTCTGAATGTAGTCTCCAGAATACCAGCTCTTGCGCCGCCGATAGCCAGACCGTAAGCCAGAGCCATATCCTTAGCCTTACCAGTAGCATCCTGAGCAACAGCAACCAGTGACGGAACACCCTTGCCAGCCTGATACTCACTTCTTACAGTATGACCAGGTCCCTTGGGAGCAATCATTGTAACGTCAACATCTGCCGGAGGAACGATCTGACCGAAATGAATAGCGAAGCCGTGAGCGAACATCAGCATATTGCCAGCCTCCAGATTGGGAGCGATGTCCTTCTTGTACATAGAAGCCTGCTTTTCATCGTTGATGAGGATCATAATGATGTCAGCCTGCTTTGCAGCCTCAGCAGCTGTATAAACCTCAAATCCCTGCTTAACAGCCTTGTCCCATGACTTGCTGCCTTCATACAGACCGATGATAACTCTTCCCTTGTCACCGAGAGATTCCTTAGCGTTCAGAGCATGAGCGTGGCCCTGACTGCCGTAGCCGATAACAGCGATCGTCTTACCGTAAAGCAGAGACAGGTCGCAGTCTTCCTGATAAAAAACCTTTGCTGTATTTTCCATGATATAAAACTCCTTTAAATGAAATTATAAACGTTTATAAGCACGGCTTAGTCCTTGAGACAGTTGCCGCCTCTTTCAAGAGCAACAAGACCTGTACGGCACATTTCAAGGATGCCATAGGGCTTGAGAAGCTCGATAAATGCGTTGATCTTGGATGTTGCTCCCTGAATTTCGATAACCAGAGCCTCCTGAGAAAAGTCAATGATCTTTGCACGGAATACATCTGTTACAGAGAGAATGTCCTGACGCTGTTCGGGAGTGTGCTTTACCTTTATGAGAAGAAGCTCACGTGCCGCAGTGGTATCACGCTGCATTACCTGAACCTTTTCCACATCATACATTTTTTCAAGCTGCTTTACGATCTGATCGCAGATAGCCTTGTCACCTCTGTGGGTAACGGTGATACGTGAGAATTCAGGAGATTCTGTTTCTCCTACAGTGAGTGTATCAATATTGAAACCACGGCGTGTAAACATGCTGGAAACACGAGTCAGCACGCCTGAACGGTTTGCAACGAGAATAGAAATTACGAATTGTTCCATGATCTCACCTCTTTCAGTTCTTCGCAGTCGGATCTACGATAATATCATCAATAGAGCCGCCGGGCGGAAGCATAGGAAGTACAAATGCATCGCAATCAATAGTGCAGTCTACCAGAACAGGGCCTTTTACCTCAAATGCCTTCTTCAGAACATCCTTCAGCTCGTCAAGAGTACCGATACAGCTTTCCATATTTGAGCATTCCTCGCAGTTCTTGGGACAGGTAACGCCCGGAATAGAACCTACTCTGAATGCCGGCAGACCGAAAGCTTCTGCCAGCTTTACAAAATCAGTCTTTCTCTGGAGAGTAGTATTTGAGTAGTGCTTGTCAAAGAACAGAGTCTGCCACTGACGAACCATACCCAGAACGCCGTTATTCATAACGAATATAACAACAGGTGACTGATTTGTAACAGCAGTTGCAAGCTCATTGAGGTTCATGCCGAAACTGCCGTCGCCTGTAATGAGGACTGTCTTTTTGCCTGTAGCAGTAGCTGCGCCGATAGCAGCACCGAGACCAAATCCCATAGTACCAAGACCGCCGCTGGAAATAAATGTGCGTGAACGGCTGAATTCAAAACGCTGTGCAGCCCACATCTGATGCTGACCTACGTCTGTTGCAACGATAATATCATCGCCTGCATTTTCAGCAGCTTCCATAATAGCGTCGATTGCGGTAAAGGGAGTGATTTCATCGCCCTGACGCTCAAGCTCTGCTGTATAAGCCTTCAGTTCTTCAATACGTGCGCTCCATTCAGGAAGCTTCTTTTCTGAAACAGCCTCAAAGAGTACTGTAAGTATCTTCTTCAAAGAGCCTGTGAGACCAAGGTTAGCCTTGATATTCTTGTTAAGCTCTGATGCGTCTATGTCAATGTGAATAATTTTAGCGTTTCTCGCATATTTTGAAACGTTGCCAGTGCCTCTGTCGCTGAAACGGCAGCCTGCTGTAATGATAAGGTCTGCTTCATTCTGTGCAATTGAGGATGCATAGTGACCATGCATACCCTCCATGCCAAGCCATCTGGGATTATCTGTAGGAACAGCAGAAAGTCCCATCATTGTACAGCCGATAGGAGCGTCTATCTTATCAGCAAGAGCTGCTATCTCTGCGCCTGCGTCATCAGTAACTGCACCGCCGCCTATGTAAATATAAGGCTTCTTTGATTCGGCAATCATTTTTGCAGCCTCAGCAACTGCGTTCATATCAACTTCCGGAACAGGAGCTTTTTCAACCACAGAAGCAGCTTCATATTCACCGATCGCCTGCTGAACATCCTTAGGAATATCAACAAGTACAGGACCGGGTCTTCCGGATTTTGCAATACGGAAAGCCTCACGGATAGTAGGTGCAAGCTCTTCTATTGTTTTTACAAAGAAATTGTGCTTTGTAATGGGCATTGTAACGCCTGTAATATCAACTTCCTGAAAACTGTCTCTTCCGATGAGAGAGTTCGGAACGTTTCCTGTAATTGCCACAAGCGGAATGGAATCGAGATATGCGGTTGCTATACCTGTTACCAGATTTGTAGCACCAGGGCCGGATGTAGCGATAACCACGCCAACCTTGCCGCTTGCACGAGCAAAGCCGTCTGCTGCATGAGACGCACCCTGCTCATGAGCAGTGATGATATGATGTATGCGATCCTGCGCCATGTAAAGTGCGTCATATATATCTATTACCTGACCGCCCGGATAGCCGAAAACAGTTTCAGCACCCTGTTCGATCAGAGTTTCGATAATGATCTGTGCGCCTTTTAACTTCATTTTGATTCACCCTTTTATTGTAAAATATAAATGCGGAAGCCTCTGACTGACCGGCAGATTCGGCTTTTCCGCAAGGTTATCTGTTTTTTAGTATAGCACTTTAAAACGCTGATTGCAAGATACATAAACAGGTTTTACAGTTAAGAAACATCGTATACATTTATAGGAAATATGTCCTTGAAATCTACTATGAAATATTAACTTTATTTAAACATTTCATTCTAAGGGTTGACAAGTAAAATTAGATAGGCTAAAATGTAAGCCAAGGAGCATGACTTCTGTATATTTTAATAAGGGCTGTGACGGGAAAAAATATGTTTCTTACGCTAACAGAGAACTGTCGGATGGTGCGAGACAGTACACAGGAAACAGAATAACTCATCCCTGAGCTGTGCGGCTGAAATGTAAGTAGGCGGCAACGGGTTTCTCCCGTTACAGAGAAGCACATTGCATGATGTGACAGAGTGGACGTATTTTCGTCAAGAAGAGTGGTACCACGGAGAATTGTAATCTTCGTCTCTTTTATGCTTAGGCATAGAAGAGACTTTTTTTATATCTGCACACATCTGATTTTGAAAGGAACGATAACCATGAAAAATGTAAACAAGTACACAAGACAATTTTTTCCTATCAAAAATCCTACGATGAAATGGATGGAAAAAACATGCATTGAAAAAGCTCCCATATGGTGCAGTGTAGACCTTCGTGACGGAAATCAGGCTCTTATTACACCTATGAGCCTTGAGGAAAAGCTGGAATTTTTTAAGGTACTGGTAAAAATCGGATTCAAGGAAATTGAAATCGGATTTCCGGCTGCATCTGAAACAGAATACGAATTCTGCCGCACACTTATTGAGAACGATATGATTCCGGATGATGTAACAATTCAGGTTCTTACTCAGGCAAGAGAACATATTATTGCTAAAACCTTTGAAGCACTGAAAGGTGCAAAGCATGCTATCGTACACCTGTATAATTCCACTTCACTTGCTCAGAGAGAACAGGTATTCAAACGCAGCAAGGAGGAGATTATCGCTATTGCAGAATCCGGAGCAAAAATGTGCATGGAATACCGCAGCAAAACTCAAGGACACTTCACATTTGAATATTCTCCGGAAAGCTTCACCGGAACTGAACCTGAATTTGCACTCGAAATATGCAATCGTGTAATAGATATATGGCAGCCAACTGAAAATGACAAGGTTATAATAAATCTTCCGGTAACAGTATCCCATTCAATGCCGCACGTATATGCAAATCAGGTAGAGTTCATGAGCGATAACCTTAATCGCCGTGAGAATGTTATCCTTTCACTTCATCCGCATAATGACAGAGGCTGCGCAGTGGCAGACAGTGAAATGGGACTGCTTGCAGGCGGTGACAGAATTGAGGGAACGCTTTTCGGAAATGGTGAGCGTACAGGAAATGTTGATATTATAACTCTCGCTCTGAACATGTATTCTCAGGGTATAGAGCCGGAACTGGATTTTTCTAATCTTCCGGAAATCACAAAGGTATATGAGCGTGTAACACGCATGCACGTATATGAGCGTTCTCCCTACAGCGGTCAACTGGTGTTTGCAGCGTTCAGCGGTTCTCATCAGGACGCTATTGCTAAGGGCATGAAATGGCGTGAGGAGAAACATCCGGAACACTGGACAGTACCGTATCTTCCTATTGATCCTAAAGACGTTGGCAGAGAGTATGAGGCGGACGTTATCCGTATCAACAGCCAGTCCGGAAAAGGCGGTATAGGCTACTTGATGGAAACAAGATATGGATATAACATTCCTCCGAAAATGAGGGAATCCTTCGGCTATTTGGTAAAGGGCGTTTCTGACAGAGCGCACAAGGAGCTTCAGCCGGAAGAGGTTATGGAGATATTCACTGAAAGCTATGTTAATATTGAATCCCCTTTATCAGCACCGGAGATACGCTATTCCCTGAAGGATGACGGCATGATCGACACAGCTTTAACCGTTTGCTGCAATGGCAATACAGAAAAAATACATGCCACCGGAAACGGCAGACTGAATGCGGTACACAATGCACTGAAAAACTATCTCGGCGCAGAATTCGTTCTGACCACATATACTGAGCATGCACTGGAAATATGTTCCTCTGCAAATGCCGTTTCATATGTAGGATTGGAACGTGACGAAATAACATACTGGGGCGTGGGCATTCACACTGATATAGCTACATCATCAGTCAAGGCTCTCATTGGTGCTATAAACCGTATGCTTTGTGATATATCGGACTGTAAATAAACTTGAATCTAAAAAAATTACGGGCGGTTTCTGACCGCCCGTTTTGCATACTGATATTATAGTATTATAATAGTATAGCTGACCATATTTTCTATAGCAATTTTACTTCAACTCTATCGTAACAGGATATTCCTCAATAATGCTGTCATAGCTGTCTGAGTCAATTACCCTGAAAGTAAATTCAACTTTCTTGGCTGCGGCAAAATCTATCTCGTCAAAAAATGAAAAATCAGTGTTTGTATACTTTCCAGCTGTAATTTCATTAAAGAGAAAAGCGTCACATTCATTACCGTCTACTTTTACACCATCCATACTTACTGTAATATTTCTATCGGACGAATTTTCAAGCTCAAACACTATGTTGCTGCCTAGCAGAGTATCCTCAACAGATTTCACTCCGATATATGTAAGCTTGAAGCCCTTGTCATTAAATATTACTTTACCCTCATTTCGCTTATAGCTGCTTACTTCATCAAGCTTAATAGAAAGCATATCTGTTTTTTCAATGGTTTCATAGCTTTCAGCGTCACTCACAATGGCTTTAAACTCTACTGTACCGATCTGGTCAATATTATTCATCTCAAGATCTCTCGAATAGAATGATATTGTTTCCTCTGATGTCTGTCCTGCTTCTATCTCAGCGTACATAAATGAATCTACCATTACATCACATACTGAACCTCTTTCAATATAAACTACTGCATTACTGTCAGTAAGGTTTTCGATACTCAGATTTATTTCAAAGTAACTTTCAGTCTGCTCTTCTCCTATAAACTCAATACGCACATTCTCCGATTCATATATTACCTTATCAGAAGTCTGTGATTCAGATGTTTCCTTTTCTGATTCTTCCTTAGATTCTTCCTTTTCTTCAGAAGTCTCCTCCACAGATTTCTCTGTTGCTGCTTCTGTAGTTTTTTCTTCTATAGATTCTGCCTCTGTTGTATTTTCTTCCTCAGAGTTTTCCTTATCGTCAGATAAATTTTCAGATATAACAGATTCCGCTGCTTCCTTTGCAGCGTCAATCATTTTGTCCATTTTTCCGCAGCCAGCAAATGATGCCATGCATATACCAATTGCTGCAATAAAAGCGATTTTCTTCATAATCATTCTCCTTTATGTATTAAAATACACAAATATACCTGCACTATTTATTATCAAGTATCTTGCTTCTGTATAATGCCGCAGCCTGTTCCTGCTTATTATCACCAAATTCATAGTAGACACGGTCTTTCAGCTCATCCGGAAGATACTGCTGCTTTACATAGTGATTGGGATAATCATGAGGATACAGATAATGCTGTCCTTTAATCTTTGCACCAACTCCGTCAAAGTGCTTGTTCTGGAGATGTCTTGGAAAGTCAAGCGCACCGTATTCCTCCACATCTGCCATTGCAGCGTCCATTGCAAGGTATGCGCTGTTGGATTTGGGTGATGTTGCCAGAAGAACGATTGCCTCTGCCATAGGAATCCTTGCCTCCGGAAGTCCAAGCTGAAGCGCACTGTCAACACACGCCTTTGTTACAACTACAGCCTGAGGATATGCAAGACCTACATCCTCGCTTGCAATTACAAGAAGCCGTCTGCACAGTGACAAAAGATCTCCTGCTTTAAGAAGACGTGCCGCATAATAAAGGGCTGCGTTTTCATCCGAACCTCGTATGGACTTCTGCAAAGCCGACAAAAGGTCATAGTGCTGGTCATTGTCACGGTCGTAACGCATATTGCTTCGCTGTGTAAGGGAAACCGCTGTTTCCAGTGTAACAAGACCTCCCGATTCCTGCGGTTCTGCTGCAAGTGCGCTGAGTTCAACTGTATTCAGTGCCTTTCTCACATCGCCGCCGCTGCCCTTTGCAATATATTCAGAAACTCCATCTTCAAGAACCAGTTCATTTCCAAGCTGTTCTTCCATGCAGCGGAATGCTCTTTCAACAGCCTTTTCAAGTTCTTCCGGCGGAACAGGCTTGAATTCAAATACTGTACTACGGCTTATGAGAGCGTTATATACCGCAAAATAGGGATTCTCTGTGGTAGATGCAATAAGGGTTATATCACCGTTTTCGATATATTCAAGAAGGCTCTGCTGCTGCTTTTTGTTGAGATATTGAATCTCGTCAAGATAAAGCAGTATACCGTTCATTCCGGAAAATGTTCCTATCTGCGAAACTACCTCACGTATATCTGCTGTTGACGCAGACGTACCATTAAGCTTATGGAGCGTCATGGATGTACGATCGGCAATAATTCTTGCAACTGTAGTCTTTCCAACGCCAGACGGCCCATAAAATATCAGATTGGGTATACGTCCGCTGTCTATAATACGGCGCAGTGGCTTGCCCTTATCAAGCAAATGCTTCTGACCTACAACGTCGTCAAGACTTGAGGGACGTATAAGGTCGGCAAGAGGATGTTCCATGTGTTCACCTCCAAACGGTTTGCATTAAAATAAAATTGTCCGGAGGACATCCGCATAAATCTACATCAAATAAAAACATTGTCATAAACTTAGTATAATACAATTATGCTATTAAGTTAATGACTTTGCTGCTAATAGATGCCTATAGTGGTGTCCTTCGGACATTTAATATTCTCGGTTAAGTAGAAATTACTCGTACAGCGGGTACTTATTGCAGATCTCAGTTACGCCTGCACGGATAGCGTCTGCGCTGTTCTCGAAATCTGTTGCACACAGATAGATGTACTCAGCGATCTTGTCCATTTCCTCAGTACCGAGACCACGGGTAGTAACCGCAGGAGTACCGATTCTGATACCGCTTGTTACAAAAGGCTTCTCCGGATCGTTGTGGATAGCGTTCTTGTTTACTGTGATATAAACCTCGTCAAGTCTGCGTTCCAGTTCCTTGCCGGTGATATTGAAAGGACGAAGGTCAACCAGCATCAGATGATTATCTGTACCGCCGGAAACAAGATTGAATCCTCTCTTTACCAGACCCTCTGCCAGAACCTTTGCATTCTCTATGATTCTTGCCTGATATTCCTTGAACTCAGGCTTGAGTGCTTCACCAAAGCAAACTGCCTTAGCTGCAATTGTGTGCATAAGCGGGCCGCCCTGAGTGCCGGGGAAAATAGCGGAATTTATCTTCTTTGCAAGATATTCATTATTAGTAAGTATCAGACCGCCTCTTGGACCTCTGAGAGTCTTGTGAGTAGTTGTAGTAACGATGTCCGCATAGGGTACAGGAGACTCATGCAGACCTGCTGCTACGAGACCAGCGATATGTGCCATATCTACCATGAATAACGCACCAACTGCTCTTGCGATTTCAGAAAGCTTCTTGAAATCAATAGCTCTCGGATATGCAGAAGCACCTGCTACGATCAGACGAGGCTTTGACTTAACAGCAAGCTTGTATACTGCATCATAATTGATAGTCTCTGTCTCATCATCAAGACCATAGGAAACAAAGTTAAAGTACTTACCGGAAAGATTTACAGGTGAACCGTGAGTAAGGTGACCGCCGTCTGCAAGGCTCATGCCAAGAACGGTATCACCAGGCTGAAGTACTGCAAAATAAGCAGCAGTGTTAGCCTGTGCGCCTGAGTGCGGCTGAACATTTGCAAAACCTGCGCCAAAAAGCTTCTTTGCTCTCTCAATAGCGATCTGCTCAACAAGGTCAACCTTCTCGCAGCCGCCGTAGTAACGCTTGCCCGGATAACCCTCTGCGTACTTGTTTGTAAGTACAGAACCCATCGCAGCCATTACTGCGGGTGAAACGATATTCTCGCTGGCGATAAGTTCCAGATTTCTGCGCTGTCTTGCAAGCTCCTGTTCCATAACAGCACCTACTTCTGCGTCATACTGACCTACAAAGCCGATGCTGTCCATCATATCCTGATACATAAATGTAGTTCTCCTTTACATGAAAATATAATTGCTGTCACAATCATATTTATTATACTACATTTCTCGTCAAATAGCAAGCTTTTTTTCCAAGAATTTATCAGTAAATGTCACATCATCATCATTTTTCCGGAGTACAGCAGCTTTTCCATACGCAGATGTCTGAGTGCCTCATTGTATAAGCCCTCCGGACGTACATGTTTTTTTACCAGAGAATTTGTAAACTGAATAGTATGCTCCATATCTTCAGAAAAGCTTTCAAGGGTTTCTGCCATGCCTGTTCTCGCATCCTCCAGAGTCACTCCGTAAATAAATACAGGCTTGCCCTTTCTTCGCACTGCCGAGGCTGTTACCCTGTATATTACCCTGTTGATACCGTAAACCTCCATATAGACCAGTGAATTATCCGGTTCGCTGCTCCTTCTCGCCTGTAATGCCATAACACCTTCTCCTTTCATGTTTTATAACGCTTCATACGCCTTTCAGACGTGTCAATAAAAGCATATCATATTTTATACTGCACGAAAAGAGCAAATGATGACTCTTTATGGCATATTTTCTCGATTATGGAAGAAGATTGCATATATGTAATTTTTAACCATGATACAGTACATTTTTCCGGAAAAATGTGAAAGTTTCAGAAAAAATATTGCTTTTTTTGATAATCTCTGGTATAATGTTGTCATGTAGCAATTTTCTGCCCATTAACTTAAATTCAAGGAGGAATACCAATATGAAAAAATCTGCATATTTTATCGCACTCAGCTGCGCACTTGCTGTTATTACATCTATTCCGTTTTCTGCTTCTGCTGCGCAAACTGATCCCTACACTCTGAATATTCAGCTTTCAGATTATGCCCTCACTGCTGAAGAGGCTGCATACGGCAATACTTCTGTTCACACATCTGCTTACCTTAAAGGCAGCACCGATCTTACTATGGGACCAAGCACAATACAGTGCGGTTTTGCTACGGATATTTCTGACAGCACTTTTTTCCGCAATATTTTAAATCCCACTGAACAGTATGGTGAGCCTGTTACATATAATTACTCAGGCGGCAGCTTTACAACATCATACGTTCCATTCTGCTTCGGCGGATTCGACAGAAACGGCAACTATGCTTCCCGTGCTATGACATGTATCGTTCGTGACGCATGTATGGATCCTGTAAACGGAAGTATTATTGAATATGCCGGAAATGATACCATCAGATTTACTCTTCCAGGAAGATTCTATGTAAACGAGGCTGGTGAACTGGCTCAGGATGATGTATCCCACGAGATCGTTTGCCCTCTTACTGTTAACCCTGACGGCTCTGCTACTTATACATACAAATTCGCAAGTATATATACCGAACGTGTTGACGGCGAACTGGTTTATCTGGCAGAGGTGGATACAGCTGTAGGTACTATCCCATATTATCAGCCGGAGTTTCTTGAGGAAGGTGACATTCTCCCTGACATCAACAGCAGAATGTCTTGGATAGCATACGATGACAGCGAAAGATTCCTCGGAAGTTCCGATGAATTCCCGCTTCTTGAGGCTGACGTTTTCTTCAAGAGCGGCACTGGCTGCGGTATCTATCCTGTAGAATTTGAAAAGGACTACTGCAACATCTATCTGACTGATGATGAAACTTTCAAATCTCAGTCTCTTACATTTGAATATCAGGACGCTGCTATTGCTGTAGGTGTTGACAATGCTGTACTCAATCAGATTGAAGCACCTGAGCATGCTCTGTATTTTGCAGACAGCACAAAGATGATCACTGCTCCTTCTATGGGTGCGTCTGTTACATGCGATGTTTCATATACTGACGGCACAAGCGAGACAGTTGACGTTACCGGTGCAGTCAATGCTGGAGCAACTCCTAATGCTCTCTGGCAGGAAAACGGCAGCACATACTACAACGGTGAAGTTACTATGCTGTGCGGTGACACTGCAATAACTAACGGCGGTACACCTCTTACACAGTCTGTACTTGTTGGTCTCAAGGGTGACGCAAACCTGAACGGCGGCGTTGGCATTGATGACGCTACTGCTATCCTCACCTACTATGCTCAGAATGCAGCCGGCGTTTCTGCATCCTTCACATCCGATCCTACAGGCAGTGACGAGATTCTTGCATACTTCCTTGCTGACATTGATACAGAATCCAAGACTATGACTGATGGCGGCATTATTGACATCAATGACGCTATTGACGTTCTTACCTACTACGCTTCCAATGCAGCTGGCATTCCTACTTCATGGGATAAATTTATTTAAGCTTATCGCTTATCTTATTCCTTAACTCATAACTTACAAAAGGGCTTCTGCTTAAATCGCAGAAGCCCTTGCTTTATGTGCTGCCTTATTTGGTGGTTCTATTATAACAGATTTTAGTTTATGTGTTAGATAAAAATTATCCCAATCACATGAACTCATCCGAATGCAGCAGTCTTACATATAATATTCCAATTACTCCTTAGAAGCTGCGCCCATTTCCACAGCTTTCATGTTAACCTCAATGAGGTTAGCACGTTTCGGAGGAATGCACTTCTCCATAGCCTTCTTGACAGTATCCATATCAAAGAGACCAGTCTCAGCAAGCATTCTTCCCATGAGGATCATGTTTGCAGAACCGTTCATGCCGCTGTCTGACGCAATATCTGTTGCAGGCATTGCTATGAATGTGACATCATCTCTTGTGCATACTTCATCAACAACGGAGTTGTCAACCAGTACAAGTCCGCCCGGCTTTACAGCGTCGATGAACTTGTTGTAGGACGGGCCGTTCATTGCAATGAGGATATCCGGAGTTGTTACCAGCGGAGAACCGATAGGCTCGTCAGAAATACATACGGAACAGTTAGCTGTACCGCCTCTCATTTCAGGGCCGTAAGACGGAAGCCATGAAAGCTCCTTGCCTGCCATAAGACCGCAGTATGCAAGGATCTTGCCGGTGAACAGGATACCCTGTCCGCCGAAGCCTGCTAAAATAATTTCTGTTGTCATAATTACTTCGCTGCCTCCTCTTCTGCTGCCTTATCCTTATATACACCCAGCGGATAGTAAGGGATCATCTGCTCTCTTACAAAGTTCATTGCCTTATCCGGAGAAAGTCCCCAGTTTGTCGGGCATGTTGAAAGAACCTCGACGATAGACAGTCCACGCTTTGCAACCTGATTCTCAAACGCCTTGCGGATAGCCTTCTTTGTTTCACGGATGTGAGGAACGCTGTCGATAGCAACACGCTGTGCAAGTGCTACACCGCTGAGAGTTGCCATCATCTCACAGATACGGATCGGATGACCTGCTGTTTCTGTGTTTCTGCCGAAAGGTGTTGTCTGTGTGATCTGTCCCGGCAGAGTTGTGGGAGCCATCTGACCGCCTGTCATGCCGTAGGTTGTGTTGTTGATAAAGATGATAACGATATTCTCGCCTCTTGTGCCAACGTGTACAGTTTCAGCTGTACCGATAGCTGCAAGGTCACCGTCGCCCTGATATGTAAATACGATCTTGTCCGGATTTACACGCTTTGCACCAGTTGCAACTGCCGGAGCACGTCCGTGAGGAGCCTGAATCATGTCACATCCGAAATAGTTATAGGACATTACAGAACATCCAACCGGTGCAACACCGATAGCGTCGCCTGTAAGGTTCATTTCGTCAAGTACCTCGCACACCAGTCTGTGTACGATACCGTGTCCGCAGCCGGGACAAAAATGTGTAGGAACGTCCACCAGTGACTGCGGACGGTCAAATACTACTGCCATTACTGCGCACCTCCTGTAAGCTTCTTGATTTCATCATAGACCTCAGCCGGTGTCGGGATAACGCCGCCTGTTCTTCCGAAGAATTCAACAGGAATACGGCACTCTACTGCCAGCTTTACGTCGTAGATCATCTGACCCATTGACATTTCAACGTCAAGGATCTTCTTGGCATTCTTAGCAGCCTCGTTCAGTTCCTTAACTGGGAACGGCCACAGAGTCTTGGGACGGAACAGACCAACCTTGATGCCCTCAGCTCTTGCCTTAGTAACAGCAGACTTTGCAACTCGTGCAGCTGCGCCGTAAGCAGTTACTACCAGCTCTGCATCATCGCACATATACAGCTCTGCGTCTGTTTCGTTTTCTTCGATAAGCTTGTAACGCTCAAAACGCTCCTTAACCTTTGCTTCAAGCAGAGGTGCATCAAGGAACAGTGAGTTTACGATATTATGAGGACGCTCGTTCTTGTGTCCGCATGCAGCCCAGCTGGACTTGTCCGGAAGTTCTGTCTTAGGCTCTGGGAATGTAACCGGTTCCATCATCTGACCAAGCAGACCGTCTGCAAGGATCATTACCGGTACACGGTATTCATCAGCCTTGTCAAATGCCAGTGTTACAGCGTCAACCATTTCCTGTACAGAACACGGTGCATATACCATTACATGGAAGTCGCCGTGACCTACTGCCTTTGTTGCCTGAAAGTAGTCGGACTGTGCCGGCTGGATAGAACCAAGACCAGGGCCGCCTCTCTGTACGTTGATGATTACTGCCGGCAGGTCAGATCCTGCCATATAGGATATACCCTCTGCCTTCAGGGATACGCCCGGAGATGATGAGGATGTCATTGCACGAACGCCTGTTGACGCTGCACCCAGAACCATGTTGATAGCGGCTACTTCAGATTCTGCCTGTAAGAATACGCCGCCTGCCTTTTCCATACGCTTTGCCATGTAGGCTGAAAGCTCAGTCTGTGGTGTGATAGGATAGCCAAAGAAACACTTACATCCGCAGCGGATAGCAGCTTCAGCGAGAGCTTCATTGCCCTTCATAAGACTTCTTTCCACTTTAATTTCCCTTCTTTCTTACTTCTCGATTTTAATTGCACAGTCAGGACACATCATAGCACACATCATGCATGAAATACAAGCGTCCTGATCGGAACATACTGCGGTAAAATAACCCTTTTCGTTACGCTTCTCCTTCTGGATAACTACCAGCTTCTTAGGACAGGCGGAAACGCAAAGTCCGCAGCCCTTACAGCGTTCAAAACGAACCTGCATCTTTTCCATGTATATTACCTCCTCCCTGTCATCTATAAGCGTTTGCCTCTACAGAAACATCCGCTAAGGACGGCAGCATGACATTACATCATTGCTCCCATACCGGTTTTACAAATACATCAACAGGTATTCTGTCCGGCACATCTGCTTCAATATCTCTTCTGCATGCTGTTCCCAGAAGAGGCAGACCTGCTGTTTCGGCAACTCGCTCTGC
Source organism: Ruminococcus sp. (assembly GCA_017623515.1). Lineage (GTDB taxonomy): Bacteria > Bacillota > Clostridia > Oscillospirales > Ruminococcaceae > Ruminococcus_C. Next base: position 132,149 of record JAGAOV010000017.1, on the reverse strand, counting down.
ATAATCTATGGAATTCTCCACTGTTTCAGCAGTGGTTTCCCTGCCGAGATTTGAGTTGTTTATAATGCCCGTATGCTTCATACAGGAAACCTGTTCGATCTCATACATAAGCTTCAGAGTTTCCTCCGGTGCTTCTGTGAGATAGCGGTAGCAGTTTATCACATACAGCATATCAAGGTCATCCTTGTACTGCTGTAGTACCTCGGCATATCTTCCAAGTCCTATTGCACCTGCATCATCGCCGCCTACGTCTATAATAAGATGTCCCGGCTCATACGCCATTCGTTCAAGGTCGAATGATATTGCAGGAATATCAAGGCTAGTGTTGGCATACATTGACGCTTCCAGTGTTATGCCCTTTTCAGCGAAAAGCTCCTTGAAATCCGCTGTACGGAAATATGGGTTTACAATATCGAAGTCAACGATCGTAACCTTTTCTCCTGCTTCTGCAAGTTTGAGAGCCATATTCACTGCAAAATTGGTTTTGCCCGTGCCGTAATGTCCGGTGATAATGGTAATTTTTTTCATATAATACCTCCGCACGGCTTTTCTCGCCTGTGCTTTACTATTATACCACATCAACTTTTAAATTGCAACTGTTTTTTGCACTTTCCCATGTTAAATCATTAAAACTTCTCTGCAATGTAATAGCATGGAAAATTTTCTGGGAAAATTTTAAAAAACCTCTTGACAATTATATCGGCATCCGATATAATAAATATATCGACAGACGATATAACGAAAACCGTTATATCGCACGACGATAAATTGAAAGGAGAGGATAAGTTGGCAAACACAGCACTTACTGAGGCGGTATATTACATACTGCTGTCACTCACCGAACCGCTGCATGGCTACGGAATAATTCAGAATGCGGAAAGGCTTTCATCAGGAAGAGTAAAGCTTGCGGCAGGTACGCTTTACGGTGCTATCAACAGTCTCATTGAAAAAGGCTGGATAGAGGCACTTCCGGAAGAAACAGCAAGCAGAAAGAAAGAGTATATAATAACACAGGCAGGAAGAGAGATTCTCATGGCTGAGATAGAAAGGCTGAGAGAGCTTCTTAAAAATGGTGAAGAAATATTGGGAGGATTTAAGGATGCGTAAAAAGGTATTTAAGATTTTTGCAGAATGGCAGTTTGAAAAGGAAGAAAAGTGGCTCAATGAAATGGCTGACAAGGGCTGGAAGCTTGTTGAAGTCGGCTTCGGAACATTTACGTTTGAACCCTGTGAACCGGGCGAATATACCATCCGTACACAGATTCTTGAGCAGTCCTATAAGGATAAGAGAAGCAGGGACTATATCTCATTTATTGAGGAAACAGGCGCAGAGTTTGCCGGCGGATACTGGGTTGCAGTATATTTCAGAAAGAAGAGATCAGAGGGTGAATTCGAGCTTTTCTCCGACAACACCTCACGTATCAAGCATATGAACACCATTATGACCATGCTTATTGCTGTAGCTGCTGCAAATCTGATTTCCGGTGTGATGAATCTTGCACTTGGCGGATTGACAGGTCTTGCTATGAACTGGATCATGGGACTTATCTGTATGTTTTTCGTTATAATGCTGGGCGGCGGTGCTTACAAGCTTTACAAGAAGAAGAAAAAGCTTATGGCTGATGACGGCATTCTGGAAAAATAACACGGAGGTAAACGCTTATGAGAAAGGTTGTACATAAATTATTCTGGGTATGGCAGTTTGACAAAGAAGAGGAATGGCTCAATGAAATGGCTGCAAAAGGTCTGGCTCTTGTGGGAACAGGCTTTTGCCGGTATGAATTCGAGGAATCTCTTCCCGGTGAATATGAGGTAAGACTTCAGCTTCTGGAAAAATCACCTGTTCATCCTGAAAGTGAAAAGTACATCTCCTTCATTGAGGAAACAGGTGCGGAGCATGTAGGATCATATATGAAATGGGTATACTTCAGGAAGAAAAAATCTGACGGTGAATTCCAGCTTTTTTCAGATACAGATTCCAAAATAAAACAACTGAGCATGGTGATCTCATGTATCCTGATTCTGAGTATTATAAACCTTGTTGTGGGAGTAGAAAACACCTATCTACTGATAAGGCATTTCAGCGGCGCACTGGGCGGCGGAAGCAGCGCAAACATCATAGGATTCGTAAATCTTGCCATAGGCATATTCGGAACAGCAGGTGCTATGCGACTGATACGTAAGAGAAGTAGGCTTAAAAAGGATAAGCAGATATTTGAGTGAAAAAAGGGTTGCCCCACAAATGTGGAGCAACCCTCATTTTCATTATCACTCACCGCAAAGCTTAACAATAGCCGCAGCAATCATTCTTGTGGTCATCATAAGCTGATCTACAGGTAAGAATTCATCATCGCCGTGCATATGATAATCCCATCCGGGAAGCTCTGCACCGAATGCTACGCCGCCCTCTATCTCGTGTACATAAGTACCGCCGCCGATAGCTATACAGTAACCCTTGTCACCAGTTTCCTCTTCATATACGGAAAGAAGAGTCTGCACAAATTCAGATTCCTCCGGTACACAGTGAGGATCATTCATAAGAAGAACCTCCATTTCAAAGCCGTACTCACCGAAACGTGCCTGCATTATTTCCAGAAGCTCTTCCTTTGTAACATTTACAGGATAACGTATATCAACCGTTCCGCAAAGCTTACCCTCCTCTACACTCATCATGCTGAGTACGCAGGTAAGTCTGCCTGAATCCTTATCCTCCTTGGCAATGCCAAGACCTTCACCGCCTGTACAGCCGTGAGGGAAAAGCTCGGAAATAGCCTTGCAGTCTGCAAAGGCTTCATTTTCGCCAAGTGCAGCCATAAGACCTGTAATAGCATTGTCACCAGCCTCAGGAGTGGAAGCATGTGCAGCAAGACCAGTGTAAGCCGCTGTAATGCCCTCAGAATCACTTGTAATACTCAGCTTGTCATTTCCCGATAAAACTGCACTGCCGGACTTCAGGAGAGCCTGTGCAGCCGCTGGAACGGCATTTGGAACTGTGCCTGCATTCATTGAAAGGATCAGATCGGATGTATTCTTTCTGAAGCAGAAACGTATCATGCCCTTTTCAATATGGATGATAGGATAGTTTCCGTCAGGAGTGAATACCATAGGCGGCATTTTATCCTGTGTGAGATAATATGCAATATCAGAACTGCCGCTTTCCTCGTCACAGCCAAAGAGAAGACGTACATTCTTGTTAAGCTTTACGCCCGCCTTGCGTACCGCGCAGAGTGCATACAGAGCCGCTACAGACGGGCCTTTATTGTCGATAGTACCTCTGCCGTAAAGGTTTCCGTCACGCTCCACCATAGTAAAGGGATCGGTTGTCCAGTTTTCCGCCATAACAGGCACTACATCAAGATGTGAAAGGATTCCAAGTTCCGGTGCGCCCATTTCTGCACTCCAGTCAGCCGCACCTGCACGGTATTCATAATTGCGTACAGCAAAGCCCATTTCTTCAGCGGCGTTTATCATAATGTCCAATGCCTCTGCACAAGGCTTGCCGTAGGGATATTCGCTTCCTTCAATATGCTCAGAAACGCTGGGGACAGCCACAAGTTTTCCAAGCAATTCAAGCATTGCCGGCTTATTTTCTTCGATTATACTGTTGATTTTTTCTTTCAGCATTTTATATTTCTCCTTTTATTTTATAGTTTTGATGATATTTTCGGATGAACTTTTTTGAGGTAAACCTCCATTGCAATGTCCATGAGATAATCATAGCTTACAAACATCATATTTGCAAGCCCAAGAAGCACAAGTCCGCCGTATTTTCCGAATTCTCCCATTTCTTCCAGAAGCTCGTCCATTCCGAAAAGGTATACTGTCATAAGGAAATATGTGATAATGCACACATTGAATATCAGTGCTTTCAGAAGATAAACGGCAGGTCTTATTCTTATTTTTGAAAGATAGGGGCGTAAAAGAGGATAATGCCCGAAAAACATAATAAAAATGAACGCAGCATCCTTGTTGGGCGTTACGAAAAGAGAGAGTGTGCTTACTGCAAGGTACATGAGAAAGCCCCACCAAGTATTCGTTTCTGACGCCATCACTGTGACAAGAATTCCGCATATCATTGGCATGACGATATAGAATACAGGAAATACTCCGGTGATGAACTGACACAGCAGACACATGGAAGCAAGCGTTCCGCCGAGAGCTATCCTGTAGCTTAAAGAGCGTTTCATTTTTTCAATCACCTTAAATAATATAAATATTATATATCATACCATATTTTCGCTCTTTCGTCAATTGGTTTTGTTTGAAAATCAGGTATAAACGCCTCACACCACACTCATAAGAACACCGGCAGCAATAAGAATACCGAAAACTGATGACGTATCAATTGCCTTGGCAAGCCTGTCGGGGTACATTCTTCCATCGGAGAGGCTTAACATAAGACGGCTTAAAAGTCCGCCGAAAAGCGCACTTACAAGAAGTGCGGCAATGCCAAGTAGAATAAACCTTATAATATCATCACGGAAAATTATACTGCTGTGTGCCGCAAGACCTGTAGAGAGCCAGAGAACAGCCTGTACTGCGGAAAGATATTTAGGAAACTTTATCATACATCCTAAAAGAAATATTCCCCATAATGGAATTGCCGCCGGAACTATCATGCCTGTAACAAGAAGCATAAGAAGAGCCGCTGTAAGACGTTTTCCGCCGGATACCTTTACGGAGGCAGGAACTGAACTTGCTGTGTGTCTGTCGGAGAGCATGAAATGTGTAACAGGTTTCTGAATCACTGGCAGAAGTGACGCATATATAAATACAAGGAAAGGTACTGCTCCGCCTTGCAGAATATCCGCACCGGAAAAAAGAATAGGTGCAGAAAGTACAAGGAAAAATCCAGTCTGCGCCGTAATTCCGTAAAGAAGAAGTGAGGGCTTTTTTATGATCCATGAAAGCTCAGATTCTGCACCTCTGCACCAGAAATACAGTATCAGAAGAAGAACAAAAAGCTCTGAATCAAGCGATAATGCCGGAAGAGCATTGAATGCGCCGGTTATATTTGAAAAAAGCATTCCTGCACCAAATGGTACAGCAGTATATGCAGGAAGTATTTGCAGAAATGCAAGGAGAATAATGATCACCGACAGCACAATAAGCACAGCCTCCTGCCATTCTATGGAGAATATGCCCATTCTGCTGAAGAAGCGGGATATTATTTCAAAGAAAGCAGTCATTTTGTTTTCTCCTTATCTTCTGAGAAGGTATTGCAGTGCTTTTGTTTTTCCGGAAGAATTACATTCAGAACGACAATTATTCCTATTAATGCAAGCACACACACAGCAGATATAATCAGACCTGCAAAAGCAGATGCAAAAAGCTGAGGCGGTATTGATATAGTTTTCATCTGATTTTCCTCCTTTTGCCCTTGACAATGAGTAGTGAAACTTTTATAATAGTCTTATGTATTTTTTTGTCGATATACAGGAGGTATGGAAATGAATTATAAAACATTCATGGCAGACGGTCTTGATACAGACGCTCTTTCAGAAATAGTTACAGAAGAAGTAACGGAAGCGTCCTCGGTATTTGAAAGTATGATTTCTCCCATAAGAGAAGCTGTTCCAACTATTATACTTGCTATTATCTGCGCAATCGCAGGATTTATTCTCATAAAAATTCTGCTTAAAATCATAGGACACGGACTCAAACGTTCCGATATGGATGGCATCGCAGCCGGATTTTTGCGTTCAGTAATCAAGATAGTTCTTTATGTTCTGCTTGCTGTGATAATTCTTTCACTGCTTCATGTTCCCATGGATTCAATTATAGCTGTTATAGTATCGAGCAGCATGGCAGTAGCACTTGCCCTGAAGGACAGCCTTGCGAACGTAGCCGGAGGCTTTATACTTTCCTTTGCAAAACCTATCAAGGCAGGTGACATCATTGAAATCGACGGCTCAAAGGGAAAGGTGGAATCAGTCGGGATTCTTTATACAAAAATAGTAACCGCCGATAATGTTACAGTATTCGTGCCTAACGGTGTAGCGTCATCCTCAAAGATCATAAACTATACTGATAAGGAAACTCGCCGTGTTGACCTGAGATTTACCGTGGATTATGAAAATGATATTGATATTGCAAAGAAAGCTATCCTGCAAGCGGCTGCATCATTTGAGGAAATACATACTGATCCTGCGCCGCTTGTTCGTGTAAGTGCTCATCAGGACAGTGCGGTGGAGCTTCTTCTTCTTGTATGGACAGATACGGATAATTACTGGACGGTTTATCATGGTCTTTTGGAACAGGTTAAGAAGAGCTTTGACAATGCCGGAATTGTGATTCCCTATCCTCAGCTTGAAATTCACCAGAGCAATTGAAATTGATATTAAAATTCAATGAACTTTATTAAATAAATGTAAAACTCTCCCGAAACCCATTGACAAACACCCCATCCGTGAGTATAATATAAGTATCCTTTCTTAAAAATTTTTTCATAAAAATCCCCTTACTAAAGCGCACATCAGTTCCTCTGATGTGCGCTTTACTTTTATCCCGAAATTACGTGGATTTTGGTTATACACGTATGCAAAAACAGGCTGCCGCACCTTTTTTGGGTACAGCAGCCTTTTCTTTATTATTCTGTAGGATCAGCACTCTCGCCCATACGGATTGCTTTAAGTACAATCGCACATTCAAGACGCTTCTTCTCAATTTCACATGACATACGATGTGCCTTGCGTGTGTCGCCTGCATACTGATAGTTATTTGCATTGCATCCGCCGCTGCAATAGAACTTAGCCCAGCAATTACGACAATCCGGCTTTGTATAAACATGCATCTTTGCGAAATCCTTCTTCATCTCGTAATCAAAAGTACCCTCGTCAATGTTGCCCATCTTGTACTTTTCCTCGCCTACAAACTGGTGGCATGGATAAATATCACCATCCGGTGTAATTGCAACATAATCATTTCCGCATCCGCAGCCTCTCAGACGCTTAATAGCACATGGTCCCTGATCAAGATCAAGCATGAAGTGGAAGAAGTTGAACTTCTTTCCTGTCTTTTCATAATCCAGTATCTTCTGCATAAGACGTTCGTATTCATCGAAAATAGCCGGCAGATCTTCCTCTGTAAGTGCATACGGATCGCTGGGATCTGTTACAACAGGCTCTACTGAAATCTGGTCAAAGCCTGCATCCAGAAGGCTGAATACATCCTCCGCAAAGTCAAGATTGTACTTTGTATATGTACCTCTTACATAATACTCGCCGTCGCCTCTCTTTTCAACAAGGTCACGGTATTTCGGAATAATTCTGTCATAACAGCCGCTGCCGTCAACACGCTTTCTCATGCGGTCATTAACTTCCTTGCGTCCGTCAATGGAAAGAACTACGTTTGACATCTCCTTGTTGATAAAATCAGTTATCTCATCATTGAGGAGCATTCCGTTTGTTGTTATGGTAAAACGGAAATGCTTGTTGTATTCCTTTTCCTTGCTCCTTGCATATTCTACTATCTGCTTTACCACACCTATATTCATAAGCGGTTCGCCGCCGAAAAAGTCCAGCTCCAGATTTTCTCTGTTCGCAGAATGTGTAAGCAGGAAGTCAATAGCCTTCTTGCCTGTTTCAAGAGTCATAAGCTTTCTGCCCTCGCCGAAGTCGCCTGTAGACGCAAAGCAATACTCACATCTAAGGTTGCAGTCATGGGCAATATTAAGGCACATTGCCTTTACAGGGGAAGCTACTGCCACATCTGCATACTGCTCATAATCATCCTCTGAATAGAGAATGCCTGCATTGTGTGCCTCAAGTATCTCCTCATAACATGCAATAAGCTCTTCCCTGTCGTATTTCTCAGACAGCTTCTCCAGCACATTCTCCGGACAACTCTCGCCGAAAGGCGGCTGTATCTCGTCAAGCAGGTCGTATGTGAGATCGTCTACAATATGAACGCCTCCGCTGTTTACATCAAGGACTACATTGTAGCCGCACAGCTTGTATTTATGAATCATCTTAATCCATCCTTTTTGTTTTATAATATAAAGAAAGGGACAAATCCTGTCCCTTTTAATGTACTGATAAATCCGCACACCGTAAGGTATGCGGATGTTTTCAGATCGTCGATTTTGATTATCTCTCGCACTTCTGGTTAGCTACTGTGCAGGATGTCTTGCAAGCAGACTGGCAGGATGCCTGACACTTGCCGCAGCCGCCCTTAGCAGCAGTTGCCTTCAGGTTAGCCTTGTTGATTGTCTTGATATGCTTCATAGTAAGTACCTCCTATATCGGGATTTATATATTCTATTTTATCATAATCGGCATTGTTTTTCAATAGCCTTTCCAATAAAACACAGAATTTTTACATATTGCACAATTCAGCTTAATCTGAATTGTGCATTTTTGCTTTTCAGAATTGTCAGTGAGGCGGTTTTTTAATATTCGTATTCACTCCGCATACTCCGCCTATGCAGCTGCACAAAAGCACAAGCACAAGCTTCATAAGTGTTCCTGCACCTGAAAAACTCCTTAGAACTATAAGTCCAAAGAAAAATACGCAGAAATACATTATCACACCGCACAGGAGCCCTATAAGAAGTCCGTGTCTGCGTCTGTGCTTTGCCGCAATATATCCTGCTATAAAACTTCCGGCACATAACGCTATGGCTGCCATACAGGAAACCATATCATCAGAAGCGTCCAGATTCGCTATAAGAATAGAAAATCCAGTCAGAAAAAGCAGCATGACAAAGAGACCTGCCGCAACTGCACCAACTGTACAGCAAAATCTGGAATCCCAGAAACAGCTTTTGAATCGTTTGTATCTGTGCTTCATAATTTCACCTCCGCACAAAATGCCTTGAAACATCTTATGCGAATATATACCCATATATTACTGTGAAAGAAGATCGCTCCAGTTTGGTTCAAAGCCTGCTGCCCTCTGTGAATAATACTTCAGAACGAGACCTGCATCTGTAAGATCCAGACTTCCATCACCGTTCGCATCTGCATAGTAACGGTTAAATCCACCCTCGTGATTCATGCTTACTCCTGCCGCAAGGCATGAATAATACCTAAGAATTATGGTAGCATCCGTTATATTCACGCTGCCGTCATTATTTGAATCTCCGATATTTTCTTCATTAACTATTACCTTTTCCTTTACGGAAACATATACCGATTCTGCGGACGCTGAGCCTGCGTCATTTATACCCTTTACCTGTATCTCACATATTCCAATAACCGGCATTACAACGCCTATCATTGTTCCGCTGAGTTTATATTCAGCTGTTTTTCCGCCGGGCATGAGTATTTTTATCTCATATTTTTCGGCAGAATCGCTTTCTATATATATTTCCAGTATCTCTCCTGTTTCACATACATCATACTGAGGTTTAACCTTGATGTATGCAGGCGGTTTAAGCTCTTCCAAAGCAGAAGTTGCTGTGCTTGTTTCAGGCGTAGTGCTTGATGACGCAGCTATAGTACTGGTGGTTGATGCGGCAGTGGTACTGGTCGTTGTAGTGGTCGTTATGGTTGTAGTTGTAGTAGTTGTTGTCGTTGTGGCAGCAGCAGTTGTTGTAGTAGTGGTAGTAGTTGCTGCCTCCGGTACAGGCGGCATTTCACCCTTTATTGTATCCTCAATATTGTAAACTCCGTAATTCTCCATGTACAGAAGTGCTACTGAGTCATTGCTGGAATTTCCGGAAGTTCCTGTTTCAATAAGCTTTTTAAGTCCGCCTACACCTAATGCATGAGCCGCAACTATCATTCCTGCAAAGTTCATATTTACACCGTTTACATTTGAACCTATGTAGCTGTCAACGCCCATATATTTTGCATAATGATAAACACGCTTGTGATATGCAAGCACTGCATAATCCTGTCCGGCTTCTGATGTAAGGAAAGTCTCCCTGCTGGTTATGCCGAATGCAGCTGCAAGCTCTGTCCAGTTTCCGGATGAATCAAGAAATCCTGCTTCCTGAAGTGCTGCGTTTCCCATCTGCCAGTATCCGAGAAACTGACCGCTTTCAGCAGCATAGCTGTTTCCGGATTCTGTGCGTCCGATAGAGTAGAGGAACTCTCCGTAATCATCAGTATAGTCTGAATTTTCAAATGCCTCTGCTCTGATGTCTGTTTTTGTTTCCGGAATCGTTCCGCAAAGCAGGAGCATACCTGCCAAAAGCAGTGCGCCGATCCGTTTTAATGTCATTTTCCGCATATTATGCATGAAATACCTCCATTGTCAAAAAAAACACAAATGAGAGCAGCATATTTTTTTCAAAAGCTGCCCTCATTTCTTTCTGAGACAGAAACCGGCTTCCCTCATAAGCCGTTTAGCTGAGGGAAAACCGCATTCCTGCAATTAGCATATTCAAATCAGTCCTTGAGCATTCCCTGATCATCAGTAGTTTCAGAAGACTCAGACTTCTTGCCCTTTTTCTTTTCTTCCTTCTTCTTCTGAGCTTCAGCCGCCATAGCTGCACGTTCACGCTCTGCGTCCTCACGTACAGTTACGTTCTCCTGAATAGCCCACTTCTTTATACGGATTCTGCTTCTGTCACCGCCGCATTCAATAACAACTGTATCCTCTGTTGTTTTTACAACAAGACCTACGATACCGCCGATAGTTACAACCTCATCTCCAATACGCAGATCATTCTGCATAGCCTTCTGTTCCTTTTCCTTCTTCTTCTGAGGACGGATAAGGATAAAGTACATTACAGCAAAGAGCAGAACCATAATGATAAGTGATGACATCATTCCGCCTGTACCGCCTGCTGCTGCGCCTGTGCCGCCTTCGGCAGAAGCTGTAACAGCCATTGCGCATGCTGCAAGTGCTGTCATGGAAGCTGTGAAACCGATTTTTGCAAAAAGCTTCTTCATTGTTTTAATTCCTTTCATCTGATAAGCAACCGTACCCGTACAGTTTACTTGCTTTTGATATATTCGTCAATGGAAGCTGCGGCAGTCTTGCCTGCGCCCATTGCAAGAATTACAGTTGCTGCGCCTGTTACAGCGTCACCGCCTGCGTATACGCCTTCCTTTGTTGTTGCCATAGTATCTTCATTTACTACGAGACAGCCCCAGCGGTTAGCTTCAAGTCCCTCTGTTGTGGAACGGATAAGCGGGTTGGGTGATGTACCAATAGACATGATTACAGTATCAACATCCAGAATATACTCGCTGCCCTCTACCTCTACAGGTCTGCGTCTGCCGCTTTCGTCAGGTTCGCCAAGCTCCATACGGATGCACTTCATACCGCATACTCTGCCGTTTTCATCACCAATAAGCTCAACAGGGTTATTGAGGTTCAGGAACTCAACGCCCTCTTCCTTAGCATGGTGAACTTCCTCCAGACGTGCAGGCATTTCAGCCTCGGAACGTCTGTACACGATGTATACATGTTCTGCACCCATTCTCAGTGCGCTTCTTGCAGCGTCCATTGCAACGTTGCCGCCGCCTACTACTGCAACAGCCTTTGACTTGATAACGGGAGTAGCATATTCAGGTCGATAGCCTTTCATCAGATTGATTCTTGTAAGGTACTCGTTTGCAGAGCATACGCCTACAAGTGCTTCACCCGGAATGCCCATGAATCTTGGGAGACCTGCGCCTGATCCTACGAATACAGCTTCAAAGCCCTCTTCCATAAGCTCATCAATGGAAAGTATCTTGCCGATAACCATATTTGTTCTGATGTCAACGCCCATATCCTTCAGGTTGCTTATTTCCTCCTGAACGATCTGCTTGGGAAGACGGAATTCTGGGATACCATACATAAGTACGCCGCCTGCAGCCTGAAACGCTTCAAAGATAGTAACTTCATATCCCAGCTTAGCAAGGTCGCCTGCACATGTAAGACCAGCAGGGCCGCCGCCGATAACAGCAACCTTGTGACCGTTCCTCTCAATTGCAGGAACAGCTTTCTTTTCCTGTGAACGCATATAGTCTGCTGCAAAGCGTTCAAGTCTGCCGATACCTACCGGCTCGCCCTTTACGCCTCTTACGCACTTGCCCTCGCACTGGCTTTCCTGAGGACATACACGTCCGCATACTGCCGGAAGGCTGTTTGTTGCAGTGATAGTTTCATACGCACCTTCAAAATCGCCTGCTGCGATCTTCTGTACAAAATTCGGAATCTGAACTCCTACCGGACATCCCTTTACGCAGGGCATTGCCTTACAGCCGAGACATCTTGCAGCCTCTTCCTGTGCCATTGCAGCGGTATAGCCTGTTGCTACCTCGTCAAAGCACTTGGCACGCTCCTTGGGATCACGCTCCGGCATGGGAACTTTAACCATAGCCATATTTGCCATTGTGTTCTCTTCCTTTCCTTTTACTTATCTGTCTGCTGAAGATTATCAGCCTGCTTCATCATGCGGCACTCATGTTCCTGTTCACGATAAGTACCGTTTCTGCGCATAAGCTCGTCAAAATCAACCTGATGGCCGTCGAAATCAGGACCGTCTACGCAGGCATATCTGATCTTTCCGCCTACTGTTACACGGCAGCCGCCGCACATGCCTGTGCCGTCGATCATAACGGGATTCAGGGAAACAATAGTCTTTATAGCATAAGGCTCTGTTACCTTGCATACAAACTTCATCATAGGGATAGGGCCAATTGCAATAACCATATCATACTTCTTTCCGGAGTCGATCTGCTCCTGAAGCATGTTGGTTACAAATCCCTTTGTACCGTAACTTCCGTCATCTGTACATACATACAGATTTGTGCTCGCTGCCTTGAATTCATCCTCAAGGATAACAATATCCTTGTTTCTGAAGCCTGCGATAACATCTACATCCAGACCCTTATTGAAAAGAGCCTTTGCCTGAGGATATGCGATAGCGCAGCCTACGCCTCCTCCGATAACGCATACAGACTTAACATCATCCGGAATCTCTGTAGCAACACCCAGAGGACCTACAAGGTCAAGGATGGAGTCGCCTTCTTCAAGCTGTGCCAGCTGACGAGTGGAATTGCCAACAAGCTGGAATATAAGGGTAATAGTACCGCCTTCTCTGTCATAATCCGCAATAGTCAGCGGAACTCTTTCTCCGTATTCATCTACTCTGAAAATAATAAACTGACCGGGAAGAGCCTTTTTAGCAATCAGCGGTGCTGAAATTTTGATCTTTACAACATCCTGATTGAGAACTGTTTTCTCTACTATCGGAAACACAGTATTCACCTCTCTATATTTTTTTGCCGATAAACCGGCATTTGCTCTCATTATAGCACATTTTCTCAGGTATTACAAGGTTTTTCCGCATGTTAATTCATGCAAAAAAATAAGCCGACAAAGTGTCAGCTTATTTTTGTTACCTGCCGTTAAAACAAGCCTTATCTTATTCAGCGTCATCGCATTCGCAGCATTCCTCGAAATCTTCGATTGAAATATCATCGAAATCAAATTCAAGAAGCTCGCCGCAGCAAGGACACTTCATTGAGCCTTCATCCAGAATGGAGTCAGCCAGTACGATAGTATTCTCACATGTGGGACATACTGTCTCGTAGAGATCCTCTTCTTCTTCAAAGTCGTAATCATCATCGTCATCGAAATCATCGTCATCATCGTCGTCGAATTCGATCTCGTCATCATCATCATCGTCTTCATCCAGAAGGAACTCTTCTACATCGCCAAGATCCTCATCCAGATCCTCGCACAGCTCTGTCAGCTCGTCAACCTGATCCTGAAGATCGTCGATATAGAGAATAGCTGACTGGAGAACCTCCATGATCTGGCCCAGAACCTTGCCTTCCTTTGTGGTAAGGTCAATATCCATACCGTCTACGAGACCTTTAAGATAGGACATCTGTTCGCTAAGTTTCATATCAGTTACCTCTCGTTTATAGGTTGTTATTCTTATGCACGTTCCATGTATTCGCCTGTTCTTGTGTCGATACGGATAACATCACCCTGATCGATGAACAGCGGAACCTTGATCTCTGCGCCTGTTTCCAGTGTAGCCGGCTTTGTAGCATTTGTTGCTGTATCGCCCTTGAAGCCAGGATCAGTCTCAGTAACTTCCAGCTCTACGAAGAATGGCGGCTCAACGCCGAATACATTGCCCTTGTAGGACAGAACCTTAACCTCTGTGTTTTCCTTTACAAATGCGAAGGACGGGCCGAGCTTGGACTTGTCGATCGGGATCTGCTCATAGCTTTCCATATCCATGAAGTAGTACAGATCATCCTCGCTGTACAGATACTGCATGTCCTTTCTTTCAATGAAAGCTGTAGGATACTTATCTGTAGGGTTGAATGAACGCTCTACAACTGCGCCTGTGATAACATTCTTATACTTTGTGCGGACAAAAGCTGCGCCCTTACCCGGCTTTACGTGCTGAAATTCGATAACCTGTACAACGTTTCCATCCATTTCAAATGTTACGCCGTTTCTGAAATCGCCTGCTGAAATCATAATTTAACCTCCGTTTATTGCGTTGTTTCCGCTGACGTTGAAAAACATCTCCGTATATTCTGCGAAAACACATAATATATTCTTATTATACTACAAAAAATCTCTTTTGGCAATACCTATTGCAGAAAAATTTCATCTGCTCTATAAAATAATCATATTTTTAGGTGCATGGGTAAGATTCTCACATCCATTTTCTGTGACAAGAACGAAATCCTCTATTCTCACGCCGAATTTTCCTGCAAGATATATCCCCGGCTCTACCGTTATTACATTACCGCTGCGGAGAACTGTTGTGCAGACAGGTGCGGCATTGGGGTATTCATGTATCTCAAGACCTACTCCGTGACCAAGGGAATGTCCAAAGCATTCGCCGTAGCCTTCCGCAGCAATATGAAGCCTTGCAACAGCGTCAAGCTGACTTCCGGTTACTCCTGCACGAACAAATTGAAGTGCCTTTTCCTGAGCTGTGAGAACTGTATTATAAACACGCTCCATTTCCTCCGAAGGCTGTCCCACTGCAATGGTTCTGGTCATATCGCTGTGATAGCCGTCAACTACTGCGCCGTAGTCCATAAGAACGAATTCACCTTTTTTCACCAATCTTTCCGCTGAAGGAACACCGTGCGGCATGGATGTTGCTGAACCGGTAAGTGCGATGGTAGGAAAAGACAATTCCTCAGCTCCCAGACGCAGCATTTTGAAATCAAGCTCAAGCTGAATCTCACGTTCAGATATGCCCTCATGTATAAATCCGAGAACATGTTCAAAGGCTTCTTCCGCAAGAGCCTGTGCCTGACGTATCTTTTCGATTTCCTCCGGCTCTTTTATCATTCGGCAGGCATACACTGCCTTACTGAGAGCATTTGAATCGTCAAATTCAGCGGAATCTCCGAGATTTTCACGAAGCTGCTGGAATTTGCTCAGACTAAGTTCCATTGCTTCAACTGCAATTGTTTTTGCTCCGTGCTTTACAAGAAGTTCCTTTATCTGGATGTAGAGATTCTCCTGACGGATCACCTTACATCCCTTTGCAGTTTTTTCTGCCTTTTCAATATAGCGAAAATCTATAATGAGGTATGCCTCATCTCTGAAGCACACGAGAGTTCCTGCTGAAGAAAGCATTCCGGTGAAATATCTTCTGTTGATGTCTGCTGTTATAAGAGCGCAGTCAATTTCAGCCGGAAGCATGGACATAAGTTTTTCAATGCGTTTGTTCATATTTTTTCACCTTACATATCAGCAAGTGCCTGAAGTCCGAGAAAATAGCTGTTTATCCCAAAACCTGCAATAGTTCCGGCACAGACAGGACTTATGACAGAATGGGAACGGAATCCTTCACGGGCATGGATATTGCTGATATGAACCTCTACTACTGGAATTCGTATATCGTGGATAGCGTCATGAATTGCATAGCTGTAGTGTGTGTATGCACCTGCATTAATAACCACGCCGTCGAAAGTTTTTCTCGCCGCATGAAGACGGTCGATTATTTCCCCCTCGTGATTCGACTGGAATATTTCACACTCCATACCAAGGCTCTCTGCCTTTTTAAGTATCATTTCATTAAGCTCTGCAAAGCTGGTGCTGCCGTATACGCCCGGCTCACGCTCTCCCAGCAGATTCAGGTTCGGGCCGTGTATTACAAGTACTTTTTTCATGTATATCATCCTTTCATTCTTCTACAGGTTCTGTAAGCTTCTTAGGAAGAAAGGGTATCTCCATTTTTCGCTTGAAACGGAAAAAACGTGTGGTCTCATGCTCAATAGGAAACACAAACACACACTTGAGCCTTTTCATATTCGCTCCCAGAACATCTGTAAATATCTGATCTCCCACTACTGCAAGTTCATTCCATTCAAGTCCCATTCTTCCCTTAGCCTCACGAAATCCCTTTGATAAAGGTTTTTTTCCTTCGCTGACAAACGGAAGTCCCAGCATATCTGCAAAAGGCTTTACTCTCGGCGGATGATTGTTTGAAACGATACAAAGCTTTATATCATTCTGCTTCATTGTTTCTATCCACTCCGGAACGCCGTCAGCAGGTCTTGGATTGTCATGTGTAGTAAGGGTATTGTCAAGATCAAGGAGCAGTCCCTTTATACCATATTTATGGAGAAGCGCAGGTGACAGATCACATATGCTTTTAAGTGCGATCGTTATTCTGAACATTGTACCATTCCCCTTTCAGCTATTCTTTATGTAGTGTTTCTTTTATGCATGAAAAGCGGGCGCACTCTTCAGTGCGCCCGCCATGCTGTATCGCAGATTATATTAATACTTGCGCTTACGAGCAGCCTCAGACTTCTTCTTACGCTTTACTGAAGGCTTTTCGTAATGTTCTCTCTTTCGAACTTCAGCAATCACGCCGTCCTTAGCACATGATCTCTTAAAACGCTTCAGAGCGGTATCCAGAGATTCATTTTTGCCAACACGAACTTCTGCCACTTACATTTCCCTCCCTTTGCCGCCAAGGCAGAGGCTGATCAGTCCGGAGCTGCGCCCCGTTCCGACCTATACCACCGAACGATCATTGCTGACTATTCGGGATAATTCTCTGTTTCTCATCCAGCTATCGTTTGATTACTTTTTATTTTACCATGTTTTCTTCTGCTTGTCAAGATGTTTTTTCATCATGGTTCATTTTTGTCATTTTGCTACAAAATTCACCAGCTTGTTTGGTACATATATCTTTTTCAGAACGGTTTTTCCCTCAAGTGCCTCCTGAATCTTAGGTTCAGCTTCTGCCATTTCAAGAACAGCATCCTTTTCTGCACCTACAGGAATATTCAGCTTACACTTGACTTTTCCGTTTATCTGAGCTACGATCTCAACAGTTGCATCAACACAAAGAGCCTCGTCATATGTCGGCCACGCCTGCTGGCTGAGTATGCCTCCGCAGTGTGTTTCGTACATTTCCTCGGTGATGTGAGGTGCGAAAGGATTCAGCAGCATGATGAGTGTTCTCAGTTCTGCACGGTTTACACTGCCGGTTGCTGCTATATCATTGAGCAGCTCCATCATTGCAGCGATAGCTGTATTGAACTTCAGGTTCTCAATATCCTCGGAAACCTTCTTGATAGTCTTGTGCATCTTGGACTTTATCTCATCACGATAATCATCGCCGTCTGTGAGTACATCCTGAAGTGCCCATACTCTGTCAAGGAATCTCTTGCAGCCCTTGATGCTGGATGTACTCCACGGAGCAGTCTTTTCAAAGTCGCCTACGAACATCTCATAAAGACGGAGTGTATCTGCACCGTAATTTGCTACTACGTCATCAGGATTGATAACGTTTCCTCTGGACTTGGACATCTTCTGACCGTCCTCACCGAGAATCATGCCGTGGGATGTACGGCGCATGTAAGGCTCTGTTGTATTTACCTTGCCCAGATCAAAGAGGAACTTATGCCAGAAACGTGAGTACAGCAGGTGGAGTGTTGTATGCTCCATACCGCCGTTGTACCAGTCAACAGGCATCCAGTAATCGAGAGCTTCCTTGGAAGCAAGCTCCTTCTCATTTGTCGGATCGCAGTAACGGAGATAGTACCATGAAGAACCTGCCCACTGCGGCATTGTATCTGTCTCACGTTTAGCAGCACCGCCGCACTGAGGACAGGTTGTATTGATGAAGCTTTCCAGTGTGGACAGCGGACTTTCGCCGTTGTCGGTAGGCATGTAGCTGTCAACGTCCGGCAGAGTCAGCGGCAGCTCGCTTTCCGGCAGAGCAACATAGCCGCACTTCTCACAATGTACGATCGGGATAGGCTCGCCCCAGTATCTCTGACGTGAGAACACCCAGTCACGGAGCTTGAAGTTTACCTTGCTTACACCCTTGCCGTTTGCTTCCAGCCATTCCTTGATCTTTACCTTTGCTTCCTCTACAGTCAGACCATCGAGGAAGTCGCTGTTTGTCATAATACCTGTTTCGCAGTCGGTGAACGCTTCCTTTGTCACATCTCCGCCCTTTACAACTTCAATAATGGGCAGATCGAATACCTTTGCGAAATCGTAGTCTCTTGTATCGTGTGCAGGTACAGCCATAATTGCGCCTGTACCATAGCTCATGAGAACATAGTCGGACAGGAAGATCGGTATCTCCTTGCCGTTTACTGGATTTATGCCGCATACGCCGTCCAGACGAACGCCAGTCTTTTCCTTAGCCATTTCAGTACGTTCAAAGTCAGATTTTCTTGCAGCCTTTTCCTGATATGCACGTATCTCGTCCATATTATTGAGACTGCTGCTCCACTTTTCAATAAGCGGATGCTCAGGAGACATTACCATGTATGTTGCACCGAAAAGTGTATCAGGTCTTGTTGTGTAAACCTTGAGAGTATCACCCTCAGTTGTTGCAAAATCAACCTCTGCACCAGTGGAACGTCCGATCCAGTTGCGCTGTGTTGTCTTTACTCTTTCAATGTAGTTTACATCGTCCAGATCATCCAGAAGTCTCTGTGCGTACTCTGTGATCTTCAGCATCCACTGAGACTTAACCTTACGTACTACCTCGCCGCCGCAGCGTTCGCATACTCCGCCTACAACTTCCTCATTAGCAAGTACTACCTTACATGATGTACACCAGTTTACAGCCATTTCCTTCTTGTATGCAAGACCTTTCTTGAACATCTGCACGAATATCCACTGTGTCCAATGGAAGTAATCAGGATCAGTTGTATTTACTTCTCTCTCCCAGTCAAAGGACAAACCCAGAGACTGAAGCTGGCTTTTAAAGCGAGCTACATTATTTTTAGTTACGACAGCCGGATGTATCTTGTTCTTAATAGCAAAGTTCTCTGTAGGCAGACCAAATGCGTCCCAGCCCATCGGGAACAGTACGTTATAGCCTTCGAGACGACGCTTTCTGGATACAATATCCATAGCTGTATAAGGACGTGGATGTCCGATATGGAGTCCCTGTCCTGACGGATACGGGAACTCTACAAGTGCATAGAACTTAGGCTTGCTGTAGTCTGTTCCTGCACGGAAGGAATTGTTGTCTTCCCAGTACTTCTGCCATTTTTTCTCAATGGCGGTAAAATCATACTTGCTCATGTTTCTTCATCCTTTTATTTTAGATTTTTATTGCTTATAATACGCCTTTATATCCTTGCCGAAAGCAAGAAGAACTGCTGCACCCAGATCAAGGATACCTTCTCCAAGATACAGCCAGTAAACCCATCCATTGCCCAGATTCATTATATTTGTACAGAAATGAGCAATGAACAGAATTCCCAGATATACTGCTATAATATAATTTGTATAAGGTACTCTCTTGTAAAGCAGCACAAATATTACCCCTGCTGCCAGAAGTGTTATAACATTCCCCACTGAAAATCCCAGAATAAGATTGAGTACATTCTTTGCAATAAGATATATTCCTACCGCAAGTGCCATTTTTCTTCCGGTTTCAGCCATTGCATGTTACCTCCTCAATCCTTTTTAAGCCATGCGGATACATCCATATGCTCGCCGTCCGCCCACATTCTCTCCAGCTGATAGAAGTCTCTTGCTTCCTTATAGAATACATGAACTATCACATCGCCGTAGTCAAGTACTATCCAGCTTGAACCATTGCCTCTGCCCTCACGGCGGATAGGCTCGATTCCAGCTTCAGAAAGCTTGTATTCAACTTCGTCTGCAAGTGTACGTGTGTGTGTTGTACTTGTACCATTTGCAATTACGAAATAGTCGCCGAGTATAGTAAGGTCTCCCACGCCTATTACCTGAATATCCTCTGCACGCTTGCTGTCAAGCGCACGCACTATAATTTCAAGTGTTTTATTATCTGCCATTTTTTCTGCACTCCTTTCAATCTCCGCTGTATATATTCTGACGGCCGGCTTCAGTATCACCCTCGCTTATATCGCTGAGATTCTCCTGATTGCCGTCGTATATATCCGATCTGTACTGTCCTTCAGGAACAAGCTCTACTATCGTGCTTTCCTCCGGATAGACCTCGTTCTGGTACGGACGGAAATTTCCATTTATTATATCTATAGTTTCGCCTTTATGGATAGAATATACTGACTGTCCGTTCCAGCTTGCAGCTTCGCCCGGTATCATGAATATATTCACACCGTCCAGCGTGAGACGCTTTGATGCAAAATCCGCAAGCATACTCATTTCTGCAAGTGAAAGGTCTGTTGCCAGCCATTCATTGTCATATATCTCCTCCATTGCAGACATAAGACCTGCCTCACCCATACTGAGCAGCTTTTCCATTGCTGCTGCAAGAAAGATTCTCTGTGCCTTTACTCTGCCTATATCTCCCTCATCATACTCTCTTCTGAAACGTATAAACCATTCTGACTGCTGTCCTGTGAGAACCTGTTCGCCTGCCGGAAGTACCTTATCTGCTTCGTACATGATCTCCTCCGGAAGAGTTATGGGGATTCCGCCTACTGCATCTACAATATGCTTTATATCCTGACAGTCAAGCTTTACGTAACAGTCGATGATAACACAGAAGCTTTCTTCAATACAGTTTACAGCTCGCTGAAGATTCGTAACTCCCTCTTCCTGTCCTGTACCATATACGCTGTTGAATTTGCCTGTGGACAAATTTGCATAGTCCGGCATGAAGCAGTCTCTGGGTATCTGGAGAACATTCATTGTACCTGCAAACAGATCAAACTGGAAAAGCCAGTTTACATCTGCAAGCATACCGCTTTCATCCATTCCCATAAAGAGAAGTGTATACTGTCCCTCAACTATCTGATCAAGGTTAAGTCCGTCATTATGCTCATCCTGCTTCTCGATTACTTCCTGCTTCAGGTCAAGCTCCTCAACTGCATCAGGCTCCGGCTTTTTAAGCTCACCCTCCTGTAATATTGCAGGCTGCACCCTTTTCAGTGAATCAAGATAGGAGATCTGTTCAACTGTTACCCCATTGCCGCTTACTGTACGGTATTCAACTATAGGAAGACTTACCGCCATTCCCACAACTACAGCTGCACTCGCTGCAACTGCAAGTATCTTCAGCCCTACATTCAGTGCTGTACTCTTCCAGTTCTTTGCAGGAGTACTTTCTGCTGCTGCGCTTTGCTGTATTGCATTTCTGTCATATACAGCAGTTTTTTCTTCAAAGTTATATGCCCTCTGAGAATTTCTCTCGTTATATCTGGTGTTCTTGTTTTTTCTCATTGATCTCACCTTGCCCAATCAGCGTTCAGATATGAAATGTATCATCGGGAAACATACGTGTGTACTCGTTGTATGCTTCCAGCGTGAAATGCGGAATAAGCGCACACCTCTTTATCTGCTTGCGCATTGAGTACCTCAGTGCATACAGCATACCCTTTTCAAGGCTCTGTCCGCATGCCTTCCGCATTATATCAACCCCACTATAGTCTCGCTCCTCGGAAGTCATATCCCCAAGATACACTATCTTCTCAAGAAGTGACATACCGCTTCTTCCTATGGTGTGAAACCGTACTGCATTTAAAATATCCTTATCATTTATTCCAAAGGATTCCTTCAGAAAATATGCTCCTGCTACGCCGTGCCATACCTTCCATGATGCAGCCTCCTCTTCGCAGAATCCCATTCCGCTGAGAACTGCCCATTCATACTGCTGCTTTTTCGGATCTTCCTTGCATATATCATGTACCATTCCTGCAAAGTATGCCTTTTCCTGATTCTCGCCGTATAGCTTCGCAAGTCTCCTGCATTCCTTTGCCACATTCATTGTATGGGCATATCTTTCCCTTGAAAGACGTCCTCTCAGAAACGCCTGCATTTTATCTGCATCATACATAAATATCCGCCGACCTCCTTTATCTGCCGTACAAATGACGCTTCACTATATATTGTACTACTTTTTCAGGCAAATAGCAAGAACAATCTTCATCTTTTTTCAAAAAACTTCTCACCTGTGTTGATGACATGGGAAGTACATCCTCCCAAAGCACATATGCCTTGCCGTATTCCGACAGCTTTTCAGCCTGCTTCATGAGAATTTCTCCGTCACCCTTATTGCGTGAGATACATCCAAGCTCTGCATATTCCATTATTTCCTGCCAGCAGTACCATCTTTCAAAGCTCATTAGCATGTCACTTCCCATGAGAAGTACAAGCTGAGAATCCGGATAGAGCTTTTTCATATGCCTGAGTGTACACACAGTGTAGCTTACACCTGTCTGATTCAGTTCATAATCGCTTACGCTCATATTCTCCCTGTCCTCAAGAGCAAGACGGAGCATTTCATAGCGATCTCTTCCGCTTGTTACATCTGCCTTATCCTGCTTGAAAGGAGATATATTCGCCGGCATGAAAATTATTTCATCAAGAGAGAGCTTTTCCATTGCAGTTTCTGCAAGATGTATATGCCCCTTATGCACCGGATCAAAGCTTCCTCCGTATATGCCTATCCGCCCCATCTCAGTCCTTGAGATCAATTACAGGATCCTGAGGATTGCGCTTGTAAAGCACAAAACGGTTTCCGATAACCTGTACTACCTCTGATCTTGAACGCTCTGCAAGGATAGCTGCGGCTTCCTTTGCGTCGTATTCGCAATTGTCCAGAACGTGTATCTTGATAAGCTCACGCTTCTTCAGTGCGTCCAGAACCTGCTGTACCAGCTGATCGCCGATACCGCTTTTGCCGATCTGGAAAATTGTCTCGTATGTGCTTGCAATGCCTCTCAGCTTTGCTCTCTGTTTACTTGTAAGCATGTTATCTTTCCTCCAAATATTTCTTCATCAGCCTGAGAGCTTCTCCTCTGTGGCTGATACTGTTCTTTTCATCGTCTGTCATTTCTGCAAGTGAAACACCGCCCACATAGAACACCGGATCATAGCCGAATCCGTTTTCGCCCTTTTCCTCTGTGCCAATGATACCCTCGCATTTGCCTGTGAAGAAATGTCTTTCACCCTTTTCGTCAATAAAGCATATCTCACATACAAATCTTGCTGTGCGTTTTTCCTCCGGTACATCTGCAAGCTCGCTGAGAAGCTTTTCGCATCTTTCCTTATCTGTGGCATTTTCACCGGCATATCTGTGGGAATATACTCCCGGTGCGCCGTTAAGAGCGTCCACCATAAGACCGCTGTCATCTGCAATTACAGGTGCATTCAGTGTCTCAAAAACCGCCGCCGCTTTAAGCTCCGCATTTTCACGGAAAGTAGTGCCGTTTTCTTCTACCTCAAAATCTGCTCCTGCTTCACGCTGGGAAATTACTTCCATCCCAAAAGGCTCAAGTATCTGAGCCATTTCACGTATCTTGTTTTTATTATTCGACGCAAGTATTACTCTCATCACACACGCTCCTCACGGTCAAAGAGTGCATTTACAAAGTCTTCTGCATGGAAAGGCTGGAGATCGTCGATCTTTTCGCCTACACCGATAAGTTTTACCGGAATGTCAAGCTCATTCTTAATGGAAACGATAATGCCGCCCTTGGCAGTGCCGTCAAGCTTGGTAAGTACGATACCGCTTATATCTGCTGTTTCCTTGAAAAGCCTTGCCTGATTTACAGCGTTCTGTCCGGTTGTTGCGTCCAGAACGAGAAGCGTTTCCACACTGCAGCCCTCGGCTCTTGTTGAAATGATACGGTTTATCTTAGCAAGCTCCTGCATAAGATTCTTCTTATTATGAAGTCTGCCGGCTGTATCGCAGATAAGCACATCACAGCCTCTTGCCTTTGCAGCGTCGATCGCATCATA
Source organism: Ruminococcus sp. (assembly GCA_017623515.1). GTDB lineage: Bacteria > Bacillota > Clostridia > Oscillospirales > Ruminococcaceae > Ruminococcus_C. The sequence goes on along the minus strand of JAGAOV010000017.1, from coordinate 108,101 downwards.
TACAACTGCACCAGGATCTGAACCCTCTGCATGCTTTACAAGCTCTACTCCAGAACGCTCTGTCCATACCTCAAGCTGATCAATAGCTGCTGCACGGAATGTATCTGCTGCCGCAACGATGACCTTCTTGCCCTCGGCTGTAAGCTGATGGCACAGCTTGCCTATAGTAGTTGTCTTGCCTGCGCCGTTTACACCGATAACCATGATGACAGATGGCTTTGTATCAAGTACAAGCTCCTGATCCTCGCCCAGCATTTCACTGATTATCTCCTGAATAAGTCCCATGATCTCCTTGGGATCGGTAATTCCTCTTTCCTTTATGCGTTTGCGGAGAGCATTACAGATGGCTTCTGAAGTTTCAACACCCATATCGCCCATTATCATTGTCTCTTCAAGCTCATCAAAAAGGTCTTCGTCAATTTTAGTAAAGCTGCCCAGAACATTCCTGATTCCGGACATCATGGATTCCTTGGTCTTGCGGAGTCCCTCACGGATCTTTGCAAAGATGCTCTTTTTCTTCTTCACAGGCTCTTCTGCCTGTTCTGTTTCAGGTTCTTCTTCTGTTTCGGATTCTGTTTCCTCTTCGGAAATCTCTTCCTCTTCCGGTTCTTCCTCAGTTTCAGTTTCTTCCTCTTCGGATTCCTTTGTAACTGTCTCCTCTTCCGTAGCTTCTGCTTCTTCCGTTTCAGACTCCTCAATCACCTCAGGCTCGGTTTCCGCTGTCTCTTTAGGTTCAGCAGGTTCAGACATTTCATCCTCAGACTCTTCCTCATCGTCTGCAAGCTCCTCAAACTCCTCAGCATCCTGTGAAAGTGCCGCAAGCTGTGCTGCCTCTGCTGCAAGTGCCCTTGCTTCTTCACGTTCTCTCTCGGCAATTTCTTCAGCTTCTGCACGTCTTCTTTCCTCTTCCTCACGTACAGTCGCCTCACGTTCTGAAACCGCTTCAGTGATGTCATCAACAGGTTCAAATCTTTCCTGAAGCTCCTCCGAAGCTTCTTCCGCAGCTTTCTGAATTTCTTCTATTTCATTCTGCTCATCAGTCTGTCTCCAACGGCTGAAAAAGCCTTTCTTTTCCTTTTTGTCCTTCTTTCCAAAAAAAGCCATAGCTTTTTACTCCTTTCGCTTATTGTAAACCTGATGTCTCCGCTTCAAATTCATCCTGCTCCATTCGCAGCAGCTTTGAAACGCCGTTTTCCTGCATTGTCACTCCGTAAAGCACCTTTGCTTCTTCCATTGCACTTCTTCTGTGAGTAACAAGAATAAACTGGGTTGTCTTTGTAAAATTATGAAGATACTGTGCGTATCTGCGGACGTTGCCCTCGTCAAGAGCTGCATCTATCTCGTCCAGAATACAGAAAGGCGACGGTCTCAGACGAAGTATGGCAAAATATATAGCTATTGCTACAAATGACTGCTCTCCGCCGGAAAGTGAAATAAGATTCTTGATAACCTTACCTGGCGGTGCTACATGTATCTCGATGCCGGATTCAAGAACGTTATCCGGATCTGTAAGAGAAAGCTCCGCTTCTCCTCCGCCGAAAAGATCAGTAAATATCTCCTTGAAATTCCTGTTTATCGTTCTGAAGCTGTCGGAGAATATCTTCTGCATTTCCTCGGTAAGCTGCGTGATAAGTGTTTCCAGCTCATTCTTTGCATTCTCCGCATCCTTCATCTGTGCTGTGAGGAACTTCCATCTCTCGGATACCTCCTCATACTCCTCGATCGCTGCAACGTTCACACTTCCCAATGCACGTATCTTTCCCTTTACAGATGAAAGCTCTCTCTGCGCCGCCTGCACATCCTCCAGCGGCTTTGCGATCTCTGCCGCTTCGGTACGTGTCATTTCGTACTGCTCCAGAAGTCTTCGTATGATACCGTCATATTCATTCTGGACAGAGATTTTTCTCTCCTCAAGCCTTGTGACAGTTCCGGCATATTTTTCCTTGGCTTCATTTGCAGACTTCATTCCATCCTGTACATGGCGTATATGCTGTTCCTGAGTATCATGCACCGTCTTCCAGTGTACGATCTCCTCCAACGCTTTTTCTTTTTGCGTCTGGAGTACCTTTATTCTTGCTCCGGAACGCTCTGCCTCCTGCTTCTTATCCGCTATAAGCTTATGTGTTTCCGCAAGCTCATTTTTTATACGTATTACATTCTCCTTGGCATTTTTTCGCTGCTCCTCTGCATTCTCAAGCTCCTTGTGAAGTGCGTCCATATCCTTTTCAAGTGCCGCTGTCTGTATTCGCATCTGGGCACGTTTCTCTGCCAATGTATTCTGCTCGTCCCTGAGACTGTCACGCATTACCTGCGCCTGTGCTGCATCGGTCTGAGCTGTGCCTATGTCTCTGCCTATACAGTCAAGCTCCTCCTGAACCTGTACATGTTCTTTTCTTAAACTCTCTGCTCTTTCTTCAAGTCCAGTCTGCTGTGAACGCTGCTCTGACAGACGATTTTCAGTTTGACTGAGAAGATACTGCTGCTTTCCGCATTCAGCCTGTGCTTTCATGACATCAGATTCAGCATGTGACGTTTCAATACGCAGTTTTTCTGCCTCCTGCTGAACCTGTGCTGTTTCAGCTTCTGCCTGTGATAGTTTCTGCGCATTCTCCTGCTCACGTTCTTTCAGGGCCTCTATAGTCTGCCTGAGAGCTGATATTTCAGTCTTTCTGGTTATCATACCTCCGCTTTTCTGCGCTGAACCGCCTGTGAATGAACCGCCGGCATTGATCACCTGACCGTCAAGTGTAACTATACGGAAACGATAGCCGTATTTTTTTGCAATAGCTGATGCAGCGTCAAGATTCTCTGCAACGGCTATTCTTCCCAGAAGCGAATGCACAATTCCCTCATGCACTGGATCATACCTTACAAGACGATATGCAAAATCAACGAATCCCTCTTCATCTTCAATGCCGTATTCCTGAAGAACTCTTCCCTTTACAGATGTTACCGGAAGAAATGTTGCCCGTCCTGCACGGTGCTGTGCAAGGAAACGTATCCACCTTTTAGCCACTTCCTCATCATCTACTATAAGATTCTGCATTGCACCGCCCAGTGCTGTTTCAATTGCCACACCGCATCGGCTGTCTGCTTCTATGCACTGTGCTACTGTTCCATGTACGCCGGAAGGTCTTCCGCCCTCTGCCCTGAGAACCGCCTTTACACTTCCGGCAAAGCCTTCCATGTTCTGTTCCATATCAGATAAGAGTTTCTGTCTCTGCTGCTTTTCACGTATGGAAAAGGCTATCTGATTGCGCTCGGCACGAAGTGCGTCAGTCTGGCGGAGCGCATCGCCGCACAGCTTCTGCTGATTCTCTGCCTTTGCCTGCAATTCCATGAGACTGCTCTCTGCTTCCAAAAGCTTTTCTTCCCATTTCCTTGTTTCCTGAGACTGTACAGAAAACTCCTCTTCCATTGCGGCAAGGCGCATATTGCCGGACATTTTCTGTGCTGATATTTCCTCCTGCTGACGCACAAGATTCTCGTTTTTCACACGAAGCTGTCCCTGCTTTACATAAAGCTCCTGAAGCTTCTTACCGGCTTCATCAAAGCCTGCTCCAAGTGCCGCCGCCTTTTCCTCCATACGCTCCCAGTCATTATGGAGCTGTTCCGATTCAACTCGCAGTGTTATTTCCTGCTGATGCAGTTTTTCTTCCTTTTCAAGAAGTGTATTCAGAAATTTGCCTGCGGTTTCTGTTATACCGGAAAGTTCCTTTGCCTGCTGTTCAAGGCTCACAGATCGCTCCTGCGCATGACGAACGTCATTTTCACAAACTGCAAGTGACGCTGTAAGCTGTGCTGCTTCTTCCTCTGCACGGCGCACATCCTCACGGAGATTCTCTATCTTTATGGTACTTTCCTGAAGTCTTCTATAGCCGTCCTCAACCTGCTCCTCGGCAGATTCAAGGTCCCGCTGGATGTTTTCATATTCAGCCTGTGCAAGAAGAAGGTCATCCGAAAGCCTTTGCAGTTTCTTTTTAAGTTCTTCAGACTGCTGTATCCAGAGCGAAACCTCAAGCTGCTTCTGCTCCTCTGCAAGAACAAGAAACCTTTTAGCCTTTTCAGACTGCATTCGCAGCGGCTCAACTCTTCCCTCAAGCTCTGAAGCTATATCACGCAGTCTTGAAAGGTTTTCCTCTGCATGTTCAAGCTTTCTCTGCGCCTCTTCTTTTTTATAGCGGAATTTGGAAACGCCTGCCGCTTCTTCAAATATATCTCGTCTGTCGGTGCTTTTTGCACTGACTATCTCCGCAATGCGTCCCTGTCCTATAATGGAATAACCATCTCTGCCCATACCTGTATCCATAAACAGCTCCGTCACATCTTTAAGACGTACATTCCTGCCGTTTATGCGATATTCGCTCTCACCGCTTCGGTACAGCTTTCTTGTTATGCTTACCTCTTCGCCGTATTCATCTCCCAGAATTCCGGAGCTGTTGTCTATATTCAGCGTAACCGCCGCAAAGCCTGTAGGCTTCCGCTGCTTGGTACCGGAAAAAATAACATCCTCCATCTTATTGCCTCGCAGCGTCTTGGTGGACTGCTCGCCCAGTACCCATCGCACTGCATCGCCGATATTACTCTTTCCGCTGCCGTTCGGCCCTACTACCGCCGTCAGACCTGCGTCAAAGTTAAGCTTTATCTTATCCGGAAAGGACTTAAAGCCCTGAAGTTCCAGTGATTTTAAATACATCGTACACTTCCTCTCCGATTGATCTTAATGCGCCTGCTTCATCTGCTGTACAAAAACTCAGCCTGATAATTCCATCTGACAGTTCCTTATTTTCAGTGATCCTCATTCTTGTGCCGTAAGTATGCTCCGCAAAGGATTTTCGATTTGCCTTACCGTGACCTGCGGCAATTCCTGCTCTGCCCGTCTGCACCTCCGCAAGAACATAAGCACCCTTTCCGGCATTCTTTGACAGAATATCCTTACGACGTTCCGCCCACTGCTTCATGGCACTCATATACAAGCGTTCTTCTGCAAGCTCCCTCAGTGCCGGATGATAAAATCCAGCCAGTATACGGCTCTCCAGTTCCTTTTCCGCATGAAGTCCAAGTCTGATAAGGCTGATATTCTCTTCTCTCAGACGGCATATTGCCCTTGAGGTGAATTTAAGCATGTCATCCCATGATGGAAGGATATACCGACCTCTTTTGTAAAGCTCACCAAGATGCGTTCCATCAAGAACAACAGTTGGATATATTCGCATTGTATCCGGTTTCAGAATTATACACTCGGACAGAGTATATTCCTCGTCTGCTGCTGTGCTGCCATAGAGACCGTACATCATTTGCAGTCCCAGCGAAAAGCCGTGAGACTTTATACGCTCCGACGCTTCTCTTACATCCTGCGCACTGTGTCCTCGGCGGTTGAGAGCGAGAACTCCGTCCGACATACTTTGTGCGCCAAGCTCAATGGCAGTAACGCCGTATTCTTTGAGAATATGCAGAATTTCATCGGGAACAGCGTCCGGTCTTGTGGAAATGCGCACTCCCGAAAAGCCGTTTTCACCTAAAAACGGCTGCACAGCTTCAAGGTATGAAAGCATATGCTCTTGTGGGATAGCTGTAAAGCTGCCTCCGAAAAAGGCTATCTCAGAATTCTTTCCGTCAATTCCTCCTGCAAGGCTTTCCCTGCACTGCTCCGCAATTTCCTCCGGCGCAGGCGGCTTTGTCTCGCCGCTTATTGCTTTCTGGTCGCAGAAGCTGCACATATTAGGACATCCCATATGAGGAATGAAAAACGCAAGATTACAGTGTCTCTTCATAGCCCATAAGCATAAGTGCTTCCTTGGCAGCCATCTGCTCGGCTGACTTCTTGCTCTTGCCTGTGCCTGTGCCTATAACATTTGAATTAAGGCATACGTTCACTGTAAACGCCTTGTCGTGGTCAGGACCTGTTTCGCCGGCAAGGACGTATTCAACCTTTTCCTCCGGATTCTTCTGGATTATCTCCTGAAGAACTGTCTTGTAGTCTCTGAAATTCAGCCTGCCGCTTTTTTCCACATGATTAGGAACAAAACGCAGTACGTGCTTTTTCGCAGGCTCTATTCCCCCGTCAAGGTATATCGCTGCTATTACCGCTTCAAATGCGTCCGCTAAAATGGAAGAACGATTTCTTCCGCCGGTATTTTCCTCGCCCTTGCCAAGAAGAAGGAATTCTCCAAGATGGATCTCCTTTGCAAATACATGGAGTGCCTTTTCGCATACAAGTGAAGCTCTGAGCTTAGTAAGTTCGCCCTCCGGCATTTCCTTGTAATGTGTGAAAAGATACTCCGATACTATGATCGACAGTACACTGTCGCCAAGAAATTCAAGACGCTCGTTGCTGCATCTGCATTTCTTCTTTTCATTGGCATAGGATGAATGTGAAAGTGCTTCTGTAAGAAGCTCCTTATTTTCAAAATGATAGCCGATATATTCCTCAAAACGGTTCAGCTCTGTATGTTCCATGAATCATCATCCTTTCTGCATGTTACAGACTGTTCCTGCTATTGCTTCGATCATGTTTCCGCTTACGCAGTTCTTTGCCTGACGTATAGCATTGAAAAATGCTCTTGCGTCTGAACTGCCGTGAGCCTTGATTACCGGCTTTGACGCACCCATCATAAGCGCACCGCCTGTCGCCTTGTAGTCAAGCTTTGTTGTAATGCCCTTTATTCTCTTCATAACAAGAAGTGTTGCAAGCTTTCCTGCTCCTGCAAAGATATTGCCTTTCAGCTGATCCTTCATGAACTTGCCCATGCCCTCATAAAGCTTCAGGGCAACATTTCCTGTGAAGCCGTCTGCTACTACAACATCTGCGTTTCCAAGAGGAAGCTCTCTCGCTTCAATGTTTCCGCAGAAATTTACGGGAGTATTCTGAAGAAGCTTATACGCTTCAAGTTCAAGCTCTCTGCCCTTTGTTTCCTCTGCGCCTACGTTCAGGAGTTTTACTCTGGGCTTATCTACGCCCATTACCTTTTCCATATAGGCACTTCCCATTATTGCAAACTGCTGGAGCATCTCCGGACGGCAGTCGTTGTTTGCTCCGCCGTCAAGAAGCAGAAAAGGCTTATCTCCGGTAGGCATTACAGGTGCAAGTGCTACTCTCTTTATGCCCTTGATTCGCTTTACTATAAATGTAGAGCCTACTACCAGCGCACCGCTGCTTCCTGCTGATACAAATGCGTCACCCTTGCCATCGGCAAGTGCCTGCATACCAACTGCCATGGAGCTGTTCTTATGCTCCTTGATAAGTGAAACAGGCTCTTCATGAATGTCAAATATTTCCTCGGCATGGAGAATGTCTATTCCTTCAAGTGAAAGACCGTTTTCCTCGGCACACTTCTTTATAAGCTTCTCATTGCCTGCAAGAGTAACATTAACCTTGAGTTCACGTACTGCCTGCAAGCTTCCCTTTATAACCTCAAGAGGCGCATTGTCTCCGCCGAATGCGTCTACTATAATATTCATCAGTTATCATCCTTCCTGTGATGTCAGGTAATTTTCAAGTGACTGCAAAGCTCTGTCTGCATACGCCTGATATTTAAGCTTCTTATCACGTATTCTTTCCGGCAGCTCCGGAAGAATACCCATGTTGCAGCCCATTGGCTGAAATTCCTTTATGCCCTCATCGCTTATATATGAAGAAAGCGCACCCATCATTGTATCTCTCGGCAGAATAAGCGGAGCTTTGCCGGAAAGCTTTCTTGCCATGTTCACACCTGCAAGTATTCCGCTTGCCGCAGATTCAATGTAACCCTCAACGCCTGTTATCTGTCCTGCAAAAAATGTAAGCGGTTCTGTACGCAGTGAATAATCCGCATTCAGAAGTCTAGGACTGTCAAGGAATGAATTGCGGTGCATTACTCCGTAACGCATAAAATCTGCATTTGCAAGACCAGGTATCATTGAGAATACTCTCTTCTGCTCTGGAAATTTCAGATTTGTTTGGAATCCTACCAGATTGAAAAGCGTCCCCTCGCTGTTCTCACGTCTGAGCTGCACTACTGCATATGGTCTTCTGCCTGTTCTCGGATCAGTGAGACCTACAGGCTTCAGAGGCCCGAAACGCATTGTATCCTCGCCTCTTGAAGCAAGCACCTCAATAGGCATACAGCCCTCATATACACGGAATATCTCCTTGTCAAATTCACTCAGCGGCGCACGTTCTGCGCTTATAAGTGCCTGATAAAATGCAAGATATTCCTCCTTGTTCATGGGACAATTTATATAGTCAGCGTCTCCTCTGTCATAGCGTGACGCATAGAATACTATATCCGTATCAAGGCTTTCATAGGTAACGATAGGTGCGGCTGCATCAAAAAAGCTAAGACGGCTTCCGCATTTTTCCTCTATGCTCCTAGCAAGGCTGTCCGCTGTCAATGGGCCGCTGGCAATAATTACCGGCGAATCAGGTATTTCGCATACCTCCTCGCTGCATACTGTTATAAGAGGATGTGAGGTTATCTTCTCTGTTACCATATCGGAGAACTTCTCTCTGTCTACCGCAAGCGCACCGCCTGCTGCTACTGAAACCTCTCTTGCACATGGTATGAGAAGTGAACCCAGACGCTCCATTTCTGCTTTCAGAAGTCCTGCCGCAGATGCAAGCCTGTCCGCTTTAAGGGAATTGGAGCATACAAGCTCGGAAAGTCCCTTGTAATGATGAGCCGGTGTATATTTCAGCGGCTTCATTTCATATATAGTCACGGGAAAGCCTGCCGACGCAAGCTGCCATGCAGCCTCACAGCCGGCAAGACCTCCTCCTATAACTGATACTCTCTGTTTATTTTCCATATTATTCTCCGCCATTTATAGGTCTGTCATAGCCGCAGCCTTCCTTTTCACATACCTTGCGTCCTTGCTTGCCGCCCTTCTGGAAAAGAGTTGAGCCGCATTGAGGACACTTTTCCTCCAGCGGAACATTCCACGTCATAAAGCCGCAATCCGGATACTGTGCGCAGCCATAAAAGCTTCTGCCCTTCTTGGACTTCTTGAGAATGATCTTTCCACCGCACTTCGGACAACTGCCGGGGGTTTCCTGTACTATCTTCTTTGTATTTGTGCATTCAGGGAATCCAGGGCATGCAAGAAATCTGCCGAAACGTCCGATCTTTATAACCATGTTCCTGCCGCATACCTCGCAGATAATATCCGTTTCCTCATCCGGAACTTTAACTCGCTTTCCTTCCATCTTCTCCTCTGCTTCGCAGAGAGTTTTTGCAAAGTCTCCGTAAAACTCATCCAGCGCACTTACCCAGTCACGCTGTCCCTGTTCTACCTCGTCAAGATCACTTTCCATTTTGGCAGTAAAGGCTGCGTCTACTATATTCTGGAAATGCTCCTTCATAAGCTCAGTGGTTACTTCTCCCAGAACTGTCGGCTTCAGAGACTTTCCCTCACGTTCTACATAAAGACGTGATGTAATAGTTGTAATAGTCGGCGCATAGGTACTCGGTCTGCCTATACCGTTTTCTTCCAGAGTCTTGATAAGGGATGCTTCTGTGTAACGTGCCGGCGGCTGGGTAAAGTGCTGGTTGCCCTCAAGACAGCGCACCTTAAGCATATCGCCCTCTGAAAGCTCAGGAAGATTCTTATTCTCACCCTTTGCGTCCTTTGTTTCCTCATAAAGAGCTGTAAAGCCATCAAAGCGTACTGTACTTCCGCTTGCCTTGAAAAGACAGCCATCTGCCATTATATCAACGGATACTGTGTCAAGGGCTGCGTCTGCCATCTGACTTGCAATAAATCTCTCCCAGATAAGCTTGTACAGCTTAAACTGATCGGAGCTGAGACTGCTTTTGAGTCTGAGCGGTGTAAGAGAAGGCATTGAAGGACGGATCGCCTCATGTGCGTCCTGTGCATTCTTCTTTGATTTATATACACGGGGTTCGGGCGGAAGATATTCATTTCCGTACTCGGAACGAATATACTCACTAGCCGCCTCTCTTGCTTCATCTGAAATACGCAGGCTGTCTGTTCTCATATAGGTAATAAGACCTACTGCGCCCATTCCGTCAACATCAACACCCTCGTAAAGCTCCTGCGCCACTTTCATGGTGCGCTTTGACTGGAATCCAAGACGGTATGAGGCATCCTGCTGAAGTGTGGATGTAATGAACGGTGCTGCCGGATGCTTCTTTGTAACACGCTTTCTTACCTTTGAAACACTGAACTGTGCGTTTTCAAGTCTTGCGAGAAGTGCATCTGCTTCTTCCTTCGTGCCTATTTCAGTCTTATCCACACGCTTTCCGTCAACTGCTGTAAGCTTTGCAGAGAATACTCTCCTTGAAGACGCTGCGGAAAACTTTGCATCTACAGACCAGTATTCCTGAGGGACAAACGCCTTTATTTCATTTTCACGGTCAACTACAAGACGTACTGCAACAGACTGCACTCGTCCTGCTGAAAGACCTCTTCTCACCTTTTTCCACAAAAAAGGACTGAGCTTATAGCCAACTATTCTGTCAACGATACGTCTTGCCTGCTGAGCATTTACAAGATCAACATCTATCTTGTGAGGATGCTCCATACCGCTTTGTATACCGGATTTTGTGATCTCGTTGAACTCAACTCTGTTGTTGTCATCCATATCAAGACCAAGCATCTGGGCGATATGCCATGAAATAGCCTCTCCCTCACGGTCAGGGTCAGTTGCAAGATAGACACGATCGCACTTCTTTGCCCGTGATTTCAGCTGCTTTATTACATCCTCCTTGCCCTTCATATCAGTATACTGGGGCTGAAAGCCATTTTCAACATCTACGCCCAGCTTTGACTTAGGAAGGTCACGGACATGTCCCATTGATGCAATTACATCATAATCCTTGCCCAGATACTTTTGTATTGTTTTCGCCTTTGCCGGCGACTCTACTATAACAAGATTTGTCATATAAACCTGCTCTGCCATTTTCCGCAGAGCCGACTCCTTTCTAAAGGATACCGTAAAGCTGTCCTGAGAACCTTGTAACATAGCCCTCTATTGCAAGCATGGTCACAGCAGAGGCAACCTCGCTTTCATCAGCATCAAGTCTCTCCACTATTGCATCAATGTGCATCTGATGCTCCTGCGATAAAAGAACGGCTATTTTCAGTTCAAGACCATCAAGTAAGGAAAAATCACGTTTTTCATTATCTGCCGGCGTGACTTTTTCCTCCATTTTAGGTTTCCTGTTCTCTTTTTTCTCTGGTGCAGTTTCCCTGCGCACTTTTCTTTCCTCACCTGTATCAGTATCGGACTTCTCTCCGAAAAATACGGAATCTTCAGAATTTCCCGATGATTCGAACAATACGGACGTTTCAAGTTTATGCGTATAGGCATGGTAGTATTCATTTACAATATCAAGGTAACTGAATACCGGCACTGCACCGTCACGGAGATATTTTACCACACCTGCATACCTGTTGTCAAATATATCTGCAGGCGGAATGCAAAAAACTGTTCTTCCCTGCTCAAGTGCAAGCTCTGCTGTAATGAGCGAACCGCTTTTTTCAGGTGCTTGTACTACGAGAGTTCCCTGACTTATTCCGGACATTATACGGTTTCGTACAGGAAAATTTCTTGGATAAGGCTCTGTACCGGGGAGAAATTCGCTGAGAACCAGACCTTTCCTTATTATGTATTTTTTTGCGTCTGCATTATTTTTAGGATAACTCACATCTATTCCGCAGCCAAGTACTGCAACCGTTCTTCCGCCTGAAAGAAGCGCTGCCCTATGCGCCGCCGAGTCAAGTCCTACTGCAAATCCGCTTACTATCACAATTCCTGCCTTTGCAAGATCAGAGCATATCTGATTTGCCGCCCTTACACTGTATTCAGAGGGCTTGCGTGTCCCTACTACTGTAATAGGAAGATACTCCTCAAGTATCTCAATATGTCCCTGATAAAAAAGCACAGCAGGAGGATTATATATTCCGGCAAGCCTTGAGGGATATTTTCCATCACCGTAAAATGTTACCGAAATATCCTTGCTTCTGCAATTTTCAAGAACCTTTTCCACATGCTCCATTGAAACGCTCTTTACAGCCGACTTCTGACGTGAATTCAGTTCAAAGACCTCTGTCCGGTCATCCTCTTTAAGCCGGTAATATGCTTTTTCCGGTGTTCCGGTTTCCTTTATAATAGTCCATATTTTCGGGTTTCCTGCACCGAAGACCATTACCATCCATAGCCAGAATTCAAGAGTCATTTTCCTTTCCTGCCTTTCGCCATTTCCCACATCAATATCCCTGCTGCCATTGCCGCATTGAGTGATTCTATATTTCCGTACATGGGAATAGTTATTCTTCTGCTGCACCGTGAAGAAACCGTTTCAGGCAGACCATTGCCCTCATTTCCTATCCACACTGCACAGCCATTTTCAGCATATTTCCGTTCTCCTGCAATATCAGTTTCATCCCTGACTACTGCCGCATCGCTTTCAATGCCATGCTCCTCAAGCTGATAGAAAACATCATTTTCATCAGAGCATACCAGCACAGGAACTCTGAAAAGGCTTCCCATTGTTGCACGGACTACCTTGGGACTGTATATATCACAGCTTTTGCAGAATATTACTCCATCAATACCAAGTGCGTCTGCGGTTCTGAGTATCATTCCGGCATTGCCCGGATCCTGAAGCTGGTGAAGAACTGTGTATGCTCCCTCTTTTTTCAGGAAATCATTCCACGACTTCTGCACGGGCATACGGCATACTGCAAATACTCCCTGTGTATTCTCTGTTTCCGCCATATATTTTCCAAGCTCATCAGTTATGCATAAAACTCGTGTAACTTCTCCTGAAAGGCTGCAAAGCTCCTCGCCGAAACGCTCATACGCATTTTCCGTAATAAAAAGCATTGTTATTTCTGCGCCGTTTTTGAGAGCGTCGGATACAAGACGGTAACCTTCCAGCACAAAGCATTTCTCCTGTGTTCTTGTTTTCTTGCTTTCAGAAAGCTTGCGGTAAAACTTTACCGACGGGTTTTCTTTTGCTGATATATACTGCGGTGTTATGCCCATACAGAAATCCTCCTTATAACAAAACACGCTCCGTATTGTACCAGAGCGTGTCAAGTTTCCTTTTTTACAGAGCAGCCTTTGCCTTTTCAACGATTGCAGTAAAGCCTGCGGGATCGGTGATAGCAATCTCAGACAGCATCTTTCTGTTCAGTTCGATGCCAGCCTTCTTGCAGCCGTTCATAAATGTAGAATAGTTCATACCATTCATCTTGCAAGCAGCAGAGATTCTTGTGATCCAGAGCTGTCTGAACTCTCTCTTCTTCTGCTTTCTGCCTACATATGCATAGTTGCCGGACTTCATGACAGCCTGCTTAGCCATCTTGAAGTGCTTGCTCTTGCTGCCCCAGTAACCCTTAGCCAGCTTCAGTGTTTTATTTCTTCTCTTACGAGTCATCATTGCACCCTTAACACGTGCCATAATCTTCTACCTCCGATTTTCTGTTTTCTTGTTTTCCTGTTACGCTTCTCAGATTAGAGATACGGCAGCAGCTTCTTCAGTGCCGGTGCGTTTGTAACGTCAGCTACACCTGCGGTACGAGCGATTCTCTTACGCTTTGTATCCTTCTGTGTCAGTCTGTGTCTCTTGTTTGTCTTCTGGTACTTGATCTTACCAGAGCCTGTCAGCTTAAAACGCTTCTTTGCGCCAGAATGTGTTTTTGTCTTAACCTTTGCCATGGATATATCCTCCTTTTACTTGGATGCCTTCGGTGAAATGAACATGACCATACTGCGGCCTTCCATCTTTGCAGGCTTTTCAACCGTTCCAACTGCTGCACATGCTTCCTTGAATCTTTCAAGCAGCTCTTCACCTATCTGCGGATGTGCGATCGCACGCTTACGGAATCTTACTGATACCTTCAGCTTGTCGCCGCCCTCCAGAAACTTCTTTGCCTGATTGACCTTTGTTTCAAAGTCATGAGTATCGATCGCTGAAAACATTCTGATTTCCTTGATTGCAACGACCTTCTGATTTTTACGGGCTTCCTTTTCACGCTTCTGCTGTTCAAAGCAGTACTTGCCGTAATCCATGATACGACACACCGGCGGCTTTGCCTGCGGTGCTATCTTGACGAGGTCAAGATCCTGATCGTATGCAAGCTTCTGTGCGTCTCTTGCAGACATGTTTCCGAGCTTTGTTCCATCGCTGTCAATGACAAGGATCTCCTTATCACGGATTTCCTCATTGATCTGCAGCTCTTGTTTGCTGATAAGCCAGCACCTCCAAACATTTTAATTACAAACAAAAATGAGTGCATCACACCCGTGAGCACTCTCCTCATACCTTGCCCGCATAAATACCCTTTTGAGTACAGGGACAAAATATATTGACCGTTTCGATTCATTTACCAAACGGTGAGAACGTGATGCTCTTCTTTGTTTACTTTAGACAGTATACACTATATTACTCTTCCTGTCAATGATGCAATGCAAACTTTTACAGATTATTCACAAACCTTCCTCCATATTTCCTTCAGCCACTCGGCACATTTCAGCTTGTATCGTATTTTTTCAGGCTCTGTAAGAAGTTTTTCCTCTTCATCTGTGAAATATTTTTCCAGTATCTCATCTTCATCCTCTGTTTCAGAGACTGCCGGAATACACAGCGGCGGATACATCACACACCACCAGTTCTGCCCCTCTGCTTCGCCTATAGTTATTCTTACAGCATCGTAAACGCCTGCCGGAAGTGTTACATCCTCATAAGTACGTTCTTCAAAGGTCATAGTCACAAGCTCCGCATTTACTGTGTAGTCATAGCCTTCTCCTGCTACAGCTTCACGGGCGATTTCCTCAAGATACTGGAGACTGCTTTCAGCCGTGTATACTGCGTCCTCCGGTGAGGATATATCCTCAAAATACACCGAGCCTCTGCGCAGAATCTCGTCCCTGACCTTGTATTTCAGGAGCTGATCCTCCATTGAATCTGAATTTGCAAGTATATGAAGTCTGAGGACGTTCTCCTCTATGCTGTGATATGCGGCGGCATCCTGCCCAAGTGCGGATATGAGAAGTGCGCCTGCCATTCCGATTATTGCTGCTGTTTCTGTTTTTTTCATGTTGTTCACCTCGGTTATGAGTATGGGCTCTTTTCCCAAGGTTATTCAGTTGTATAAATTTCATCATATCAAAATGCTGTCGCATTTTTAACCCATTTCTCCATTCGCCGGAAGTATGGCGCAGGGAGTTTCGCCGTCTGCGGACGGCGACGAGGGTTCTTCCCTCGTCCCGCCAGCATTTTTGAAAAATTGCTGAACCAAAAAACTTTTATTGATCTGGCTTTTTCGACAAACTGGCGGGCGAACATGCTCGCCAGTTATTGAAACGTATAAAATACATGTTCTTCTTATAAACCAGCAGTCCAGAAATACAGATTTTCATACTTCTCTGACTTTGAGTGCACGGTAATTTTATTGGCATCGAATCCGAATCCCGTAGGAACTTCATAGAATTCCTCAGATACTTCTGTCCCATCTGTTACAAGATAGCCTTTAGCACTCTGGAATATAACGTTTCCTGTGATAACAACTGTATTCTCGTCAATAAACGCCATTCGGCTGTAGTAAAAATTATCACTAAGGGCTTTGTATATATCCGTTTCCTCTTCAACAAGCTCCATGAGTGTTTCACTTTTAACTACTTCACCTACAGAAATCATTCCCTCATCATATTGTTCAAACAGGAATTCACTTATAAGCAAAGCTTCTTCTGTTTTACTTACCGAATCAGACGAGTCTGTGCTTCCGCAGGCTGATAACAGTATTGATGCAATTGCAGCAAACAGAATAAGTGATTTTTTATTTTTCATAAGATTTCTCCTTTTCTTTACAGACATAACCATTATGTTCACTGTGTTTTCCTGCCTGCCGTTATAAACAGAGCTATCATAACAGCATCTATTACAACAAGCACACCCATGATAATATTGATATTTAATGCACATTGACCATAATGAACCGCAGACGGAAACGCAAGGACAGTTCCGATAATTGGAAGTATAATACCAACAATTTTGAGTTTATTTATCTTTTTCAAGAATATAAGGCAGATAAACGAAGTTATATAGCATACGACTGACAGTACAGCAAAAAGACGAAAACAAACGACAAATAATATAAAAAGCAAAAAATCCATAAAGAGTTCCTTCATCAAGTATTTTATAGATTATATCACTCACGAAATTATTTGTCAAATCGCCGTGAAAAAACCACAGCACAAGATTGACATATCCGCTGTTGTCATGTTAAAATATAATCAAACTATAAAAGGAGAAATCACAATGGCAAAACAGCACTGGAAAGGCAGCGTACTTCTTGCACCTGTACCGGCAGCCCTCGTATCCTGCGGTACTATGGAAAACCCTAGCGTCCTCACTATCGGCTGGACAGGCGTACTCTGCACACATCCGCCTATGACGTATATTTCAGTTCGTCCCTCACGTCACTCCTACCCTATCATCATGGAGAAAAAAGAATTCGTCATAAACCTCACCACATCCGCTATGTGCAAAGAGACCGACTTCTGCGGTGTGAGAAGCGGCAGGGATACCGATAAATTCACCCACTGCGGTTTTACTCCTGAACCTGCAAAAACCGTTTCTGCACCAATGATCGCAGAGTGTCCTATAAGCCTTGAATGCAAGGTCACTGAAACAAAGGAGCTTGGCAGCCATACCATGTTCATAGCAGAAATTACCGGCGTAAACGCTGATGAACGCTACGTTGACAGCAAGGGCAAGCTTAATCTACAGCAATGCGGTCTTATGGCTTACGCCCACGGCGAATACTTCGCTCTCGGACGTAAACTCGGAGATTTCGGCTGGTCTGTCCGCAAAAAGAAAAAAAAGAAGAAATCTCCTCCCAAGGACTGATTTATATAAATTCGATAAAAGCTTGTAAAAAAGTGTTGCAATTTTTATGGGAATATGGTATACTAAAAAGAGTAAGGTGGAAACACAGCAATTTATCCACAAGAAAAGGAGTTTAATACATGAGCGTAAAAGAAATTATGCAGGAGATCCGTGACGGTCTTTCCGGCGAATACGGCGTAGATATGGCGTATCTGGAAGGTCAGGTCACAAAATACAAGAACCATGAAAATGCTGCCGACATCGAAAGTCAGATCGCTGAACTTGCTTACGAAATACTTCCCGATGAAAAGAAAGAACAGGTCGCAAGAATGATGTATCTCGACGGTAAGCGTCTTGACGCTGTTATGAACGAGGCTATCCAGCTTATAAATGAAGGCAAGCATGAAGAGGCTTTCAAGCTGACAGAAGGTCTTTATACTAAGATACGCATTTCCTATCGTGAAACTGAGGAGAAAATGTACCTCAGCCTCCGCAATCCCCTTGAACATCAGCTCTACCTCTATTTCTACCAGCCGTCTAAGCGTCTGGAACGTCCGCCCTTCGATCTGTCTCGTATGGTAATGCTCCACGGCTTCAGCCTTCTTGAAGCTGGACGTGCCGAAGAAGCAGTTTCAGTTCTGGAGGACGCTATCCGCTTCAACCCTCTCAATACTGACGCATACTTTGAAATGGCTGAATGCTTCAAGTACATGAAACAGAATGACGATCTGCTCGGCTGTACTAAGGAAACCCTCAGCATCGCTACTTCTCCGGAAGAAATCTCACGCTGCTACTGCAACCTCGGATTCTACTGCGTCGAGATAGAGGACTACGACAGCGCAGTATGCTTCTACTATGAGGCTATGGTATATGCTGATAATCCTATCGTTACGGCTGAACTTCACCATATACATAATATCACAAAGAAAAAGCTTTCTCCGCCTACAAGAAAGCTTGTTAATGCAGCATTTGAAAAGTACGGCATCAAGCCCGGTGCAAATGAAGAAGTCGTATCTGTAGTGGCTGCTCTTGCCAAAGGCTCTTATGAGGAAAATGACATTCTTCGTGCTAAGATCTATTTCAGAATCCTCTACAGCCTAACTAACGATCCGGATGTAAAGAAAACTATAGATCAGTTGGCTAAAATCAAGTAATTTCTATAAAAACAAAACTGCTGCGGCATTTTTTATTGCTGCGGCAGTTTTTTGAGTTCTTTACCCCTGCTTTATATCTGACGAACATCCCTTGTTCAGTATCGCTCGGAAAATTCTGAATTCCCTACTTTACAATCAGCCGATTTTGTGTTATAATAAAGGGTAAATCATAGAAAAACAATCCTGAAGGAGCAGATAAAATGGACAACATCCGCAATTTTTGTATTATTGCCCATATTGACCACGGAAAATCCACACTTGCTGACCGTATTCTTGAGCAGACCTTTACGGTAGCAAAGCGTGATATGGAGGAACAGATCCTCGATAACATGGACATCGAACGTGAAAGAGGCATAACCATCAAGGCTCGTGCCGTTCACCTCAATTACAAGGCAAAGGACGGAAACACCTACGTTTTCAACCTTATCGACACACCGGGACATGTTGACTTTAACTACGAGGTCTCCAGAAGCCTTGCTGCATGTGAGGGTGCTATTCTCGTTGTAGACGCATCTCAGGGCATTGAAGCACAGACTCTTGCCAATACCTACCTCGCAATAGAACATGACCTTGAGGTAGTCCCTGTTGTAAATAAAATTGACCTGCCGGCTGCTGATCCTGAGCGTGTATGCAATGAGATAGAGAATATCATCGGCATTCCTGCAATGGACGCTCCCAGAATTTCCGCTAAGGCTGGTCTTAATATTGAAGAAGTCATGGAACGTATCGTTACTGACATCCCTGCACCAAAGGGCGATCCCAATGCTCCTCTTCAGGCTCTCATCTTCGACAGCTATTATGATGCTTACAAAGGCGTTGTTATCTATATCCGTGTAAAGGATGGTACTGTAAAGGTCGGCGATACCATACGCCTTATGGCAACTGGTGCAACCTTTACTATCGTAGAAGCTGGCTATATGGATACGAATCAGCTTGTGAATACAGGCGTTCTGAAAGCAGGCGAGGTTGGCTACCTCACAGCCTCCATCAAGAGCATCGGTGATACTCAGGTTGGTGATACTGTTACTCTTGACGATAACCCTTGTGCAGAGCCTCTGCCCGGCTACCGTCAGGCAAATCCCATGGTATTCTCCGGTATTTATCCCGCTGACGGCGCAAAGTACGGCGATCTCCGTGAGGCTCTGGAAAAGCTCCAGCTCAATGATGCTTCCCTCACATTCGAGCCGGAAACCTCTATCGCACTCGGCTTCGGCTTCCGCTGCGGCTTCCTCGGACTCCTCCACATGGAAATTATTCAGGAAAGACTTGAGAGAGAATATAACCTCGACCTCATTACAACTGCACCATCTGTTATCTACAAGGTAACTCTTACAAGCGGAGAGGTGCTGAATATCGACAACCCTACAAACTATCCCGATCCTGCGGTTATTCGTCAGGCAGAAGAGCCTATGGTTAAGGCTGAAATTCTCACTCCCTCTGACTTTGTTGGCAATGTAATGGATCTCTGCCAGAACAGACGAGGAGTTTTCCACGATATGCAGTATATAGACGACACACGAGTAAGTCTTAAATATGACCTGCCGCTGAATGAGATCGTGTACGACTTCTTCGACGTTCTGAAATCACGTACAAAGGGCTATGCGTCCTTTGACTATGAGCTGAGCGAATATGCTCCATCAAAGCTTGTAAAGCTTGACATTCTCCTGAACGGCGACGTTGTAGACGCACTTTCTTTTATCATTCATGCTGACAAGGCGTATGAAAAGGCAAGAAAAATGGTTGAACGTCTTAAAGAAAATATTCCGAGACAGCTTTTTGAAGTGCCTGTACAGGCTGCTATCGGCGGAAAGATCATTGCAAGAGAAACCATCAAGGCTATGCGCAAGGACGTTCTTGCTAAATGCTACGGCGGTGATATTACACGTAAAAAGAAGCTTCTGGAAAAGCAGAAGGAAGGCAAGAAGAGAATGCGTTCGCTTGGTACTGTAGAAGTTCCGCAGGAAGCATTCATGAGCGTTCTGAAACTGGATACTGAATAAGGAGTGATACTATGAGCAACAACAAGGAATCTATCTATAATTGCCCTCACTGCGGTGAGAAGTCCTTTAATCCACTGACAAAGGCAATGGCTGGCGGTCTTAATTCCAAAGGAAAGGTTTGCAAGGCATGCGGCAGACGCTGCTGCAATGGTCAGGTATCTACCATCATAAATGCAGTTGTTTATGTTATCGCACTGGTAGGCGTTATACTTGCCTATCTCTTCATAGACAACAATATGCTCGCATTTACTCTTATGATTGGCAGTATTATAGCGGCTTTCCTGATAAGCAGAATATTTGACGCATTCTTCATGCCCATGACAAAGGTGATAAGAAATGACATCAGAAGCTAAAAGCCTTGGTATCTATATCCATGTGCCCTTCTGTATGAGAAAATGTCCCTACTGTGATTTTTATTCATGTGAAAACAGCCTGCATAAGCGTGACGCTTACGTGCAGGCTGTCTGCCGTAATATAAGCTTTTATGGTAACGGTAAGGCTGTGGATACCATATATTTCGGCGGAGGCACGCCCTCGCTCCTTTCTCCTGAGCATATAGAGGATATACTGCACACAACTGAAAAGGCATTCAATCTGAGAGAACCTGAAATCACAATGGAGGTAAATCCTGCAACAGTTACGGAAGAATCTCTCAAAGAATACCGCTGTGCAGGAGTGAACCGCATTTCCATAGGAATTCAGGATCTGCACGATGACGCACTTAAAACTCTGGGACGGCTTCACACGGCACAGCAGGCTGAAGACACAGTTTATGCAGCAAAACACGCCGGCTTTGACAACATCTCATGTGATCTTATGATAGGCACAATGGGACAAACTTCAGACAGGCTTTCTGAAACTATGGAAAAACTCACGTCACTTCCCATTACACATATTTCCGCATATCTTCTCAAAATAGAAGATGGTACGCCCTATGCGAAAAAGAATATGAAAAGCCTTGTTCCTGATGAAGATGAATCCGCTGATCTCTATTTACAGATGGTATCTTATCTGGAAGAAAAAGGCTTTTCTCAATATGAGGTCTCAAACTTTGCACACAAAAGCTTTGAAAGCCGTCATAACTGCCGATACTGGAAATGTCAGCCGTATCTTGGTATAGGGCCTGCCGCACATTCATGTATGGATACCAGATTCTATGTTCCACCAGACCTTGACTTATTCATCAGGGACGAACATCAGACCGTTATCTCAGAGGACGAACATCCCTATACTATAGATGAGCGCATTATGCTCGGCCTCAGGCTTTCAGAGGGTATTCCGAAAGAGTGGCTGGATGAATATCAGCTTAAAACCATTCAGAAATTCATCAAAGCCGGTCTTATGAAAAAATCTGATAATACAATAGCCTTTACCCCACAGGGTTACCTTGTTTCAAATGCAATACTGGCAGAAATTTTATGCGGCACCGCATAAAGCCTGTGCGTCAGATGCGTAGTCAGAGGACGTTCAGAGCCGTCAGGCATGACTGAGGGGATTGTAAATCCCACAACATATGATAGAGCCCCTTATAATGCACAAAAAGCAGATCGGTAAACCGATCTGCTTTAAATATGCCTTATAGTATTAATCAAACACCATACTTGTTAGTAGCAACCTTAACGCCAACGCCCATTGTAGAAGCAACAGTGCATGACTTGAGGTAAGTACCCTTAGCAGCTGCGGGCTTAGCCTTAACGATAGCTTCCATCAGAGTATCGAAGTTCTGCTGGAGCTTTTCAGTACCAAAGGAAGCCTTGCCGATAGGGCAGTGGATGATGTTGGTCTTGTCGAGACGGTACTCGATCTTACCAGCCTTAGCTTCAGTAACAGCCTTAGCTACGTCCGGAGTAACAGTACCAGCCTTCGGGTTCGGCATGAGGCCACGAGGACCGAGAACCTTACCGAGACGGCCAACGAGACCCATCATATCCGGTGATGCGATTACAACGTCGAAATCCATCCAGTTTTCCTTAGTGATCTTGTCAACGAGATCCTGACCGCCAACATAGTCTGCACCAGCAGCCTTAGCAGCCTCGTACTTGTCCTCCTTGCAGAATACGCAAGTACGAACAGTCTTACCAGTGCCGTTGGGCAGAACAACTGCGCCACGAACCTGCTGGTCAGCATGTCTTGAGTCAACACCCAGACGGATGTGAGCTTCAACAGTTTCATCAAACATTGCCTTTGCATTCTGGCAAACCAAGGTCAGAGCTTCTTCAGAAGCGTACTGCTTGGAAGTATCTACAGCCTTCAGGCTGTCAACATATTTCTTTCCGTGTTTCATGATATTCCTCCTGATTAAGTGGTAATACCGGGTGCTTATGCGCAGAGCCGGTTAGCGGAATGTTCCTCCCACCATTTGAGAAGTCAGAGTCCCACGCATTACCGCGCTGACACTCCGCATTCGTATTCGGTATTAGTCAACAACAACAATGCCCATAGAACGAGCAGTACCAGCGATCATGCTCATAGCTGCTTCCAGAGAACCTGCGTTGAGGTCAGGCATCTTCTGTTCAGCGATCTTCTGAACCTGTTCCTTGGTAATGTTAGCAACCTTATTCTTATTCGGCTCACCGGAAGCACTCTCAATGCCGCAAGCCTTCTTGATAAGAACAGCAGCAGGAGGAGTCTTTGTGATGAATGTGAAAGAACGGTCTGCATAAACAGTAATAACAACAGGAATGATCATGCCGATGTCGTTCTTAGTTCTTTCGTTGAACTCCTTAGTGAATGCCATGATGTTTACACCATGCTGACCCAGTGCAGGACCAACAGGCGGAGCAGGTGTAGCCTTACCTGCCGGAATCTGAAGCTTAATATATCCAGTAACTTTCTGTGCCATGTTGCACACCTCCATAATGTGGTAAATGGCGGGAGCGCATTACTTGCGGTTCCCTCCCACCGGAATCCATAAATTCCGTATTGATAACTTCTTAATCGTCCAGCTTAACTACCTGATTGAGGGCGAGAGAAGCTGGTGTTTCTCGACCGAACATAGAGATCATTACGTCTACGGTTCCTTCGTCGAGGTCAATATTCTGTACAATGCCGGTAAAGCCGTCCATAGCAGTGCCTATGATAGTAACTGCGTCACCAACTTCATAGTTTACTGTAACAGTTTTACCGAGATCTACGCCGAGTGCCTCAACTTCCTTTTCGGAAAGAGGAGTCGGCTCTGATGCAGGGCCTACGAATCCAGTGACACCTCTGATATTCTTAACGATGTGCCATGAATCATCTGTATAGACCATTTTCAGCAACACATAGCTGGGAAACGTTTTGCGTTCCACTTCCTTAGTTTTGCCGTCATTGATTTCCGTCACCCGTTCAGTAGGAACTCTGACTTCAAGAATCAGATCGTGAAGCTTACGGTTCTCCACAACCTTTTCTATATCCTGAGCTACCTTATTTTCATAGCCTGAATAAGTGTGGATGACATACCATTTTGCTGCTTCTGCCATAGTAATTTCCTCCTGTACAAATTCAATGGTGAGGCTGCTGGTTCAGAACCTGCATTACAGGTTCATGAGGGTTTCCATAAGTGTAAGGAAACCGAGGTCGATAAGACCAACTATAAGGCTGCCCAGAACAACAACACTGAGAACTACCAGAGTATTGTTGAAAACAGTCTTCTTGCTTGGCCAGGAAACACGCTTGAATTCACGCTTGAGATCCTTGAACCAGTTTCCAATTCTTGCAAAAATGCTTTTCTTGTCCTTATCAGACTTTTTGGACTTCTTGGAGTCTGCACCAGATTTTGCCTTGTTCGCTTCCTTAGCTTCCTTCTTAGCAAGCTTTGCAGCTTCCTTTTCGGACAGCTCGGTATTTTTAATGCTGTCAGACATCTCTTTCAGAACCTCCAATCCTTACTTTGTTTCTTTGTGCAAAGTATGCTTCCTGCAGAACTTGCAGTGCTTGTTCATCTCGATACGCTCGGGATTGTTGCGCTTGTTCTTCTTGGTTACATAGTTGCGACGCTTGCACTCAGTACAAGCCAAAGTTACCTTCACTCTCATTATCGGCACCTCCTGATCTTATTCTTCATCCCGAAAGGCTTGAACCTTACGGGCCGTTTGCCTCCCTCCGGCTACAGGGCTGTGCTGTTTTCGGCAAAGTGTGTTCTGAAAACAGGCATAAAAATAAACCCCATAGAAGAGGTACTCAAAGTATAGCACATTTATTTCTGATTGTCAATACCTTTTTCTGCTTTTTTCAGAAAAAACTCTTATTATGGATCATATGAAAGAATTCGGAGGAAAAAATCTGCCGTTTTGCAAAAAAACACTTGCACATTTTTGTGAAATATGATAAAATAAAAAAGGTACTGCATTTGTGCGGATGGATAGACGTATGAATGAATTGACTTTACAATGAGAGGAGATAATATCCATATGGCAAAAACAAGAGTAGCCGTAATTTTCGGCGGTGTTTCAAGCGAGCATGACGTTTCGCTCATTTCTGCAACTAATGTTATAAACAGCATTCCCAGAGATAAGTATGATGTGATCTGCATAGGCATTACACGAAAAGGCAGATGGCTGTATTTTCCGGGCGATGTAAATGAGATCGCATCCGGCGCATGGGAAAAAAATCCGGATTGTGCAGCGGCAATTATCTCACCAGATCCTATCCACAAGGGCATAATCACTATTGAAAATGGTGAGACCTATACAAAAAAGATAGATGTTGTATTTCCGGTGCTTCACGGCAGAAATGGTGAGGACGGCAGACTTCAGGGACTCCTTGAAATGGCAAGACTTCCTTTCGTAGGCTGCGGAACTCTCAGCAGTGCAATGTGCATGGATAAGTGCATCACTCACACTGTGCTTGATTATAATGGTATACGTACAGCTAAATGGGCATCTGTATGTCAGAAAGATATAAACCGTCTTGACGAAAAATGTGAGGAGATCGGTGATACACTGGGCTTTCCGCTTTTTGTAAAGCCTGCAAACGCCGGTTCATCCGTAGGTGTAAACAAGGCAAGCAACCTTGAACAGCTGAAGGACGCTGTACAGATTGCATTTTCACACGACAGCAAGGTAGTTATTGAAGAATATATCAAGGGAAGAGAACTTGAAGTTGCGGTGTTCGGCTATGACGCACCCTTTGCGTCATATGTAGGCGAGATTGAGCCGGCGGCTGATTTCTATGACTATGATGACAAGTACATCAACGGCTCATCAAAGCTCTATATCCCTGCAAGAATAAATGAAAGACAGTCTGATGAGATCAGAAAGATAGCTGTAGAGGCTTATCAGGCACTTGGCTGCAAAGGACTTTCAAGAGTTGATTTCTTCCTGACAGAGGACGGCATTATCTATCTCAACGAAATAAACACTCTGCCCGGTTTTACAAGCATCAGCATGTATCCGAAGCTTATGGAGAACCT
This sequence comes from Ruminococcus sp., assembly GCA_017623515.1. Classification (GTDB taxonomy): domain Bacteria; phylum Bacillota; class Clostridia; order Oscillospirales; family Ruminococcaceae; genus Ruminococcus_C. The sequence continues at coordinate 82,717 of JAGAOV010000017.1, read as the reverse complement.
TGGCATGAATCAGAGCTATCTTGTGGATAAGCTGATAGAACAGGCTATGGAGAATACAGAACGTGCCCACTGAGCATGACGGGCATACAGAGAAAGGAGAACTGCCTTGGCAGTGACAGACAACAGCATGAAGGATTACGCCATAGGCGTGTTTGATTCGGGAATGGGCGGACTGACTGCGGTGCAGGAGCTTAACCGGATACTTCCTAATGAAAATATCATATATTTCGGCGATACGGCGAGAATTCCCTATGGCAGCAGAAGCCGTGAAACTATTCTTAGATATGCCTCTGAGGATGTAGCTTTTCTCAAACAGCATAAAATAAAGATGATAATTGCAGCATGCGGAACGGTTAGCTCTGTTGCAATGGATGATCCTATCGTTGAGGATATGCCCTTTACAGGCGTTATTGCACCGGCAATAGAAGCCGCATGTGCTGCTACAGAAAAAAAGAGAATTGGCATAATCGGTACGCCGGCTACTATTAAAAGCGGCAGTTATATAAGGGCAGCAGCAGAGACTCATCCTGACATAATGATAATTCCGCAGGCATGTCCTTTGTTCGTGCATCTCGTGGAAAACGGCTACACCGACTTCGGCAATCCTGTAACCAGACTTGTGGCAGAAGAGTATCTTGCACCTATAAAAAAAGAAGGCGTGGATGTTCTTATTCTCGGCTGCACACATTATCCGGTGATTTCTGACATTATCGGAGATATAATGGGAGATGGAGTAAAGCTTATCTCCGCAGGTGCAGAAGCCGCTAAATCTGCAAAAAGGTGTCTTACAGAACATGACCTTCTCAGCAGCAGAAAAGAAAAGGGAAAAAATACATACTATGTAAGCGACAGCACAGAGATGTTTGAAGAGAACGCACGCTTCTTCCTCCATGAGGATGTTCACGGCGATGTTTTCAGGAGCAATTTCTGATATAAAGGAGAATGAAATGGAACAGATAAATCTGAAGCTGCGCAGTGTGCTTGATTCTGAGGATGACCACTCAGAAACAGAACTTATGACTGAAGGTACAATGGAAAATGACGGCGGCGTGTGGAAGATAACATATGAGGATTCAGACGCTACCGGTTTTGAAGGTGCGACAACCACTATTACAGCAGATGGAGACAGTATGGTATCAATTGTAAGAACCGGTACTGCAAACTCCAATCTTGTAATTGAAACAGGAAAGAAGCATTTCTGTCTGTACGGTACACCCTTCGGAGATATAACAGTGGGAATATTTACCCACAAAATTGAAAACAGACTGTCGGAAAACGGCGGATCACTGTATTTAAAGTATACGATCGACGTTAATTCTGCATATATGTCAGATAATGAGATATATCTGGATATTACAAAATTAAAGTCGTAAGAAAGAGGAATGTAACATGGCAAACTGTATTAAGCTTGCATCTGACGAGCTGAATGGTCTGCTTCTGGACGCTGTCGGACGTCTTGTAGCAGAGGGTAAGGTACCAGCTGAACCGATACCTGCATTTAAAATTGAAATTCCGGCTGATAAGTCCCACGGCGACTTTGCAACAAATCTTGCTATGGCAAGCGCAAAAGCTTTCCGTATGCCACCGAGAAATATAGCTTCCCTTATTTGTGAGGCTCTGGTTCTGGATGGCAGCTCCTTTGAGCGAGCAGAGATAGCAGGCCCTGGATTTATCAATCTTTTCCTGAGAAGAACATGGTTCTCCGGTGTCGTGAAGAATGTTCTGGAGGAAAAGGAGGACTACGGACGCACAACCACCGGAAACGGTAAGCGTGCGCTGGTTGAATTCGTATCTGCAAATCCTACAGGCCCTATGCACGTAGGCAATGCAAGAGGCGGTGCACTTGGCGACAGCCTTGCGGAAATTCTCCTTTGGGCAGGCTATGACACACAGAGAGAATTCTACATCAACGATGCCGGAAACCAGATCGAGAAGTTCGCAACTTCTCTGGAGGTTCGCTATCTCCAGCATTTTGATCCTTCCGTGGAAATGCCGGAAGACGCTTATCACGGCGCGGATATTACTGAACATGCCGAAAATTTCATTGCTGAAAACGGTGACAAATATGTAAGTTCCGATGCTAAGGAAAGAAGAGATGCTCTTGTAAAATTCGCTCTCCCGAAAAATGTTGCAGGTCTTGAACGTGACCTCAAGAAGTACCGTATCGTTTATGACAACTGGTTCAGCGAAAGTACTCTCCACAACAACGGAAGCGTTAAGAATATAGTAAAGCAGCTCACAGAACGTGGATACACCTACGAGCAGGAGGGCGCAGTATGGTTCAAGGCTACTGAATTCGGCGCAGATAAGGATTTTGTTCTTGTACGTGCAAACGGTATCCCGACCTACATTGTACCTGATATTGCGTACCACTACGACAAGCTTGTTACAAGAGGCTATGATAAAGCTATCGACATTCTTGGTGCTGACCACCACGGTTATGTGCCAAGACTCAAGGCTGCTCTTACAGCTCTTGGCGTTGACGCAAGCCGCCTTGACGTTGTTCTCATGCAGATGGTAATGCTCATGCGTGACGGCGAAGTGGTAAAGCTTTCCAAGAGAAGCGGCAAGGCAATCACACTTGTTACTCTCCTTGAAGAGATTCCGATTGATGCTGCAAGATTCTTTTTCAACACAAGAGAAGCAAACTCACATTTTGAATTTGACCTTGACCTTGCTGTTGAAAAGTCATCCCAGAATCCTGTATACTACGTTCAGTATGCACACGCAAGAATTTGCAGTATTCTCCGCAATATGGCAGAGGAGGGCGTGTCCTGTGAAAATGCTGACACAGCACTTCTTGATCTTCTTGACAAGCCGCAGGAAATTGAGCTTATACGTCACATCGCAGCTCTTCCTACCGAGATCGACAGTGCTGCAAGAAACTACGATCCGTCAAAGATCACCAAGTATGCAGCAGAGCTTGCAACACTTTTCCACAAGTTCTATGACGGATGCAGCGTAAAGCATGCTGAAACTTCTGACATCCAGCAGGCAAGACTTATGCTCTGCAACGCCGCAAGACAGACGCTCTGCAATACACTCAGAATACTCAAGATAGATTGTCCTGAGAGAATGTAAGGTTAAATCTTACAATTAGGTAACAGCATTCCGTACTATAGGAAAATATAGCGGAAAATCAGGGGATATATGGGGTATAACTGTGGATTTTTTCAAAAGTTAACAGAAAATCAATGTATTATGCTGCGGCATATGTTACAATTTGTAATATGTTAAGCCGCAGCCTTTGAGGATGTCCGAAGCATAAGGCGACGGTATCCGATAAACGACAATTAAAGTGAAAGGATGTTTTTCATGTCAAACAGATTATTTCAGGGACTCGTACACCAGATGCGTGATTCTATAGACGCAATTGTAGGCGTTGTAGATGACGCAGCAACAATTATCGCATGCAGCGACTTGACAAGAATCGGTACGACAAACGAATTCGTATCTCTTGACCTCAGCGATGTTCATGACATTTTTATCCGTGACGGATTCACCTATAAGCCTTTCGGCTCACATGCAAAGCCGGAATATGCAGTATTCGTAGAGGGTACAGATGAGGCTGCTGCCAAGTATGCTACTATTCTGGCAATTTCACTGTACAACATCAAGCAGTATTACGACGAAAAGTATGACCGCAACAACTTCATCAAGAACGTTGTTCTGGACAATGTTCTCCCAGGAGATATTGTTATCAAGGCAAGAGAACTGCACTTCAGCGCAGAAGTAAGCCGAGTTGTACTTCTTATCCGTATCGTATCTGCAAACGAGGTTTCTGCATACGATGTTATTCAGAACCTCTTCCCTGACAAGAACAAGGACTTTGTATTTACAATTTCCGAAACAGATATTGTACTTGTTAAGGAAATCAAGGGAAGTGTAGACATAAAGGATCTCGAAAAGCTTGCACGTTCAATTGCTGATACACTCAGCAGCGAGTTCTATACAAGAGTAAACGTTGGTATAGGCACTATCGTAGGCAATGTAAAGGAGCTGTCACGTTCATTCAAGGAAGCACAGATGGCTATTGAAGTAGGCAAGGTATTTGACACAAACGAGACTATCATGAGCTATGACAATCTTGGTATTGCACGTCTTATTTATAATCTGCCCACAACACTCTGCGAGATCTTCCTGAGAGAAGTATTCAAGAGAGGCAGCATTGAATCACTTGACCACGAAACACTGTTTACTATTCAGAAGTTCTTTGAGAACAATCTGAACGTTTCCGAGACATCAAGAAAACTCTTCGTACACCGTAATACACTGGTGTACCGTCTTGAGAAAATCAAGAAGCTGACCGGTCTGGATCTGCGTGAATTTGACCATGCGATCGTATTCAAGATTGCGCTTATGGTAAAGCGTTATCTTTCTGCAAACCCTGCAAAATTCTAAGACCGTTTCAGCAGAAAATTTTTCTGTGAAAGGAATTGTGGGCAACCATGATAGAAATGAGAGATGTTTCCGTAGTCTACTCCGGCGGAGTGGATGCGCTGCATCAGGTCAATCTTAAAATTAATGATGGTGACTTTGCCTTTGTAGTCGGCCCGTCCGGCGCAGGCAAGAGTACCATGATCAAGCTTATCCTGAAAGAAATTGATCCAAGTGAAGGCTCTATTTATGTAAATGGATACAATCTGAATAAGCTGCGCCGCAGAAGAATACCTGCACTGCGCCGTACTATCGGATTTGTATTTCAGGATTTCCGTCTGATACCGTCAATGACTGTGTATGAGAATATCGCATTCGTACTGCGTGTTGTTGATGCACCGCCGAAATACATAAAGAAACGTGTACCATATGTAATCAACCTCGTAGGACTTGAGGGCAAGGCAAGGAATTACCCCAATGAGCTGTCAGGCGGCGAAATGCAGCGTGTAGCCATTGCTCGTGCCCTTGTGAACGATCCACAGCTTATTATTGCGGACGAGCCTACAGGAAATATTGATCCGGAGATGTCCTATGAGATTATGGAGCTTCTCCAGAGTATCAATGAAATAGGTACAACTATCCTTATGGTAACACATGAGCATAGTCTGGTACGTCAGTTCGGCGGAAGAATTATCAATATAAATCAGGGACAGGTTGTCTTTGATGAGATCGTTGGAGGCAATTTGATAAATGAGAGCTAGTGGTATAAGATACCTGCTGGGCAAGGGATTTGAAAATATATGGAAAAACCGCATGATGGCATTCGCCTCATTCTGCGTATTGCTTATATCACTGCTTCTGGTAGGACTTTCAGTCCTTGTTTCCATAAACATATCCTCAATGATCGGCGGTATGGAAGATAAAAACGAGGTCATTATCTATCTTCAGGATGATGCAACAGATATGGAAATCAGCGAACTGTACGGCGAACTTTGCCGTATGGAGAATATAGCTGAAGCGAATTTTTACTCAAAGGAAGATGCCTTTGAGGATATGAAGGCAAGTATGTCAGACGCAGAGCTGCTGTTCGATTCACTGGGCGAGGATAATCCGCTGGTTGATTCATACCGTGTTCGTGTGGCTGATATAAGCCGTATAGACGAAACTCTTGCACGTATAGGCGCACTTCAAAAGATAGAATCAATAAGCGCACCTATGGATTTTGTAAACGTGCTTATGGAACTTAGACAGATTATTTCAATCATCTGCGCTGTAATAATTTTTGCTCTGATAATTATTTCTATTGTAATTATAGCAAATACTACAAAGGCAAGCGTATTCTCCCGACGTGCTGAAATACAGATCATGAAGTATGTCGGAGCAACCAACTCATTTATACGCATTCCGTTCTTTGTAGAGGGTATGATAACGGGTTTTCTTGCAGGCTGCGGCGCACTTGCAATCACATGGTATGGATATGATTCACTTATAGATCTGCTCACAGGCGGAACTAATGTAATATCCATTTTCGGGGTATCAAGTGTGATACAGTTTAAGGATGTTTTTGTTCCGGTAACTGTCGCATATCTTGCGTCAGGAACATTTTTCGGAGCGTTGGGAACTGTATTTTCAACACGTAAGCATCTGAATGTCTGAAAGGAGGCATCCGCAGAAAGCGGAAAAGAAATATGCAGAAAAAAAGTTTACTGCGCATTGTAAGCAGCGCACTCAGTATAGCAATACTGGCAGGAAGCCTATATTGTGAGGATATATGGAATGAACCGCCTGTATGGGCATGGGCATCATCGGAACTTCAGGCTCAGAAGGAAGCAAATGACGCTGAAATTGCAGAAATGCAGAGCAAGCTCAATGCGCTTGGTTCAGAGCAGGAATCCGAAAAGGAATATCAGGAAACACTCACAGATAAGCTGGAACTTCAGCAGGAAAATGTTGCTATCGTAGATGAACAGCTTAAAAGAATCGAAGAGGATATAGCCGATACACAGGAAGAGATCGCTGAAACAGAAGTCGAGATTTCTGAAATGGAAGCGGATATTGCTGTAGGTCTTGACGAGTTCAAGTCAAGAATACGTGCAATGTACATAAGCGGCAATACAAGCCTTGCGTCAGTTCTTGTAGGTGCAGAGGATTTCTTTGATTTTCTTTCAAAGTATAATCTTATATCCAGAGTTGCGAAGCATGACAATGATCTTATAAACGAGCTTAACGGTCAGCTTGAGGACTGCAACGAGGAAAAGGCTCACCTTGAAGCCGAAAAGGAAGAGCTTGATACACAGCTTGAAAGTCAGACTGAAAAGATGGACGAGCTTGAAGCTGCTATTCTGGAACTTCAGGCAGATTATGAAACATCCCTTGAGCATTCTGAAATGCTTGAAAACAGAGAGTCTCTCCTGAATGAAGATATAGCAGCACTTGAAGCTGCAAACGCAGAGCTTGAGGAAGAGGATGCTAAGATCCTTCAGGCAATTCTTGAGGCGGAAGCAGAAGCTGAAAGAAAGAGACAACAATCTATTGCAGCGTCACAGGCGGCTGCGATGATGACTACTACCACAGCAAGACCGGTTTACAATACGCCAACTACCACTACTGTTACAAAAAACCAGTATAGCGGCGGTCAGGCAGTGCAGACTACAAAGCCGCCCGTATATACAACACAGCCTCCTGTTTACACTACACAGGCTCCCGTATATACAACAACAACAGCTCAGACTCCAAGTGTATCCACAGGACGATTTGCATGGCCTTGTCCGGGATTTTATGTACTGACCAGCGGATTTGGCCCGAGATGGGGAAGACAGCACAGCGGTATTGATATTTCCAGTGCAGGCATATCCGGTGCACCGGTTGTAGCGTCCCTCAGCGGAACTGTTACAATGGTAAGCACAGGCTGTTCCCATAACTATCCAAAGTCCGGAAGCTGCGGATGCGGCGGCGGATACGGCAACTATGTAGTAGTTACCCATGCAAATGGCTTCTCAACCCTGTATGCTCATATGTCATCTGTAGCAGTTTCCTACGGACAGAGCGTAAATCAGGAAGATGTTCTTGGATATGTAGGCTCTACAGGCTTCTCTACAGGTCCTCACCTTCATTATGAGGTAAGACTTAACGCAACAAGAGTAGATCCGGAGCTTTATCTGTACTAAGATACATACTTCCGGTGAAAAACGTATAGAATATTGTGAAGGGCAGGGGCATAAGAGATCCTCTGCCCTTTTTCAGAAGAAAGGTGTGTCTGTTATGAAAGAGAAAGAAAAGATAAATCTGCTGCCATATGTACTTACAGCGGTAATAGGCATTTTGTGTGTACTTTGTGCAATGCTCTGGCAAAGGAATGCTGCCCTTACAAGAGAACTTGCAGAGGGAGCAAGGCTTGCTGAACTGAGTGAGTATGTGAGTGAAAACTACTATCAGGATACTGATGAGAAAAATTTAATGGATAATGCGCTTAAAGGCTATGTTGCAGGTCTTGGCGATCCGTATTCCGTATTTCTCACAGAGGATGAATACGGCGGATGGAAGGAAAAGGAATCCGGTACATCTGTAGGAATAGGCGTTACTGTACAGTCGGTGGAAGAGGGACTTTATATTGTTGAGGTGACATCAGGTTCGCCTGCGGAAACTGCCGGAATACAGGCAGAAGATACAATAACAGCAGTAGACGGCAAGCTTGTAACAGACTTGGGATACAGTGAAGCAGTTGCACATGTTAAAGGTGAGATAGGCACGGATGTTGTTCTGACAGTACTGCGTGATAGCGAGGAGCTTGAAATAACGGTAACACGAGGCGAGATCGTTACAATTTCAGCAGAGGGACAGATGCTTGATGGGAATATAGGATATGTGCATATTTCAGCGTTTCGTGAGAATACCTTTGACCAGTACAGCAAGGTTCTGAATGAACTCCTTGAAGCAGGAGCAGAGGGAATAATATTTGATGTGCGCAATAACGGCGGAGGACTGCTTTCAGCACTTGAGGATGTTCTTGATCCGCTTTTGCCGGAGGGCAATATTGCAATAGCAAATTATGGCGATGGAACTGTAAAGACCATTGTGGAATCTGATTCCAAGGAGCTTGATATACCTATGACAGTCCTTGTGAACGGCGGAACAGCAAGTGCAGGTGAGCTTTTTGCTGCGTCACTGAGGGATTTCGGAAAGGCTTCACTTATAGGTGAGACTACATTCGGCAAAGGCATTATGCAGGATACAAGAACAGTAGCCGGAGGCGCAGTTACCCTTACAGTTGCAGCGTATCAGACGGTAAAGGGCGAATGCTATCATGAGATAGGAGTTACACCGGATACAGAAATAGCTATGCCGGAGGATTATGCTATAGATTTCAAAAATCCCGATACAGAGGGAGATATACAGCTTGCAGAGGCATATGCAGGCATAACTGGAAATCAGTAAAAATCATCAAAACACTGCAAAATCCTATTTACAAAATATCAAATATGTGCTATAATGTAATAGCAGCCAAAAGCAGCTTCTTATAAGAGAAAGGAATGATTTATTTGATTGCTGCCATTATTTTCTGGAGTGTATTGCTCGTAGTCGGAATAGCAGCAGAGCTTGCAACTCAGCAGCTTGTTTCGATCTGGTTTGCAGCAGGAAGCCTTGGTGCGCTTATTGCAGCGTCCGCAGGTGCATCTGTAACAATTCAGCTAGTTATATTTGCTGTATTGTCACTGCTTCTTCTTATATTCACCCGTCCTATCGTCCGCAAGGCACTTAGCTTCGGTATAAAGGACACAAACGCTAAGCTGGATATAGGAAAGCTTGCTGTAGTTATTCAGGAGATCAATCCCGAAAAAGGTACCGGAAGAGTACGTCTTGGCGACGCAGATTGGATGGCTGTCTCTGCGTCTGAGCTTGTTATTCCCGCCGGAACTACAGTACGGGTTGAACAGATTGACGGTGCAAAGCTTATAGTAGCACTTGTGCCGGAAAAAGAAAAAATATAATTTATTTCAGGAGGATTTAGTATGGGCTATGTAATTTTAGGTCTTATTGTGCTGCTGGTAATCGTTCTTATAACAAGAATCAAGATCGTACCCCAGTCAAACATCTATGTTGTAGAACGTCTTGGCGCATTCTATAAGGCATGGGAAACAGGCATTCACTTCCTTGTACCTTTCCTTGACAGAGTTTCAAGAAAGGTTTCCATAAAGGAACAGGTAGTAGACTTCAAGCCGCAGGCAGTTATCACAAAGGATAATGTAACAATGCAGATCGACACTGTAGTGTTCTTCCAGATCACAAATGCAGTGCAGTATACCTATGGTGTAGAGCGTCCTGTAGCAGCTATCGAAAACCTGACTGCAACAACACTCCGTAACATCATCGGTGAACTGGAGCTTGACGCAACACTTACATCCCGTGACCTTATCAATACAAAGATAACAGAAACTCTCGACCTTGCAACAGACCGCTGGGGTATCAAGGTTATCAGAGTAGAGCTGAAGAACATTCTGCCTCCTCGTGAGATTCAGGACGCAATGGAAAAACAGATGAAGGCTGAACGTGAGAAGCGTGAAAAGATTCTCCGTGCAGAGGGTGAAAAGCAGTATCAGATCACAGTTGCAGAGGGTGAAAAGGCTGCAAGAATTCTCCGTGCTGAAAGTGACAAGCAGACAGAGATCCTCCGTGCAGAGGCTGAAAAGGAAGCTACTATCCTCCGTGCAGACGCTGCCCGTGAAGAGAAAATACGTGTGGCAGCCGGCGAAGCTGACGCTATCGAAATGGTACAGAAGGCATATGCAGGAAGCCTTGTAATGCTCCGTGAATCCGCACCTGACGAAGCTGTACTCCAGCTCAAGGCTATTGAAGCATTCGGCAAGGCTGCTGACGGCAAGGCTACCAAGATCATTATTCCCAGTGAAATTCAGGGAATCGCAGGTCTGGTAAGCGGTATCAAGGCTGTGTCCGATGGTACTGAGGATGCAAAGAATGCTCCTGTGAAGAAGTAATTTACAAGTATAAACACAGAAAGCGGCTTTCGTTTGAAGGCCGCTTTTTTATTTTTATCTATATTATACAAAAAAACAAACAAAAAATCGTTGATATGTATGTATGCAAAATGTATGAAAGGCATTGAAAAATACGTAAGAATATAATATAATTATATAAAGGATATGTGTTTCGACCATATAAAAGGAGGAATTATTATGAAAAAACACATTATTGCACTTTCAATTGTGTCAATGCTTACCCTTTCAGGCTGCTTATCTGAAACAGAAAAGACTCCGACAGCGGAAACAACTACGGCTGCGACAACAGATGATGTAATTATCTGTCATGGCATGGACAGCTATTTTACATATGAAAGTTTAGTAGAAGCTATATATGAGGAATATCCCGATGCCTATGTTCATCCTCTGCCGGAAATCGTGGACACATGGGAATTTTCTTTGGGGCAGATTAGCAGGGATTATTCCGATGATAATCATTGTTACATTCTCGATTATGATGATACTGCCAATAATGCCCATATAACACTGTATATCTATTTTGCTGTGCCTTGTGATGATATAAAGGAATTTGCTGAGAAAGAGTACAGCAAATACGAGGGTTACAGCATTGAGATTCAGAATGACAGATACGCTTATGCTTGCTGTACAGACGGTTTTACGACATCTATGGGTATTACAAGAGACAAAAATATTGTATATGAGATTTCCGTCCAGATAGATGAAGAATTTACAAATTCCACCGAAGTTCTTGATGAGTATAAGACGTTGTTAGAAATATAAAAAAGGTTATATTGATAGAACGAGACGAGATCCTCCCCCTAGTAAGGGCAATGTCATCAATTTAAGGATACATGGCGTACTTTTTTCAAAAAAGGTATTGACAAGTCTCAAAAAATATGCTATACTATCAGAGTTGCAAAACAAAATATCGTATTCTAAAGACAGCTGGTGGCTTACGCCGTAAATCCAGCCGAGGAATGTGCATAGTCTGAACTATCAGATGCTCTTTCTCTATGTCAGAATGAGCATCTTTTTTTATGGCTGTCGATTCTTTGATACGATAAACAATGTATCGGAGGTGAAATCACATGGCAAGTGAAAAGATTTTGGAAAGCAAAAAGGCTAAGGTTGCAGCTCTTACTGAGCAGCTCCAGAGCGCAGTATCTTTCGTACTGGTTGATTATCAGGGTATCTCTGTTGAGGACGATACTAAGCTGAGAAAGGAACTGCGTGAGGCTAACGTTAAGTATATTGTTGAAAAGAACTCTATGCTCCGTTTTGCTTTCAAGAACATGGGCATTGACGCATTTGATGACGTTCTCCACGGCTCTACTGCTATCGCAATGTCTACTGACGACCAGACTGCTCCTGCTCGTATTCTCGGTAAGTTCGCTGAGGACAAGAAGGACTTCTTCAACCTGAAGGCTGGTTATGTTGAAGGTACAGCTTACGATACCGCTGGTGTTGTTGCTCTGTCCAAGATCCCGTCCAAGGATGTCCTGCTGGCTCAGCTCGTTGGTTCTCTTCAGGGCCCGATCCAGAAGCTCGCTGCTACTCTGCAGGCTGTTGTGGACAGCAAGAACGAAGAACCTGCTGCATAATTTCTCTTGCAGCTATCCTGCCTGATCTCAGGCAATTTTCTAAAACTATATTATAAAGGAGTTAATTATCATGGCATCTGAAAAGATTATGAATTTCATTGAAGAAATCAAGGCTCTGTCTGTTCTGGAACTGGCTGAGCTGGTTGAAGCTATCCAGGAAGAATTTGGCGTAACTGCTGCTGTTGCAGCTGCTCCGGCAGCTGGCGCAGGTGCTGCTGCTGCTGAAGAAAAGACTGAATTCGACGTTGTTCTCGTATCCTTCGGCGACGCTAAGATGGGCGTTATCAAGGCTGCTAAGGACGTTCTCGGTCTCGGTCTGAAGGAAGCTAAGGCTGTTGTTGAGTCTGCTCCTGCTACTATCAAGGAAGGCATCTCCAAGGCTGACGCTGAGGCTCTCAAGGCTAAGCTCGAAGAGGCTGGTGCAACTATCGAAATCAAGTAAGTTTTTACTTACTCTTATCCCCTGCGGTTCTCCGCAGGGGATTTTTTGGTTCTGTTATAAATGTTCAAGTGTAGATTTTATTTGAATTTACAAGTTAATCAGGCAATAAGGAGCTTCAAATGAAACCATTCTTCAAAAAAACAATATCTATCATTTTGATTTTGCTTGTATTGCTGTTTCCGTTCCCCATCAGTAACGGCTGTACTACTAAATATGCTGCTGCGCTATGGAGCTTTCATAGAGAATATGAAGTAATACAGCAAGATATAGGTGGAATTTCCGGAAAAGTAAAGTTTTACACCATCTATAAATTCAGGATTCTTTTCTTTCCGATAGAAATAAAAGATACAGATAACATTAAAACAGGTCAGTGGTAAAATCTATAAAAATATCAGCAGCTGTGCCAATATATGGTGCAGCTGCTGTTTCATTCTATAAAATAATATTCACCACCGCCATAAGTACCACGCCGGGAACGCCAAGCACACCTGCCTGCATTATGTTAAAAAGATTCAGCTCCGGCGCAAAACCTATGAAACCTCCACAGTAATGCAGCAGGACAAGCAGGACAAGTCCGCCGGATACACCCCACAGCATTGATCTCATCCTGCGGTAACACCGAAGATAATATATAAGCATCGCACCGCCCAGTGCTGCCCATATAAGCCAGAAACTTAAATTTTCCATTGCTTTTTCTCCTTCTATGTCAGTAAATATGCAAGTGCCATCATAAGCTTTTTATTCCCTCCATCCTTGTAAAGCATTGCAAGCAGTGCAAGGATCAGCATCCTGTCTGAATCAAGCTGCCCAAGGAGTTTATCTATTCCAAATGGCATCTGCATCATGGAATCTGATGTGCCGCCTTGCTTCTTTTCATATCCATCCCTTTCATATACAGTCTCTCCTGAATGAAAGGATTTGTCTTCTCTTATATCAGAAAAAAACTCTCCCTCATTCTTTATATACGGAACTCTCCGCCTCATCTGCTGCGCTCTTCTCTCCGCATCACGCCTCATTGCTCCGCTGTCTCTTCTCGTATAACCTGCCATATTATCCCGCCTTTACAGAAAATCCTTTAATGCTCCCGTATCTTTAAGCGTTTTCCATACCGTCAGAAGCTTCATAAGCTTCAGTGCTTTATCCACCTTTTTCTGACGCTCCTCCTTTAAATGCGGCTTCAGGGCAAGAAGCAGGGCTGTATCCTCATCCTGCCCTGAGCTGCTCATAAGTGAAGACAGCTGCATTAGCATCCCTATATCAAATCCACCGCCGTCCTCTTCCCTGCTTTCGGATGATCTCTCCGGATGCTGACTGCTGCTGTCATTATCATCGCTATTGCCAAGAAGTCCTGCAAGCTCCTTCAGCTGCTCCATGCTCTCCGGATCTGACAGTATCGACTGCATTCTGCCGAATAAATCATCCATCAATATCGCTCCTTACTGCGGACTCTTACCTGTAAGCTTTTCATAAAGTGCCCTCGCCTGAGGGCTCTGCATAAGCTTCTCAAGCTGCGCCTGATTCCCCATTACCGATTGCAGCTTCTGCCTGTCTGCATTCGGCATATTCCTCACCGCTTTGTCTATCTTTCCCGATTTAAGCGCATTTTCAAGCTCTTTGGGCGTTACTCCAAGTTTTCCGCTTACTGCATTCAATATGCCATCAAGCTGCTTGCTGTTCATCGTGCCTCTCTCCATAAAAATTTCCTTTCTATCAAAAAATCTGTTGTCATCAGGATAGATTTGTGATATAATAAAAGAGAATATTCCTATATTTTTAAAGAGGTGTTTTTTATGCGTATTATTGTTATTTCTGATACCCACGGACGCTACCATGCTTTAAGCTCCGTTATCCTTTCAAATATGAGTGCAGACGCTTTCATCCATCTCGGCGACGGAGAAGAGGAGTATCTGCGCCTTATTGACAATTTTCCAAGCGTTGCTGACAAATTCTACTACATCAAGGGCAACTGCGACTACGGCAGCCAGAGACCGGAGTTTCTTACTCTGGAAATTGCTCCCGGTCATCGCATCCTTGCAACACACGGTCATCGCTTTGGCGTTAATTACGGCAATGCGGGTATTCTCGATAAAGCTAAGGAACTTCGCTGCAATATAATTCTCCACGGACATACCCACGTCCGCTGCAATACATACAAGGACGGCTTTTACATCCTCAATCCCGGCAGTGCTGCAAAACCAAGAGACGGTTTCCCGCCGTCATACGCTTTCATCGACCTCCTGCCCGACGGAAAGGCTGTTGCCAATATCATTAACGTGTAATGATCATATCTATATCAGGCTTTCCACACTACCAGTATATGCAGCTGCTTAAAATAAGTTTCCTGCACCTATTTTCTCAGGAGGTTTTCCCATATGCAAAAGCTTTCCCTCAGACATTCTGATATTCCTTTCTGGAAAACAGGAGGATTCATGGCATTCACGCTTGGTTTTCTTACACTGCTTGTCACCATACTGCCAATCATAATAACTGAAAAGGGATACTTCATTTACTACGGCGACTACAACGCACAGCAGATACCATTTAATTATCTTGCTTCATCCGCCGTTAAATCAGGCAGCTTCGGCTGGAACTGGCACACTGACCTCGGTTCAAGCTTCATAGGCTCATACGCCTTCTATCTTCTGGGAAGTCCTTTCTTCTGGCTGACAGCTCTTCTGCCCTCCTCATGGTGCGTTCGCCTGATGCCATTCGTCCTTGCTCTTAAACACGGCGTTGCTGCCCTTACTGCATATGCTTACATAAAACGATTCACAAAATCTCAGACTGCTGCGGTTATCGGAGGTATGCTCTATGCATTTTCCGGATTCCAGATATTCAATATCTTCTTCAATCACTTCCATGATGTAACAGCACTCTTCCCTCTTATGCTCATCAGCATGGAGGAGCTTGTATACAATAACAGGAAAGGTGTTTTCGCTCTTACAACTGCTCTTATGGCTGCGGTAAATTACTTTTTCTTTACAGGTGAGGCTGTATTTCTGGTGCTGTACTTTATTGTGCGCTGCTTCTCAAAAGATTTTCCTGCTTCTGCAAAAAAATTCTTCCAGATACTATTTGAAGCCGTTATAGGCGTTACGCTCGCCTGTGTCATACTTCTTCCGGCAGCTCTTGCACTCCTCAGCAACTACCGCATAAGCGAACATCTCTACGGCATGGATATGATAGCATACAGCGACAGAACAAGACTCCTACGCATTATCCAGAGCTTCTTTATGATTCCCGATGTTCCTGCAAGACCTAATCTTTTCTCAGAAGGACTCGGAAAATGGGCTTCTATCGGCGGTTATCTGCCTCTGTTCTCCATGACAGGCGTTATAGCTTTCCTTAAATACAGGGAT
Organism: Ruminococcus sp.; assembly: GCA_017623515.1. Taxonomy (GTDB): domain Bacteria; phylum Bacillota; class Clostridia; order Oscillospirales; family Ruminococcaceae; genus Ruminococcus_C. The sequence goes on along the minus strand of JAGAOV010000017.1, from coordinate 66,942 downwards.
GGTCACTGGGCAAAGCGGCTTGTTATTATCTGCATGATCTGCGCATTCTTTCCTATCCTTAACAGCGCATTCTACATGTTCAACAGCTCATACTATGCACGTTGGTTCTTTATGCCCATTCTAATTATGTCCATGATGACAGCCTGCGTTCTCGATGAAGAGGATTACGAAAAGCTGCCCTCAAAGGACGGCTTGTGGATAACTGCTGCAATAACCGGCGCATTCGGCGTTATGGCTCTTCTTCCGGAAAAGGATTCTGACGGACAGGTCTCATTCTTTACCATTACAAAATATCCTTTCCATTTCCTCCTCGTTATGGCTGTGGCAGTTCTTTCTCTTGCAGCAGCAGGTTTTGTATTCTCACACCGAAAAAAAGGTATCCCTTATCTTAAAACTGCACTTATCATGACATCCGCTGCTTCGGTTGTCTGTACAGCTTCTGTTGTATATTTCGGAGCAAACTCCCGTGAAAATGCTCTCGATTATATTGACATGGCTATTGACAGAGAAAACGATATAACTATATCGGCAGACAATGATGATTTCTTCCGTGTTGACATCTCAGAAAACAGGGATAATTACCCTATGCTATGGGGATTGCCTAATATGCGCTGCTTCCATAGCGTTGTTTCAGGCTCTGTTATGGAATTTTATGCTGATACCGATATTGGAAGAGATGTTGCTTCTCGTGTGGATACCTCACATTACGCACTACGCAGTCTTTTTTCCGTTAAATACTACTTTGACGAGATCGACGAGGAAAATACGGATAACACAGATGCTCCAATTTCAGGCTTTGAATTCCTTGAAGATCAGAACGGTTTCCATGTATATGAAAATCAGTTCTATATCCCTATGGGCTTTACCTTTGATAAATACATCTCAAAGGAAGATTGGATGGAGCTTAATCAATCACAGCGCATTAACATTCTTGTACGTGCCCTTGTCCTTGATGAGGAACAGATAGAACAATACGGCAGCCTTATGTCTGAAATTTCACATAGCGAAACCTTCATATCAAAAAATGCCTGCTTCGATGAATGTCAAAAACGTGCCGCTTCATCCGCACACAGCTTTACATATGATTCATATGGCTTTACTGCAGAAATATCTACAGACAGCGATAATCTTGTATTCTTCAGCGTACCCTTTGAAAAGGGATGGAGTGCCAAGGTAAATGGCATTGATACTGAAATTGAAGCTGTTGATTCTGGATTTATGGCTGTTCCTGTATCCGCCGGAAATAATACCATTGAATTTTTCTATGAAACATCCGGTCTTAAAGCCGGTGCGCTGGTATCTCTTACTGGTGTGCTGATTTTGACAGCTTATATGATCGGAGGATATTTACTCAGAAAAAAGAAATAAGGAGGACTCCAAATGCACCTTGATGAAAAAACTCTCTCAAGCGAACTCGCCTATCAGGCAAAAATATTCCGTGTCACCAAGGATACCGCACAGCTTGAAAACGGCGCAGAGGTTCGCCGTGATGTGGTTCACCACTCAGGCGGTGTATGCGTTGTTCCGCTGACTGACAAAAACACCGTTCTCATGGTTAAACAGTACCGCTATCCCATGCACGAGATCACTCTGGAAATCCCTGCCGGAAAGCTTGAAGCCGGTGAAGATCCCTCCGAATGCGGTCTCCGTGAGCTTCGTGAGGAAGCAGGACGCACCTGCGGAAAATACACCAGCCTCGGCAAGCTTTACCCGACTCCTGCATATGATACAGAGATAATATACATGTATCTGGCAGAGGAACTCTCCGAACCAGAGGAACAAAACCTCGACGAGGGCGAATTACTTGATGTAACTGAAATACCTCTTGAAGAAGCTGTTCAGATGGTCATGGACGGTAAAATTCCTGATGCCAAAACTCAGCTTGCCCTGCTGAAAACATGGTTCATCCTCAAGGGTAAATAAAAAGAGACTGCATAAAGCAGTCTCACAAGTACAACTTAGATCATTATTCTGAAGATTCGGATATACTTTCAGCGTCGGCTTCCATTACTGCAAGGTGACGCTGGTATGCGTCAAGAATCTCATTCTCAAGCATCTTTCTTGACGCTCCTGAAATGGGATGTACAATGTCACGGAATACTCCGTTCTCATCCTTGCGGCTGGGCATCGCAACAAAAAGTCTCTCATCACCCTGTACGATCTTGATGTCGTGTACAGCAAGCATATTGTCAATGGTTACAGAGACAACTGCACGAAGTCTGCCTTCAGTTACGATTCTTCTGATTTTGATATCTGTGATTTCCATATGATGACCTCCTCTCTTGCCTGTATTCCAACATGCGTTCCACTTATCCGGAACCGCAGGGATAGTATGGATATTAAACGGGCAGAATATACATTGCGGTTATTCTCTATTCTATTTTTTTACAAGAGAATTTCATACCCGTTGCTGTTTTCAGTATAAACCCCAAAAGTGAAATTTATAAGTACAGAAAGAGTGAAATTTATGAACAATGATATTTTAAATTGTAAAAAACATATTCATTTTATTGGAATAGGCGGTTCAGGCATGTATCCGCTGGCTCAGATACTCCATACCAAGGGTTATTACCTCACAGGCTCAGACAACAATGAGACAGATACCCTTCAGGCAGTGCGTGATATGGGCATCCCTGTAATGCTCGGACAGCGGGCAGAAAATATCGAGGGGGCTGATCTTATCGTTCACACTGCTGCTATCATGGCTGATAATCCAGAGCTTATCGCTGCTAAGGCAAGCGGCGTTCCGGTGCTGGAAAGAAGCGATCTTCTAGGAATTGTCACAAGCTGGTACGATAATGCTATATGCGTTGCAGGCACTCACGGCAAGACAACAACCACCTCTATGGTAACTCAGATACTCTATACCGCCGGCATTGACCTCTCCGCTTTTATCGGCGGCAAGCTTAAATGCATAGGCGGCAGCGGTCGCTGCGGAAGCAGTGATATTATGACCTGTGAGGCATGTGAATTCGTGGATACATTCCTCAAGCTCTACCCCGATATTGCCGTTATTCTCAACATAGATGCAGACCATCTGGACTACTTCGGTACAGTGGAAAATATTATTAAGTCTTTTCATAAATTCTGTGAAAATACTACTAAGGCAATTATCGTAAATGGTGACGACGCTAACAGCATGAAGGCTGTTGAGGGAATTACAGGCAAGACTATTATAACATACGGTCTTGATAAGGCTAATGATTACTATGCTGACAATATCCGTGCCATTTCCGGTCTGGAAACAAGATTCAATGTTTACCATAAGGGTGTGCTTATGGGCGAGATCACCCTCAATGTTGCTGGACAGCACAACATCCTCAACGCTCTTGCTGCAATCGCTTCTGCTGACTACTGCGGTGTTCCCTTTGAACCTATCCAGAAAGGTCTCTTTGAATTCCGTGGTGCCGGCAGACGCTTTGACAAGAAGGGTGAGGCTTGCGGCATTACTCTCGTTGACGACTACGCTCACCATCCCACAGAACTCACTGCTACACTCAATGCTGCTATGCAGATGCCTTTCCGTGAGGTATGGGCAGTATTCCAGCCGTTCACATACTCACGTACAGCAGAACACCTCGATGAATTCGTAAAATCTCTCTCTATACCTACACACGCTGTTCTCACTGATATTATGGGCGGACGTGAAAAGAATACCATCCCGATCTTTACAAGACAGCTCGCTGAAAAGATCCCGAACTGCATATGGTTCCCGCAGGATGAATCCGATCCGGAATCCTGCGATGAAAGAAAATATGCTAACTTCCAGCAGGTATGCGACTATGTATGCGAACATGCTCAGGCTGGTGACCTCGTTATCACAATGGGCTGCGGCGATGTAAACAAGGTCAATAAGATGATCCTTGACCAGCTTCGTGAAAAGGAAGAGAAATCCTGCAAATAACTTCGGAAAATTTCAAAAAAAGTCTTTTCATTTCCGCAGAAATGTATTATAATATAAGTGTATGCGGTTTGCAGCCGGCAGACCGCAGTGCTTATACTGAAAGGAACAAAACGATTATGACAAATAAAGTTAAAGTCAGCGTCTGCGGCAAGGATTTTACTTTGCAGACCTCTCAGCCGGCTTCCTATGTAACAGGACTGGCAAGAAACCTTGAAACAAAAATAATGGAGATCACTGCTACCTCCACCAGTGCAACACAGTTCACTGCGGCTATTATGGTCGCACTCACCACAATGGATGACATAAATGCTGTTAGTCAGCAGCTGGATATGCTCCGCACTCAGTCAAAGGCTTATGTTGACGAGGCTGGCAAGGCAAGACTGGAACGTGATGCCGTTGTAGCAGAAAACCAGCTCCTTCGTGAAAGACTGGCTGCTCTCGAAAAAGAATTAAATAAAAATAAGGCAGGTATTGTCTGAGAATGTCTATGCCTGAAATACTTGCACCTGCCGGAAGCTATGAGGCTCTTACTGCTGCTCTCCGGTGCGGTGCTGATGCTGTATACATAGGCGGCAAGGATTTCTCCGCAAGACAAAGTGCTGCTAACTTTGATATAAACGAAATGAAACAGGCAGCGGAACTTTGCCATCTTTACGGTGCAAAGCTGTATCTGACGGTAAATACTATTCTGCTTGATGAAGAAATATCAGACTTTGCAGGATTTATATGTGACGCTGCAAACGCCGGAATTGACGCATGTATCGTTCAGGATATGGGTGCTGCGGAGATTATCAGGAAAGCTGTCCCTGATATGCCTCTTCATGGCTCTACGCAAATGACTATACATACAAAAGAGGGCGTACTCTGGGCGAAAGAACATGGCTTTTGCCGTGTTGTTGTGGCAAGGGAGCTTTCCCGTCAGGAAATACTTCCCCTTACCAAGTGCGGTATTGAGATAGAACAATTTGTACACGGTGCATTATGCATGAGCGTTTCCGGTCAGTGCTGTCTTTCTGCTCTCATAGGTTCAAGAAGTGCAAACCGTGGAAGATGCGCTCAGGCATGCAGACTGCCGTTCTCATCATGCGGAAACAAAAATGCAAGCTGCCTTTCTCTGAAAGATTTATCTCTCGTTCAGCATATGGACAGTCTCATTGCTGACGGAATAGCTTCACTTAAAATAGAGGGAAGAATGAAACGTCCCGAATATGTGGCTGCGGCTGTTACTGCTCTGAAAGACGCTCGTGACGGAAAAACTCCCGATATGGACGCTCTTAAAGCCGTTTTTTCAAGAAGCGGATTCACAGACGGATATTACACCGGAAAAAGAAATGATATGTTCGGTGTACGTGCAAAGGATGATGTTACCGCTGCAAATGACGTTCTGCCAAAGCTGCGGAATCTGTACCAGAAGCCGCCTCACCCTGCTGCTCTAAATATTCATGTGCAGATAAAGGCTGGTGTTCCTGCAAAAATAACAGGACAGGATCAGGACGGAAACTCAGTTACTGTTTACGGTGACATCCCTCAGCCTGCAATGAAAAAAGCTACTGACAAGGAACAGCTTGAACGTCAGCTTTCTAAGCTGGGGGATACGATATATAAGCTTGAAAATCTTCATTGCGAATGCGATGGAATCAGTATGCTTCCAGCTTCTTCTCTGAATGCACTCCGAAGAGAGCTTACAGAAAAACTCGACAGCCTTCGTATAAAAAATAATACTCCAGCATACATAATTGAAAACTGCACATGCAAAAAGGAAAAGCCTGCATCTGCTGCCAATGATATGCCCTTTCTGCGCTTTCGTGTGAAAAATGAATATCAGCTTCAGGCGATAAGACTTGCAGAAAATGAAAGTTGTATTATTCCTATGGAGCTTGCAAAAAAAATCTGTCCGGATGAAAGATATATTTTGCAGCCGCCAAGATTCGTTCCTGATGAGAAAAATACTACAGAAAAACTTAAAGTTCTATACGAAAAAGGCTTTAATAAGCTATTATGCGAAAATCCTGCCCATATACGATTGGGAAAAAATATAGGCTTTACACTTTTCGGAGGAATGGATCTTCATACTTCAAATTCTGTAAGCGCAGAATTCTTCGGAAACGAAGGCGTTTCAGATATTCTGCTTTCTCCGGAGCTTACACTGAAACAGGCTTTGGCTATAACAAATACCGTTCCATCCGGAATTTATGCCTACGGAAAGCTCGCCGCTATGCTTATGCGTGAGTGCCCCATAAAAAATGAAAGCGGATGCAAAAAATGCACCGGCTCGCTTACCGACAGAACGAAAAGAAAATTCTCCGTTATTTGCAGCGGAAATTATACAGAGCTGCTGAATTCTGTTCCCGTCTGGATGGCAGACAGACTTCCAGAGCTTTCCGGCTGCGGATTCATCCTTGTTGATTTCACTGATGAATCTCCGGATGATGTAAAACACATTGCAGATGCCTACAGATACGGCTCTGAATATAAACCTGATAATTTCACAAGAGGTCTTCTCTATCGTGGAATAGAATCAAGGAAGAAAGGAAAATAATGAAAATACTGTTCAAAAAATGCAGGGATAATGCTGTTATGCCTCTTCGTGCTACTCCTGCAAGTGCAGGCTATGACATATATTCGGCAAATGAAGCTGCCGTTGTTATACCTGCCGGCGAAATACGCCTTATACCTACAGGATTAGCCGTTTCTGCGGAACGTACAGACATAGGACTTTTTATATTCCCAAGATCAGGTTTTTCTGCAAAATATGGCGTAACACTTACCAACAGCGTAGGGGTTATAGATTCGGATTACAGAGGCGAGATAATGCTGTCTCTTATCAATCACGGAAAAGAGGATTTTACTGTTGAACCAAATATGCGCATTGCGCAGCTTGTCGTACTTCCTGTATTCACTCAGGAATGGATCGAAACCGATTCTCTGGACGATACAGACCGTGGCACAGGCGGCTTCGGTTCAAGCGGAAATAATTGACATTTAATTCTGAGAGGAGAAACTCAAAGTGGCTAAGTTTAAAAAATTCATCGCTTATCTTGCGGTCTATGTTATTGCAATCGGCGCAGGCAGCGTTATTGCAGGTATGGGTACAAAGCACCCTGCACTCTCATTTCTTGCAATTCAGCCAAGCTTCGGCTTTGAACCCTTTACTATAAATCTGGTTGTTGTGGACTTCACATTTGGTCTTAATATCCATTTTACTGTTGCACACATAATCATGCTGATCATCACACTTTTCGTTTCACCCAAGCTTGTTGCTACACTTATGAAATAAAAAACGCTTATCAGCCAATTTGTGGAAAGTGCTGTAATTCCTATCCGGAACAGCGCATTTTAACGTTAAATAGCTGAAATTTCATTTCTAAGGTGAAAACTATAAAAAAACATTTGTCTCTGTTTTCATTTCATGGTATAATATTTCTATACTGAATTATATTGAATTTTTCTCAGAGAACTGCGGCAGAACACTGCTGTATTTGTGTTTTTTCTCTGTTCCTATATTTGTAGAACCTCTGCCAGAAACAAATAAGTGCAGCTTTGTATGGTCTACCGTTTGTATTAGTTAAGGAGCGCAGCATCATGTTTACAAAAGATATAGGTATCGACCTCGGTACTGCTAATACTGTGGTTTATATGCGTGGAAAGGGCATTATTATCCGTGAGCCCTCTGTTGTCGCTGTAAACACCCACACATCAAATGCAAAATATGTCGGACGTGCGGCTAAAGAAGTCATCGGAAGAACTCCCGGTTCTATCGTTGCTGTACAGCCTATGAAGGACGGCGTTATTGCAAATTTTGAAAAAGCTACTATCATGCTTCAGGAGTTTATTCGTAAAGCTCTCAAAGGCAGCTTCTTCACAAAAGCAAGAGTTATTATATGCACACCATCAGGTGTAACGCCTCTTGAAAGACGTGCCGTAAAGGACGCTGCTATTCAGGCTGGCGCAAAACGTGTTATTATCGTCGAAGAGCCTATGGCTGCTGCTATAGGCGCAGGTCTTCCTGTAACCGAACCTAATGGCTGCATGATAGCAGACATAGGCGGCGGCACAAGCGAAGTCGCTGTTATCTCTATGGGCGGTATCGTCGCTTCAAAAAGCATCCGCTGTGCAGGTACGGAAATGGATGAGGCTATTATCCAGCACCTCAAACATAAATTCAACCTCCTTATCGGTGAACGTACAGCCGAGGAAATAAAGCTTGAGATAGGTTCTGCATTTGACGTAGGCAATGACGGTGCTATGGAGATCAAGGGAAGAAATCTGCTTACAGGTCTTCCAGAAAATATTACCCTCAATTCAGCAGAGGTGCGTGAGGCTCTGAGTGAACCGCTTGCACGTATCATTGATGCTATAAAGTATACTCTCGAACAAACTCCTCCTGAGCTTGCTGCGGATATTATTGATCAGGGTATCACACTCTGCGGCGGCGGTGCGCTTCTCAGCGGTATAGACCGCCTTGTATCTCATGCAACAGGTCTCCCTGTTTATGTGTCACAGTACCCGCTTGACTGCGTTGCTGAAGGCACTGGAAAGATCCTTGCTGATATGGATCTCTATCACGACGCTCTCACTGAGGATGTTGAGTATTATTAAACAAAGTGCCGACAGGTCTTGAAAAAGACCGTCGGCTTTCGGCTTATACGATAAAGGAGGACTGCGCCTATGGGCGATTTTTTCAGACAACACCGTTTCCGCATTCTCATCTGCATTATTGCACTTCTGGTGGGAATGATGCTTTATTCAGTAACTCAGGAGGGCAAGGCTGCTCCGGGAAGCAGTATTCTCAATACCATTCTTAGCCCTCTGCAAGGCTCGGCAAATAATCTTTCAGAAAAATCTGAATCCTTCCTTAGCTCCTTCACTAATGGCAGCCAGTATCAGGCTGAGCTTGAGGAACTGAAAAAGGAAAATGCCCAGCTTAAAAACGAACTGACTGACTTTGAGGAAACTAAGCAGCAGCTTGCCGAACTTCAGCAGTTTATGGGCATAAAGGAAGAAAATGAAACTCACACATACTCTGAACCATGTACTATTATCGGTTACGTTGCAAACGATCCTTTCCACGGCTTTATTATAAACAAAGGCTCTGATGACGGTATCTCTCTCCATGATCCCGTTATAACCGGCGAGGGCATTGTGGGTATTATTTCAACTATATCATCTAACTCTGCTACTGTAGAAACCATTCTTTCGCCTGATCTGTCTATCGGTGCTATTTCTGCAAATAATAAAAATACTGGCATTGCAGAGGGTGAGATTGCCCTTGCTTCTCAATATAAATGCAGAATGATATACCTTGAAAAGGATTCCGATCTCCAGAAAGGCGACCTCATTACAACTTCAAGCGCAAGCGGTCTCTTCCCAAAAGGCTACCTCATAGGCACTGTGGAATCCGTTGAGATAATGGAAAGCGGTCTGAGCAAATATGCCGTTATTGTGCCGGCTGTAGATTTTGAATCAATGACAAGCGTTGCTGCTATCATAGACTATCCGGGAAAGGGCGAAACCCATGAACAGGATTAAAACAAGAAGGCTTACTGCCTATGAAAAAAGAAATCTCGCTCTGCGCTGGATCATCTACGCTTTCATTATTCTTCTCTGCTTCGTTTTTCTCACTTCCGGCAGCTTCAGGAAACCTCTCATCCTTATCCCTGTCGCTTTGTGTATATCTTCATACGCAAGAGAACATAATGCCGTAATTACAGGCATAATCTGCGGTCTGCTCCTCGATATTGTCTGTAATAAGCTTTTCGGATTCAATGCCATTATACTTATGCTTATGTGTGCCGGAATTTCATTGCTGTATAAATATTATCTTACAAATAAATTTCTGAATTTCCTTGTACTTTCAGCTTCCGGCATTTTTATTCAGGGCATTCTGGACTACTTCTTCTTTTATGCTATATGGGAGTATTCCAATGTTTCCCTTATCTACACAGATCATATCCTCCCCTGCTGTATCTATACTCTTATTTCTGCATTCGCAGTTTATCCGGTCATACATTCTATTAACCGCATGCTTCGTCCCCAGATTATACGTACTATCGAAGAGGCTGTTATTTCTGATGATGACCAGCAGGCTTGACCAGAAAGAGGTTCAGTTCCTATGAAATCCAATCCTTATACCCTTTATCTGAAAACTGTAGTTCTTGTAACTGCTATTCTCTGTGTCTCCTGTCTCTGCGGATACAGACTTATGAAAGTTCAGCTCGTGGAAAGCGAAAGCTACACAAGCCGCAAATACTCAACCTATGAACACTCCCAGACTATTGAAGCTACCAGAGGTGAGATCGTTGACTGCAACGGCGAACCTATTATTGTCAATAAAGCCGGTTACTGCGTTGTTATCCTGCCGGAACAGTTCCCCGATGACTATACGGAAGGCAATAAGATTCTACTTGAGATCGCTAAACTCCTCAATAGCTACAATATTGAAATAGAGCTTTCCATGCCAATTTCTGAAACTGCTCCCTATACCTTCACTACTGATAATGAAGCGGAGCTGGAAAGCTTCAAAAGCGATCTCGGTCTGAATGTATACGCTACTACTGATAACTGCATTGCAAAGCTGATTGAGGACTACGAAATTTCTGAGGAATACTCTGAAGAACAAAAACGCTTTCTCTGTGCTATACGCTATGAAATGTTCGTTCGTGGCTTCTCTATGAGTAACCGTTTTATTCTTGCTGAGGATATTCCTCTCACATCTATTACCAAAATAAAGGAATCCGGTGTCTCTCTTGCCGGAATTGATATTGTTGAAATGCCAATTCGCTATATCGAACAGGATGACATTATCCCTCATGAGATAGGCACTGTAGGCCCTATTTATGCCGAAGAATATGAGGAACTTTCCGCAAAAGGTTACCAGATGGATGATACCGTTGGAAAAAGCGGTATCGAGAAAGCCTGTGAAGAATTCCTCCGCGGCAAAAACGGAACTAAAACCATTTCCGTCCGCAATAGTGAAGTCATTTCAACAGATATAACTGATCCTGTTGAATCCGGAAATACTGTCATGCTCACCGTGGACAGCACTTTCCAGCGTGACCTCCAGAAAATACTAGAGGACTTCATCAAAAACTTCGACAGTCTGCGAGATGAAAAAACTGAAAAGCTCGGTCTCGGTGAGATCACCAATGGCGCACTCGTTGTCCTTGATGCCAAAAACGGCGGCGTTCTCGGAATGGCTACCTGCCCTACCTATTCACTCAACACATACTCTGAGGACTATGAATCTCTCCTATCTGCTGAGAATAATCCCCTTGTAAACCGTGCTACTATCGGTCTGTATCGTCCCGGTTCTACATTCAAGACGATTACTGCTACTGCCGGATTGTGCGAAGGTATTGTAAGCGGATATACACCCTATTTTTGCAGCCAGAAATATAAATTCAAAGACCATACCTATCAGTGTACCGGCGGTCACGGCAATATCTCTGTTATTGAAGCGCTCCAGTATTCCTGCAATATCTATTTCTACAAGCTCTCTGAAGACCTCACCATAGACAGAATCAGCAAGTACGCTAAAATGTATGGCCTCGGTCAGCATACCGGTCTGGAAACAGGCGATGCAGCAGGTCATCTCTCCGATATGAACTACTACGCTGAAGCAGGTCTCACATGGACTGTCGGTGAGGTTCTCCAGTCTGCTATCGGTCAGTCTGAATGGGCTGTAACTCCTCTTCAGATGGCGGTTGTTGCAAATACTATTGCCAACGACGGCGTAAGATATGAACCCCACCTCGTTGACAGCATCTGGGATTATAATCTTACCTCTATGATACAAAAAATAGAACCAACCATTGCTGAAACTATAGACGGTGAAGCAGACGGTGTATACTCATTTATCGAACAGGGTATGATCGCTGCCTCTGTAACAAATATGCCTGCTAAATATTCTCTCGCCAATCTCGGCTACAGCGTAGCTATCAAAACCGGTACACCCGAACAAGGCTCTCGTGTACAGGATTCATTCTTTATCGGTTATGCTCCTGCTGAAAATCCCGAAATTGCATTTGCCGGCGTTATTGAGGGCGGCGAATACTCAAAATATATGATTCGCAGCATTCTTGAAGCATACCAGAACTACAAATCACGTTCCAACGCTGAATAATTATTCATCAATTGTTTGATTTTCCCTTTCTCTGAAATACTCTGTATTACTTTTTCGTCAACATGCACAAATTCAAATGTTTCACCTACCATAGTTTTCACAATCTTTGCTCTGTACAAAGAATTTTCTTTGACTTTTCCAGAATTTGTGGTATAATAGTATTTGAAGTATCAGCGTTTTCTGCAAAATGCACAACGCTGAGATGATTTATCTTATAGAAAGGAAAGATTTATCAAATGACTATAGCACTTATTGCTCATGATGCAAAAAAAGAACTTATGATCCAGTTTTGCATTGCGTACTGCGGTGTACTCTCCCGTCACAACCTCTGCGCTACAGGCACTACAGGCAAGCAGGTTTCAGAAGCTACAGGATTGAGAATACAGCGTTATCTCAGTGGTTCGCAGGGAGGCTGCCAGCAGATATGTTCTCGAATATCCTGCAACGAAATTGATGTAGTTCTTTTATTCCGTGATCCTATCAATCGTAAAGAATACGAACCTAATGAACTCAATCTGCTGAGACTTTGCGATGTTCATAACGTTCCCATCGCTACTAATATTGCAACAGCAGAAGCTCTTATTATGGCACTGGAAAGAGGCGATCTGGACTGGCGAGATATTGGAGCTCCCACTATCTGACAGATCAATGCCCTTTTATAATTCCCCTGTCCCTTTCCGAAGGGACAATTTTTTGTAATGAGGAGGCTTTTTATGGCTTTAAAAATCACACGCCCTCAGGGTACTGAAGACGTTACACCCAAGAGCATAAACAAATGGTATACCATTGAAAAGGTGGCAAGAGATACTGCGGAATCCTTCGGATTCCACGAAATTCGTGTCCCCACTTTTGAAAGCACCGACCTTTTCCTGCGTTCTGTTGGTGAAACAACAGACGTTGTTCAGAAGGAAATGTATACTGTTAAGGCTAAGGAAACTGAATTCACTCTCCGTCCTGAAGGTACTGCCGGTACTATCCGTGCGCTTCTCCAGAACGGTATGCTCAACGACGCTCTCCCGCAGAAGGTTTTCTATATCCTCTCCTGCTTCCGTCATGAACGCCCTCAGGCTGGCAGACTCCGTGAATTCCATCAGTTCGGTCTTGAAATGGCTGGCTCTCAAAGTCCTGCGGCTGACGCTGAAGTTATAAGCCTTGCAAAAACTCTCCTTGACAGACTTGGACTTAAAAATATTGCTCTCAATATCAATTCCATTGGCTGTCCTAAGTGCAGAAGCGAATACCATAAGGCTCTCAGAAGCTATTTCGCTGCCCGTGAGGACGAGCTTTGCGATACATGCAAGACAAGACTTGAAAAAAATCCTATGCGTATACTGGACTGCAAAAGCCCTGTATGCGGCGATATAGGCAAGGATGCTCCTGTTATCCTCGACTACCTCTGTGACGATTGCAGCAGCCATTTTGAAACTCTCAAAAAGTACCTTACAGGTCTTTCTATTGAATATACAGTAAATCCCAGAATCGTAAGAGGTCTTGATTACTATACTAAGACTGTATTTGAATTCGTTACAACTGACATCGGCGCACAGGGTACTGTCTGCGGCGGCGGACGTTACGACGGTCTCATTGAACAGCTCGGCGGAAATCCCACTCCGGCTCTCGGCTTCGGTATGGGTATTGAACGTCTCCTGCTGACTATGGAAAGTCAAGGCTGCGAATTCCTTGAACAGAAAACCTGCGATCTCTATATCGCTCCTATGGACGCTGACGGCACTCAAAAGGCCCTCACCCTCGTTCAGTCCGTACGCAGCGAAGGCTATCAGGCAGAGCTTGACCTCATGAACAGAGGCATAAAGGCTCAGATGAAATATGCTAACAAGATCGGGGCTAAATTTGTACTGGTTCTCGGCGAAAATGAGCTTGAAAGCGGTACTGCTAACCTGAAATTCATGAAAACTGGAGAACAGTTCCCTGTTCATCTTGATGAACGCTTTATCACTGAATTCGGTGATCTTGCTATTCAGTTCCTGTTTGATGATATTCTCGATGATTTAAAGGAGGAAATGTAATGGAATCTATGAAGGGCTTACGCCGCACCTGCTACTGCGGTGAGGTTTCTGAAATCGGAAGCACTGTCGTTGTAGGCGGCTTTGTACAGAAGGTGAGAAACCTCGGTACTCTTATCTTTATCGACCTGCGTGACAAGACCGGCATTGTTCAGCTTGCATTCAATGATGCTACTGATCCGGCTATTTTTGAAAAGGCTGCGTCCTGCCACATGGAGTATGTTCTCATGGCAAAAGGCGTTGTTACAAAGCGTTCAAGCATTAATCCGGATATGAAAACCGGTGAGGTTGAAATTATTGTTGACGATCTGAGAATACTTGCTAAGTCTCAGACTACACCTTTCTTTATCACAGATGAAACCAAGGTAAATGAGGAACTTAGACTCAAGTACCGTTATCTTGACCTCAGACGTGCGCCGCTTCAGCATAATCTTATCATGCGCCACAAAATCGCACAGGCTGCACGTGAATACTACTATGCAAACGATTTCATTGAAATCGAAACCCCTATGATGATGAAGTCAACTCCGGAGGGCGCAAGAGACTATCTCATTCCTTCAAGAGTTCATAACGGTAAGTTCTACGCTCTGCCCCAGTCTCCTCAGATCTACAAGCAGCTGACTATGGTTGCAGGTCTTGACCGTTATATCCAGATCGCACGCTGCTTCCGTGACGAGGACCTTCGTGCCGACAGACAGCCTGAATTCACTCAGATCGACCTTGAAATGTCATTCGTTGATGTTGATGATATTCTGGAAATGACTGAAGGCTTCATCAAATATCTTCTGGAAAAGGTTATGGACAGACAAATAGAACTTCCCCTTCCGAGAATGACATACGCAGACGCTATGAACCGCTTCGGTTCTGACAAGCCGGATACTCGCTTCGGCATGGAGCTTCAGGATATTACTGGAATGGTATCCGATCTTGACTTTGTTGTATTCAAGAGTGCAATTGAAGCAGGCGGCAGCGTTCGCTGTATCGTTGCAAAGAATGCTTCCAAGACTCTTACACGTAAGGAAATAGACAAGCTCACCGAAAAGGCTAAGGGAATTGGAGCAAAGGGTCTTGCGTTTATCAGATGGAATGATGAAAAGCCTAACTGCTCCTTTGCAAAGTTCCTGCCTGAAGGCAGACTTGAAGAGATTCTTAGCAATCTCGGCTGTGAACAGGGTGACGTTGTACTTGTCGTTGCTGACAAGAATAAGGTTACACTGCCGGTTCTGGGTGCACTGCGTCTGATGGTTGCAAAGCAGCTTGACATAATCCCTAAGGATCAGCTTAATTTCCTGTGGATAACACAGTTCCCGTTCTTTGAGTGGGATGAAGAAGCAGAAACATGGGTTGCCATGCACCATCCATTTACAATGCCGGAGGATGACTGCATTCAGTATCTCGATACAAATCCCGAAAAGGTTATTGCAAAGGCATTTGACCTTGTTGTTAACGGCACAGAGCTTTCTTCCGGTTCTATCCGTATCACAAATTATGAGCTTCAGCAGAAGATGTTCGAGGCTCTGGGACTTACAGCTGAGGAAATCGAGGCTAAGTTCGGATTCCTCGTTGAAGCGTACAAGTACGGTGCGCCGCCTCACGGCGGTCTGGGCATCGGTCTGGACAGACTGGCTATGGTTCTGCTTGGTGCAGAAAGTCTCCGTGACGTAGTAGCATTCCCCAAGGTTCAGAATGCTTCTGAGCTGATGAGCGAGTGTCCGTCAGCAGTTGACAAGGAGTCTCTGGACGTGCTTGGCATTCAGATCATCGAAAAGGCTGAGGAAGAAGCAGCTGAATAAGAATAATACGAAGAAAGACTGTCGCACAAACGGCAGTCTTTTTCAATCAATAAAGGCAATGAAAGTTTTTTTGCGCCGCTTTTTGCTCAAAAAAAGCGGTCGAGGGTCAAGGGGCGAGAAGCCCCTTGTCGCCGTCCGCAGACGGCGAAACACTCCTTACTAAAAAATATGGTAGGTTTTCCCAAAGAGAAAAAACACAAATTTCGCCATCAAAAGAAGCTTTCCCATTCAATCAAGCCAAACTAAGAAAATCTGCTTTCAGTCCGCAGTAAAAAAAGCAGGCGAAATTTGTAACCCAGCAGGAGAAAACGGCGTGAAACGCCGGAGAATCCTGCGGACCGTACGAGCCTTGTTACCCAAGGATGTTCTTTCAAGGATTCAAGCCATTACCTGAAATTTTATGCAAAGTCCGAATCAAAGTGCATGACTTTAAGCATTTACTCTTAGATTTATAATACTCGTACAGACCGCAAGAATTGGTCGCTTTGCTCCCTCTCTTGCTAAGAACTCAAATTTCGCTGGCTATCTTTACTGCGGACTGAAAGCAGCTTTTTTAGATTTGCTTGATTGAATCGGATAGTATTTTTTTGCGAAATTTGTGTTTATTCTCTTAGATGAAAAAACTCGTAAATTTTAGTACTGTGATTGCTCCGCAATCACCTGGGACTTCTCGTCCCAGACCCTACGACCGCTTTTTTTGAAAAAAAGCGGCGCAAAAAAACTTTTATTACCAAAAAAGGACTGCCCGCACGGACAGTCCTTTCTCATATTCAAATCAAACCTGATTATGCGTTCAGTCTTGCTTCAAGCTTGTCAAGCTCAGCCATCAGTGCAGCCGGTACGTGACCGCCCTTAGCAGCGATGTCTTCGCTATAGTATCTGCGCATTTCAGCGATTTCAGCTGTCCACAGATCCTTGTCAACTGCCAGAAGCTTATCCATGATCTCAGGTGTAACCTCATCCTCGATGCCCTCAACGTTGATGTCACCCTTCTTCGGCAGATAACCGATTGCAGTCTCATCAGCGTCTACAGTACCTTCACATCTCTTGATGATCCAGTCAAGAACTCTCATGTTGTCACCAAAGCCCGGCCAGATGAAGTTGCCGTTCTCGTCCTGCTTGAACCAGTTTACATTGAAGATCTTGGGAGCCTTGTCACCGAGCTTCTCGCCCATTTCAAGCCAATGTGCCCAGTAGTCGCCTACATTGTAGCCAATGAACGGCTTCATAGCCATCGGATCGTGACGGAGTACGCCTACAGCACCTGTAGCAGCAGCTGTTGTCTCAGAAGATACAGCAGAGCCCATGTATGTGCCGTGTGTCCAGTCGAAAGACTGATATACCAGCGGAGTTGTAGAAGCACGACGACCGCCGAAGATGATAGCGGAGATCGGTACGCCAGCCGGATTGTTGAACTCAGGAGAGATGCACGGACAGTTTTCAGCCGGTGCTGTAAATCTGGAGTTCGGATGAGCAAGGTTACCGCCCTCTGCGATGAACTCAGGACCATTTACCTTTGCACCCTTCCACTCTGTTGCGTCAACAGGCGGATTCTTATCCAGCTTTTCCCACCATACAGTGTTTGTCTCGTTGTTCAGAGCAACGTTGGTGAAGATTGTGTTCTTCTTTGTGCAAGCGAGAGCGTTGGGGTTGGACTTTTCGTTTGTACCCGGTGCTACGCCAAAGAAGCCGTTTTCAGGGTTGATAGCATACAGTCTGCCATCCTCGCCAGGCTTCATCCATGCAATATCGTCGCCTACTGTGAATACCTTGTAGCCGTCCTTCTGATAGCCTTCCGGCGGAATCAGCATTGCAAGGTTTGTCTTACCGCAAGCAGACGGGAATGCTGCTGTGATATACTTTGTCTCGCCGTCCGGCTTCTGAACGCCCAGAATCAGCATGTGTTCAGCCATCCAGCCCTCGTTCTTACCCTGGAAAGAAGCAATACGCAGTGCGAAGCACTTCTTGCCCAGAAGAACGTTGCCGCCGTATGCGGAGTTGATTGACCAGATTGTGTTTTCCTCCGGGAAGTGTACGATGTAACGCTTTTCCGGATCTACATCTGCCTTGGAATGGAGACCGCGAACGAAGTCGTCAGATGTATCGCCAAGGTTCTCAAATGCAGCCTTACCCATTCTTGTCATGATATTCATATTCAGTACTACGTAGATAGAGTCTGTGATCTCTACGCCTACCTTAGCAAGCGGAGAACCGATCGGACCCATGGAGTACGGAATTACATACATTGTCTGACCCTTCATAACGCCGTCATACAGAGGAGTCAGCATAGCCTTCATTTCAGCCGGATCCATCCAGTTGTTTGTCGGACCTGCTGCTTCCTTAGTGGAAGTACAGATGAAAGTTCTGTCCTCAACACGAGCTACGTCGTTAGGGAGAGTTCTGTGATACAGGCAGCCCGGAAGCTCTTCCTGATTCAGCACATACATTTTATTAGGATCGCCTTCCGGCAGAGCTGTTACTTCAGCTGTCAGAGCGTCGAGCTGCTCCTTGGAACCATCGATCCATACTACGTTCGCCGGCTTTGTCAGAGCGATCATTTCGTCAACCCAAGCCAGAACATTCTTGTTGTTTGTCAATGCCATTGTTTTTACCTCCATTATCGCACTGTAAATCGTGCGTCATTTAGAAAAGCCTTCCTTTTCATGATACAGCTTTCCCATTACTATTTATTATAATTCTATTTGCCCTTATTGTCAAGTCATTTCCGGAAAAACCCATTTACTTTTCAGAAAATGTTCACTCTTTATGCGCTGTTGTCCTTTACATGCGTACAGAATGACAAATTTCTGTCAATTTGTCCTCAGCGAAAATCAAGGATTCAGAGGTACATTTTCCTCCAGACTCATAGTTGCATAGGCATTCAGTTCTGCGCCGGCTCTTATGCCTGCATCGAAGTTGTATGAGCCTGCACAGGCTATCATTGCGGCATTGTCTCCGCAGAGTGACAGCGGAGGAAGATAGAGGGAGAAGCCTTTCTTTTCACATGCCGCAGTCATGGCATTTCTCACGCCGCTGTTTGCTGAAACGCCGCCTGCCACTGCAATTTTATCATAACCCAGATTCACAGCCGCACTCATGGTATGTTCTGTTACGACCTCGGAAATAGTATTCTGAACGCATGCCGCAAGATCATTGCAGTTTATCTCATCGCCCTTTTGTTTAGAGTTGTGGAGGAGATTTATTACAGCAGTTTTCAGACCTGAGAAGCTGAAATCGTATTCATTTCCTGCTATCCTCGGTCTTGGAAGAGTAAATGCGGACTTATCTCCAAGCTGTGCCGCCTTGTCAATGTGTACGCCGCCGGGATACGGAAATCCCATAGCACGGGCGCATTTATCGAAGCATTCTCCGGCAGCGTCATCACGGGTACGTCCTACTACACGGAATTCCGTGTACGATAAAACCTCCACTATATGGCTGTGACCTCCGCTGACTACAAGACAGAGATATGGCGGTTTAAGGTCAGGATGTGCGATATAATTTGCAGCGATATGACCGGAGATATGATGCACCGGAACGAGAGGTTTATTGGCGGCAAGGGCAAGACCTTTAGCAAAGTTCACGCCTACCAGAAGCGCACCTATAAGACCGGGAGCATATGTAACCGCAATGCCGTCAAGGTCGGAGAGGGTGACGTCTGCATCAGTAAGTGCTTTCTGCACAACGGGAAGGATGTTTTCGCAGTGACGGCGTGAAGCGATCTCCGGTACAACACCGCCGTAAAGCTTATGCTCCTCAACCTGTGAGGATATTACATTTGAAAGAACTTCCGTGTGATCTCTTACAACGCTTGCAGCGGTCTCGTCACAGGAGCTTTCGATTCCTAAAATAAGCATATTGGTACTCCTCACACCTCATAATCAATACAAGCTCTCAGTTCACGCATAGGCGTGATGAACTTGCCGAACTCCACATGTGCCGGATGAACCTGATAGGCGTTCAGTGCCTCTATGTTCGCAAAGTCGCATACAAGAGCGAATTCATAGTTGGACTCAGGTGCTTTTTCTGCGTTTATGCACACCTCAAGCTTGTCAAGGGTAGGTACAAGGTCTATGAGCTTTTCTGCTCTCGTTTTAGCTTCAAGTGCGTTTTCAAGGGCAGTCCTTCCCTCGTATTCGGGCTTTAATTTGAACATTACAATGTGTCTGATCATTTGGGGTACTTCCTTTCATTATATAATATTGCCATCGGCTTCATGTACGTGCCGTGCGTGTCATCAGCACCGCACCCTCATCAGGATTCCTGTAATACCTTTTGCGGAATCCGACCTGTTCGTATCCGAGAGACATATAGAGAGCGATTGCAGGAGCATTGGATTCACGGACTTCGAGGATGAAGCT
Organism: Ruminococcus sp.; assembly: GCA_017623515.1. GTDB lineage: Bacteria > Bacillota > Clostridia > Oscillospirales > Ruminococcaceae > Ruminococcus_C. The sequence goes on along the minus strand of JAGAOV010000017.1, from coordinate 46,738 downwards.
TTGTCCTGCGTATCTGCCGTGGGCTGATTCTAAAAGCGTCCTTGCAATGCCTGCTCTGCGGTATTCGGGCAGCACCGCTATATCATCGACGCTTTTCTCATCGCCTGAATCCGACAGCACAAGATAACCTGCAATTTCGCCGGAATCTGTTTTCGCAAGAACGATCTCTGAATAAGGCGAATTATACGCCTCTGTGAAAAGCTTCTCCGACCACGGATCTGGAAAGCATATTTCTGCTATCTCGCTGAGTCTTTTCATGTCCTCCGGTGCGGCAGGCACGATATTAACCCTTTGCGTCATACCAGCTGCCTCCCATGTTTACCTCTGCTGTCAGCGGAACGGTGAAGTCAACAACAGTCTGCATGGTTTCGCCGAGGATCTTCGCCGCTTTAAGAGCCAGCTTCTGGGGAACTTCTACAATAAGCTCATCGTGAACCTGCAAAATAAGCCTTGCCTCCGGCACTTCTGAACGCAAACGGTCATAGACCTTTACCATTGCCATCTTGATAATATCCGCAGCAGTTCCCTGAATGGGCGTGTTCATGGCAATACGCTTGCCTGCCGCCTGTACCATCTTGTTTGACTGTCTGAGTTCAGGAACAGGTCTCCGGCGTTTGAAGTATGTGGAAACATAGCCGTCAGCCTTGCAGTTTTCAACTATCTGCTCCATAAACTCATTTACCTTGGGGTAACGTGCAAGATAATTCTTGATATAGCGGTTGGCTTCGTAGACAGAAACGCCTATATCCTTTGAAAGCGAAAATGCTCCGATACCGTAAATAATGCCGAAGTTTACAGCCTTTGCCGCACTTCTCATTTCAGATGTCACCATCTCTGTCGGCATACCGAACACCTGTGCCGCTGTTGCTGTATGGATATCCTCACCGCTTAAAAAGGCTGCCTGCATGTTTTCATCTCCGCAGAGATTCGCAAGAATTCTCAGCTCGATTTGGCTGTAGTCAGCGTCAAGGAGAATGTTTCCGTCCTCTGCAAGGAAGAACTTTCGCATGTTCCGTCCGAGGCTTGTACGCACCGGAATATTCTGCATATTCGGCTCTGTTGAGGAGATACGTCCGGTTCTGGTTTCCGTCTGCTTGAATACAGAGTGAATTCGTCCGTCCTTGCCTACAGTTTTCAGGAGTCCGTCAACGTAGGTAGATTTCAGCTTGGAGAACTGCCTCCATTTCAGAACATAGTCTACTATCTTGTATTCATCTCTCAGGCTCTCCAGAATCTCAGCGTTCGTGGAATAGCCTGTCTTTGTTTTCTTGCCGTGAGGAAGTCCCATTTCCGAGAAAAGCACCTCGCCCAGCTGCTTTGGTGAGCCTATCTTGAACTGATGACCTGCTTCGTCATATACAAGCTGCTGCATTTCCTCTATCTGCTCAGAAAGATACACGCCGAATTCCTTTACGCCTTTTTTATCAGTTCTTACGCCTGTATGCTCCATTGAGGCAAGCACTTCCGTCAGGCGAAGTTCCATTTTATAAAGCTCAGTCTGATCCTGTTCATCTGCAAGCCTTTCCATAGCATCGCAAAGAGCATTCAGCACGGAAATATCGGCATATTTGCCATTCGGATATGCTATATGATAGGTAACGCAAAGACGGTCTATGGTATATTCAGATGTTGTGGGATTGAGAATATATGCGCATATCTCGCCGTCTGTAATGAGATTTTTAAGTTCACATCCGTTTTCAAGGCAGTATCTGTAATGTGGTTTTGCTGAGAATGTACGCTTCTTTATACTGCCGCTTAAAAAGGCTGTGATAATGCTGGTATCCTCTGTGATATATACAGTATCATTCACAAAGGCTGTGAGAATGCTTCCGTCAAAGAGATAACATACTGTTATGCCTGCATTTTCCCATTCTGTGATAACATCCGCAGTAAGAGTTTTTTCCTCGAATGTAATCTCCGGTGCGGCAGGTGCGTTTTCTGTTTCCGTTTCCTCAGCGGCAGATGTACCGTCAAGGTCAAGCTTGGATATAAGCTTTGCCATTTCAAGGTCAAGGAGAAGTGTACGCAGCTTTCCGCCCTGCTGTTCTGCCTTGTCATAGTCTGAGAGTTTATCCGGAATTGGTGCGTCCTTTACGATAGTTGCAAGCCACTTACTCTGCTCTGCGGCTTCTTTTCCTGTGGTAAGCTTATTATACACGCCCTTGGTAAGTCCGGCGTTATCTATATTTTCATAAAGATTTTCAATAGTAGTCCACTTCTGGATAAGTCCGGAGGCTGTTTTCTGACCGATTCCTGCAACACCTGAGATATTGTCGGAGCTGTCGCCCATGAGAGCCTTTAAATCTATCATAGACAGCGGAGGAAAACCGTATTCCTCGGTAAATTTTTCCGGTGTATAGGAAATAGTATCCTTGTTTGTGACAAGGCGAACAGTTACATTCTCGTCAACCAGCTGCAAGCTGTCACGGTCTCCTGTAACGATATGGCATTCAGAGCCTTGTTCGGTACATATGCGTGAAAGTGTGCCAAGAATGTCATCTGCTTCATAGCCCTCGCATGTCACAACAGGCACACCCATCAGCGTAAGTATTTCTTTTATATAGGGCAGCTGCATTGCAAGTTCTTCGGGCATACCCTTTCGGTTTGCCTTGTAGGTATCCACTGCCTTATGTCTGAATGTTGGTGCTTTCAGGTCAAATGCTGTGACGATGCGGTCGGGTTTGACCTCGGAGACATGCTTGAAATAGATATTCATAAAGCCGAAAATGGCGTTGGTGTATATTCCCTTCTGGTTGGAAAGAAGCCTTATTCCGTAGAATGCACGGTTTAATATGCTGTTTCCGTCAATTGCAAGTAAGCGCATAGTTTACCTCCTGCGTGATTTTCTTATATTATACCACATATTGAGAGAAAAGAAAAGAGGATTTTGGTTTTGTATATGACCTTCATCAGAAAATTTAAATTGTAGTATATTGTAACTATTAAAAAATGATCTTTACTTAAATTTCTGAGAATATGTAGGGGGCGGCGCCCTCGACGCCCCGCAGGTGTTGTGCGTAATTAACGGGACGTCGAAGGCGCCGTCCCCTACATATTAAAGCACCAAACAGATAAACTACAGAACTTAATCTCACTTCATCTCAACCACACACTCAAACTCCGCTGCCCATTTCGCTGTCTCAAAATCCTGCTGTGCATAATACTCCGGACAATCCTGCGCAAGACATGCGTCAAACCCTATAACATCCGCTTTCATCTCTTTGAGAGTCTCCTCTATTGCCGCCTGACAACAGACCTTTATAAGCCCTGCTGCCGCTTCTCCATTGCCATTGCCCTTTATGCTTATTTCTGCCCTCACATGAGGTATCCCCTTTACTATCTCCGCTGAAAGCTTAGTATCAGCCGAATACACCTCATAATCCTCAGTTCCCTCTTCTCCTGTAACTGCTATCCTCTCCGGATAATTCTTTCCTCTAAGCCAAACAAGACCTGCCGCCGCCTTATCAGACAGCACTCCCGAAAGCTCACCGCCGTCTATTACACACAATGCAAAGCCTTTCTCCGTAAGTGCCGGTACAAGTGCCGAGCCGTCACTGCCGTTATACTCCGAAAGAATATGATAAAGATCGGTTTCAGGTATTCTCCCCTTTTCCTCCTCCATTTTCAGACTGTCTGTAAGCTTGGTTGCATCGCAGTCCTCCGGAAGCTCTGTTTCATGGAGAAAAATCATTTTGCATCCCGGCGAAAGACGATATTCCATAAGACAGCTTTCAAGCTCCTCTGTAAATGCAGGCTCATCAAAGCATAAAAGCTCTATATGCCCAAGAAAAACCTCTCGTCCTGACTTTACCGACGCTTCCTCTACTGCCGCAGCTGTATTTGCTCCCTTGCTTTCAAGAACATCTCCTGCCTCTTCAAATGGATACAGGGTAAGAGCTGTTTCATCCTTTCCGCTGAAAACTGCACTCTGTACATATGCCCTTTCTCGTACCTCTGTAACCTCTGCTCTGCATCCTGTAAGCATCAACGCCAACAGAAGTACTGCAATCATCCTCTTTTTCATGCGCCTGTCTCCTTTCCTGTCGGGATTTTTTTATTCTGTATGAAATATAAATATGCCGGAACTGCTCCAGCAAAAAGCAATATCGCTGCTATGCAGAAAAGACTTCCGCTGTAGCCTATTGCACCAAGTGCCGCACCTGCTCCTATCATGAGGAGAAGTGCGATAATACTCCTGAGTTTCAGCTTCGGGAAAAGCATTCCCATAAGATGCGCTGACAGTACTGTGAAAAGAGTAAGCCTTATCACACATAAAAGTACAAAGGTTATAAGATAGAATGCGTCTGCACGCTGAGTATCAAGAGGCTGTGATACGGATGTCAGCAGGAAGAACGGATATTTTGCAGACGAAAGAAGATTTCCCAGAACTGTAATGCACAGGAAAAGAACTATTTCCCACAGAATAAGACTTGCCGGAAGAAAAAGTGTATTTTTAAGCTTACGGCGGCTTATATCAGAGAAGCTGAGAAGCACAAAGAACACAGGAAGAGTATCCGCAAGTGAAAAATGATGAAGCGCACTTCCTGTTACTGTTATTTCCCTTGTAAGTGAAAGCTGAGTGAGATCTATTCTCTGCCATGCGCCTATGAGAAGTATCACCACCGACAAAACAAGTAATCCAAATACCACTGATGACGATCTTGCAAATGCACGAAGTCCCAATGAAGCTGTATAAAGGCACACTATTCCTATAAGCGCAGCCGTTACAATTGCCTCGGAAAATGGCAGTGAAAGCTGCTCTGCGCCGTTCCATATGAGCACAAATGAATATCCTCCTCGTACTATAAAGTACAGAATATAAAGACAAGGTATGATATAATGCTTCTGCTGACAGAGTGCCGAAAAGGAAAAGCCTTTTTTATAAAGCATGAGGATAAATATGCAGAGAAGAAACTGCACTGCAAAGGAAACAGCAGTTCCCAGCATGGATTCCAGTCCTACAGGCTCTGATATGCACATGAGCATAAAGGCATTCGACAGCAGAAGTATACAGGTGAGCTGTCCGGTACTTATTCTATTCATGATATTCCTCCACTGTAAATTGTCCTCTCTGCATTTTCCGGAAGCTTACCCTTGTGAGAACATCTCTCATTGCCTTTGGACGAAGAGGTGATATAGGTGCAGAGAAAGGCGTACCAAAGCTTTCGCCGGCACATATATTGAATATGACAGCCGCACCAAGGAGGCCTATTCCAAAAAGCCCAAGAATTCCTCCTGCAAGGATGAATCCAAGTCTTAGCAGCGTCAAGGGCTGATTAAGATCCGGCAGTGCAAATCCGCTTATAACAGCTATGGCTGTAACTGTAAGCATAGGCGTACTTATAAGACCGGATGAAACGGCTGCGTCACCAATAATAAGACCTGCCACTATACTCACTGAACCGCCTACTGCCTTAGGAAGTCTTAGTCCGGCTTCACGTACTATCTCATACACAAGCAAAACTCCTATTGCTTCTGCTGTAAGTGAAACAGGTGCTTTTTCCTCTGCCTCTGCAAGTATAAGAAGAAGTGTACGATTCAAAAGCTCCGGATGATGAAGCGAAACTGCAACATATAAAGCAGGCAGAAGAAGCGTTATAAGAAAAGCAAGATACTTTATCCAGCGGATACATGTTGTGTAGAACGGACGGAAACTATAGTCATCCATTGTCTGGAAACTTTCGCAGAGAAGCTTGGGTACTGTTATGGCATAGGGTACGCCGTCTATGAGTATGCCCACTCTTCCCTCAAGAAGTTTTCCGCAAAGCACATCCGGTCTCTGGGTAGTGCCGGATGTATCAAAGAGACATCCTCTCCTGTTCTCAAGAAAAGGCTGTAAATATCCTGTTGAAAGAACACTCTCAAGCTCCGCACTCTGCAAGCGTTTCTTTATGTCATTCACAAGGCTCTCCGGTACACGGTCGTACATATAACAAAGACATATATCCGTCTGAGATTTGTCGCCTACAGGCATAAGCTCCATTTTCAGGAAAGGAGTTTTCATTCTCCTGCGAACCAGAGACATATTCATTCTCACAACTTCTATAAAGCCTTCCCGTGAACCCATGATATTGCTCTCGCCTGACGGCTCGGATACCGAACGCTTCTCATATCCCTGTACTCCGTACACCAATGCCTTTGATGCTCCGTTTATCAGCAGCACCGCAAATCCTGAGTTCAGAAACCTGAACAGATCACGGTAATTTTTTGCCTCGCTCCGGTCAAGTGACAGAAGAAGTCTGTTCTGCACATGGAATATTACCCTTTCTGCGTCCGCTGACGCAATCTGTACCTTCGTGATAGGCTCAAGTATCAGCTCCGTTATCATGCTTGTAGATACCATGCCCTCGCATGTAAGCAATGCCGCCGGTACTCCGCTTAAAAGAAACTCATTCACCATTACATCAGAACCGTTATCTGATATTTCCCTGATACGCTGTATATTCTCCCTTATATCTGAACTGAGGGATTCATTCGCAAAATCATTCATGTTCACTGCCGCCTTTCTTCATGGTTTTTCGTTATCTTGTGTGAAAACTCTGCGGATATTCAGAAAATTGTTGCAATTTTCACGGAAGTGTGGTATACTATTCAATATGAGTATAGGCAATACCGCATAAAGCCTGTACGTCAGATGTGCAATCAGATTTTTTGTGATATATGACGGAAAATATGCAAGCATATTATACGCAGAGCCATCATGCGGACTTTGTGAGGTACTGCCTTTATATGCCGCAGCTGGCGGCTAAGGATTCTTTCCTATATAACAAGGAGGAGCTATAATGCTTAATAAAAAGATTCTGGCAGCAGGACTTTCGTTTATGCTTCTGGGGACTGCGGCAGGCTGCCGTTCTATCGAAAACCCAGATTCCGCTGCCGCTGCAAAAATCGCTGAGTTTCAGGCTGCCACCACTGAAAATAAGGCCGGTATGGACGGCAATCCTGCACCTGAAGAGGCTACTATCGCCACTGTAAAACAAAACGGCGGTGAAATACGTGTTATCGCAGCCGGAGACAACATGATACAGACTGCTGTATTCACCTCTGCTTCCGCAAATGCTTCGGGAAGTGATGTATATGATTTCGGCTACTGCTACAAAAATGTTAAGGATATTATCTCAAAGGGAGACCTCAATATCATCAATCAGGAAACTCTCATCTGCGATAATCCAAATATTGAAATAAGCGGCAATCGTGGTGACTTCAACTCTCCGTCTGAAGTAGGCGATGCTCTGATAAGTCTTGGCTTCAATGCGGTCTCTATGGGTAATGACCACGTTCTTGATAAGGGCGAGGGCGGTCTTGAATCATGCCTTGACTACTGGGACGAAATGATGGAGGCTAACTCCGGTCTTACCGTTTACGGCGCATACAAGAACATAGACGACATGAATAATATACGTCTTCATGAGGTAAACGGTCTAACTGTTGCACTTCTCGCCTACACTGAATCCACAAATGGAAAATCTGTTTCAGATGAATCTGAACTGAGAATAGTCTATACTTACGAAACAGAGCTTATCAAGGAGCAGATAGAAACTGCAAATGAGATAGCTGATGTGGTAATTGTTTCTGCACACTGGGGAACTGAGGACTCTCTTGAACCTACAGAAGGCACAAAAACTCTTGCCAAGGACATGGTAAACTGGGGCGCAGACGTTATTCTTGGCACGAATCCCCATGTTCCGCAGACTATGGAATATCTCACCCGTGAGGACGGCTCTCAGGGATTTGTATTCTACTCACTAGGCAACTTCATCTCATCACAAAGCTACAACATAAACCTTATAGGTGAGATCGCTGACTTCAATATCAGCGTGGATGCTATGGGTGAGGTAAAGATCGAGGATATAAAGGTCATCCCTGTTATCACTCAGTACGATGACGGATACCTCAGCAATGTGCGTCTTATTCCTTACAGTCAGTATAATGAATCGCTCTGTGAAGCTCATGGTCTGCCTAAGGCTGTCTACGATCCTCTGTATGCTGAATGGAGTATGGAACGCATAAAGGAAATTATCGACGCAGCCATTCCGGCTGAATTCCAGAAGCTGGACTAAATAAACATTAAAGCAGTGCAGTTTTCCGCTGCACTGCTTTTAACTTTTTTAAGGAGGAAATCAAATTGCTTATAAAAGAACTTTATGAAAAAATACACAAGAATATCTCCCTGAGAATATCCGGCAAGGATGAGGTCATAGACCGTGTGATAATTGCGGCTATTGCAGGAGGACATGTACTTCTTGACGATGTTCCCGGCACTGGAAAAACAACTCTTGCAAAAGCTCTTGCAGCTTCTGTAGACGGTATATACAGCAGAGTGCAGTTCACACCTGACCTTCTCCCTACAGATATAACAGGCGTGAATATTTACGATATGAAAAAACAGGAATTCAGCTTCCGTAAGGGTGCTGTATTCACAAATATTCTCCTTGCGGATGAAATAAACCGTGCCGCACCGAGAACACAGTCTGCACTCCTTGAATGCATGGAGGAAAAGCAGGTCACAGCCGACGGCGTTACGTTCAGACTGCCTGAGCCTTTTCTTGTAATCGCTACACAGAATCCTGTTGAATTGCAGGGTACGTTTCCTCTGCCGGAGGCACAGCTTGACAGATTCCTTTTCTGCCTGCGAATGGGTTATCCTGAGCGTGATAAGGAAAAGGAAATGCTTAGCCGTGCTATTAACGGTATTGCAGTGCTTCATAGCGTTGCTTCATGTGAAAATATACTCAAGGCACAGAAAGAGCTTCAATCTGTGCGTATAGCCGACGCTGTACAGGATTACCTCCTTGATATTGCAAAGGTATCCCGTGAGCACAGTTCAGTGAGAACAGGTCTAAGTCCCAGAGGTATCATTGCCCTTGCAGACGCTTCAAGAGGATATGCCGCAATAAACGGACGTGACTACGTTACTCCCGACGATGTAAAAGCTGTTGCTGCCGATGTTATGGCGCACCGTCTTATTCTGAAAGGTGCATCCTACGGCGATAAGCTTGAGGAAAAAAGAAAGCTCGCAGAGGATATTCTGGAAAAGGTATCCGTACCAAAGGATCAGATATGGAACTGCTGATAATCGTTATCATTATTGCAGCAGCTGTTGCTGCGGAGCAGGCACTCTATTCACGCTTCGGCGGCATGAATGTAAAGTACAGCTGCGGATTTGAGGATGAAACTATAAACGAGGGCGATGAAACGGACTTTGCAGAAATAGTTGAAAACAGAAAGCTTCTCCCTGTTCCGTGGCTCAAATCGGAGCTTACTATTCCTGCGGCTATAGAGCCTGTAAACGGCGACAGCACCGCCGCCGGAAATGACCGCTTTATAACAGGCTTTTTCAAGGTGAAAAGCTACAGCGGTATAAAACGTGTAAGACGTGTAAAGGCAATGAAAAGAGGAGTTTACTCTGTATCTGCCGCAAGAGTTCAGACTGCTGATATTCTGGGCGGAATAAGAGTTTCCATTTCTGCTGATGAAAAAGGCGGTACTCTCACAGTTCTTCCTGTAAGCGCACACACAGAAACCGTTCTTCCGGAAAGAATGCGCCGACAAACAGGAGAAATGCTTGTAAGAAACAGCCTTGTAACAGATCCGTTCTTTACATCTGGAGTTCGCTGCTATGAACAAGGCGATCCTATGAAGCGTATACACTGGAATGCCTCTGCCCACATGCAGGAGCTTATGGTTCGTCTGGAGGAAAAGACCGCACGGAGATGTATTCTAATTATTCTGAATTTGCAGACTGATCCAGAAGAAATAGGCATATCTACAGCAGATGAACCTCTTGCTGAACATACTATAAGACTTTGCGTTCAGTGTATAGAGGAGGCAGTAAACGAAGGGTATAATATCACGCTTTGCAGCTGCGGTTTCACACCAAAGGGCGAACCTCTTCTCATGAACGATACTTCCCTTTTGTCTGCGCTTTATGCCCTTGCGGAAATATCTGTCACAGAATATATGCCGTTCAGACAGTTTATAAAGGGATACATCATTATTCCTCCTGATACTTCGGCTGTTCTTATAACACCCTACACGGATGATGCAGCAATGCTCTGGAAAAGACAGAATCACGATTCTTCTGTTGTAGTTTCAGGTAAAGGAAAAGATTATGCCGGCATTGCTGATATAATTCTCCCTGAACCGGAAAGGAGTGATGTATAATGCGGGCAGCAGAACGTACACTTCTCCATTTTGCCGCATACAATGCGCTTCTCCTTACAGTTTACCCTGTTATTGCAATGATTTTTCACTACTCCGGCGAAACGTCATTGCAGGTATGGCTTTCGGAGCTTTTCGTAATACTCACCGGCTGGATCGCTCTTTTCCATGCAGTCCTCATAAGGCGCATGTACAGAAAAAAACCTGTTCTTGTAAATACAGGATTCTTTGCTGCTGGTGCATTGGCGGCTTTCATTGCCGCTGTGATAACGCCTTTAGACGGCACATTCATGGCTGTTGTCTCTGCAATTGCAGTATTCGCAGTTTATCAGGCTGGCGCAAGACTCTTCTTCATTGAATATGACAGCCTCACACATACCTATGTATATGTATCCGTGTGTATGGTTTTCATACTCACATCCGCTGTCATATGGATAGGTGATCACAAGACTTCATTGCTGTGGCAGGTGATACTCTTTCTTTTAATAAGCGCAGTATTTGCCCTTGCACGTAATTTCAGCAGCATAGATGATGCCCTCCGCAGTCAGGGCGATGACAGCGCACCTCTTCCGGATGGTATACTTAAATACAACAGACTTCTCCTATGTGCTGTAGGTGCAGGTATGATGGTTCTGATACTTCTGAGAAAATATATAGGAGGATTCCTCTGGACTATAGTTAAAGCTGCTATTCATTATATAGGAAAAGCTATTTACTGGTTTGTTGGTCTGTTTATCGGAGAAGAAAAGAAAGCCGCAGAGCTTTCAGAAACTCCGAATATCATTCAGCAGACGGCTGTTTCCCGAAACGAATGGCTTACTCTTGTGTGTACAGTAATACTTTCTGGAATTGTCATATTCCTCCTCATAAGATACAGAGAGAAAATCATATCAGCCATCGTAAATACAGGACGAAGCATAAGCTCATGGATCGCACATCTTTTCGGAAGAAGCTATGAAAAGCAGGAGCATTCCACTTCAGGAGGATATACTGACCATCACATAGAGCTTTCTGCTGATGTATCTGTTCAGAAAAACAATACTACCCCTCATATGAAATGGAAACATGAACTGAAACGCTTCCGCAGAATGGATAACAGCGCTGAAAAATACCGTTTTGGCTACAGCCTTCTCCTTTATAAGCTTGATGGAAATGGCATTCCCGTTAAACAATACGAAACGCCCTTTGAGGTATGGCAGAGTATTCCTCATGATAAAACGTACCGAAAGGATATGGAACGTGTAACGCTTTACTATGAAAAGGTACGATACAGCGAGGATGTTCCCGATAAAAACGAGACTGCATTCCTCGAAAGATTTCTTGAGGAAAAATTTTAGAATATCTGTATAATATTGCACCTCCGGTTCAAAATAGAGTCGGAGGTGTTTGATTTGAAAAACGAAACTAATCAGCAGAAAAGAGTACGTCCGAAGAGCTTTTACACAGCCCTTATCATCAGCCTTGCAATGGTAGGCGCAGCATGTGCATATGCTTACCAAGCAACTACTGCAACACTTGAGGACAGCCTTGATTCTATCCAGAACGAGCTTACAGCAGAAACTCAGCCATCATCAGAACCAGTTTATACAACTGAATCATCTTATGAGGCTTACGGTGCAGCGGTACAGGTGCAGACAGGCGTTCCGGAAACTCAGCCGGAAACTCAGCCTATTACGGAAATGGAACCTGCATCAGAAATGCAGCCGGAAACTCAGCCGTCAGACGAGGGCAGCTTTGCTCATGTTCTTGTAATGCCTATTCAAGGTGAAGTCATCTCACAGTTCAGCGGCGGTGAGCTTGTGAAGTCTGAAACTACCGGTACATGGCAGACTCACAACGGTATGGATATTGCCGCCGAAGAGGGTACGCCGGTATGCGCCATCGACAACGGCACTGTGGCAGACGTTACAAAGGACGCTTTGTGGGGTATCTGTGTTGAGATCGACCATGGAAACGGCGTTGTAAGCCGCTACTGCGGTCTCAGTCCAAGCCTTTCTGTAAAGGTTGGAGATACCATTGAAAGCGGTCAGACTATGGGTTCTGTGGGCAACACTGCGGATATTGAAAGCAAACAGGCTTCTCACCTGCACTTTGAGGTTCTGAAAAATGATGTGTACGTTGATCCTGCGGCGTATGTGAACGGACAATAGTAAAAAAGGAGCTGTTGCAGTTGCAGCAGCTCCTCTTCTCTATTACATATGTAATCAGTCAACAGTTACGATCTCGCCCATCAGGTCACGAGATGCGCTGATTGCGTTTGATTCGTCTGTATCAATGTGCATTGCAGTTGCATAGTTCGGGGATACACGGCATACAACATCGCCAAGGATAGCCTTTCTGCCATCTGTATCAACCTTTACCCACACTACATCCTTATCCTTAACGCCCATTTCTGATGCGTCCTCAGGAGTAAGGTGAATATGACGCTGCGCTACGATAACGCCTTCGCTGATCTCTACTTCACCGCATGGACCTACAAGCTTACATGCACCTGTTCCTGCAACATCACCAGATTCACGAATAGGTGCTGCAATGCCGATAGAACGTGCATCAGTTGCGGAAAGCTCAACCTGTGTAGCCGGACGGAACGGGCCAAGGATGGATACGCCAGCCATTTCTTTCTTCGGACCTACTACTGTAATTCTTTCCTCACATGCAAACTGACCAGGCTGGGAGAGCATCTTCTTTACAGTCAGCTCTTTGCCCTCACCAAACAGAATTGCAAAATGCTCTGCTGTCAGGTGTACGTGTCTTGCGGATGTTTCTACGATAAATTTCTTTGACATGGGAATTACCTCCATAAAATTTATTTCCAGTTATATTTTACTACTTTTGCGGCGATACGTCAATAGTTCTTTTTTTAAATATTCCTGTCTCTGAAAGATCACATCATATTCTGCATTACTATACCCAGAACAGCCATTGCTATATGGAACAGTGCTGCCGCCAAAAGCCACGGCGATGTAAGAGCGATCCGCACTCCTCTATAACTCTGACGAATTGTGTTTGCAGGAAGTCTTGATCTGCGGACTTCAAGTATCCAGAGAATAAGTCCTGTACCGGCTATGAAATAATAGAGTATATCAACACCAAGTACCGCAAGTGTTCCTATTCCGTTGGTAAGCAGATTACCCTCCGAATCTGTAGGAACTATTGTATAAACCCAGTTAAGCATAAATGCAAGAGTGTTCACTCCCATATGCACAAGAGTTGAGGGAATAAGAGAATTGTGCTTTATGGTGATTCTTGCCATGAATATGCCGAGAGGCATTGCAAGTAGGAACTGAGCTATATTTTCATGCGCAAACCCAAAGAACATTGCGCTCACGATTATTCCGAATTTCTGGCTTACGCAGGACAGATTCTTCAGAACAAAACCTCTGTACAGAAGTTCCTCTGTTACCGGTGCTATAATACATGTATAAAGTCCGGTTACGACGATCGTTTTTGCATTTACATATGTATCAATATCGCTTACATAGTCCTGTATGCCTGCATTTTCCATGAAACTGCTTATCAGTGTGTAGAGGATACCCGTTACAGCCTGAACAAATACGCCTATGAAAATATAGCTTATAAGCCTGCCTTTCTTTTCCTTAAACGGACGGTAATAGGATCGCACTCTTATTCCGCACAAACGTCCTCCCACTATAGCTGAAATAGAATTTACTGCAAGGAACAGCATACCATTCAATGCCATAAGTATAGATGAATCGTAGTTTATGTAATTCTCTGCGTCAGCCATTGCATTTAGATCAAAAGAGCCTGCAAGTATGATCTCCAATACCATAAGCACCGCCGTAAATATCACATTTACGCCCACTGCACCCAAAAGAAGCGAAAGTCCGGTGATATTGAACAGACGGCGTATTCCCCTGCGTTCCTTTTTATCGGGAAGAATGGGAATCTCATAGCCTTTTTCCTCTATTCTCTGGTCAACTCGTCTGTAGTCGGTACGGTATGCGCAGTTTTCCGTAGGATTGTCGAATGGATCGTATGGATTGAGTCTTCTTTCTTTTATATCAGTCATATTTTTATTGCACTCCTGTAAAGTCAAATTATTTCTATTATAGCACACTTTTTCCCGTCCGTAAACAGTTTTTTTAAAAAAAGCTTTTTTAAAATGTAGTGCTACAATAGATGTGAGACAAAAAGGTTATAGAAAAAGTTATTGAGATATGTTAAGGCAATACCGCATAAAGCATGTATATCGTCTGCTTTATGCGGTATTGCCTATATTTTATCATCTATAATTCTCAAGGAAAAATTCAAAGCTGCTTTTATCTGCATAATATCCATTCTTTATAAGCATAGTGACAAATTCCTGCACATCGGCATTATCAAGCCATGCACATTCTCCTCCGAACCTGCAAAGCTCCAATGCCTTATATGCTCCATTTTCATCCTGATGTACTGCATACAGGGTTTCCTCACCGTAATCATCAATGCAAAAATCCCATTCAGCCATTTCATATTCCTGATACATATATGCATTCTCTGCAAATTCCTGAATCTCTGCAATATCTGATTTATTTACACTGGATGACGGCACTGTATCTGATATAATGTTATCAGCTTCTTCAAGGAAACAGTTCACATCAAAGTCCCACGGTGACATATCTGATTCCTGCAAATGAATAAAACCATCTGTATCAATTACTTCAACAAAGGTCTGTCCGCCCCAGCCATTTTCATCCAGTATTATCTGATAATCCATTATAAGCAGCATTGGCTCTGCGGTGCTTTCATTCTTGCTGAAAAGCATCTGCTCCATTGCACACAGATCAAATATATTTATTCGTCCGTCCGAACATATATCACCATTTTCCCAGCAGGTCACATCTCCTGCGCCTATAAGCCACTTCCGAAGCATAATAACATCAATTACAGAAAATCTGCCGTCATTATTGACATCGCCGGACAATTCAGAAACATCTGCATAATGAAAAACTCCGTCTTCAATAGTTAAATGGTATCTTTCATCATCAACTGTTATAGTAACATCTCCATCCTCCAGAGCATGTACACGATAAAATTCTATCGCATCACATGTACTCTCATAAAGATCAGGTGATGCATAGCCGGATGTTGTCATAACAGGGCATATTTCTCCAATTGTCTCATCTGAAAGAATCACCCTTGGGATATACAAATCAGCAGGCGAAAGCCATGAAACCTCTGAACAAAAATAGGACATTGCAGAATATTCGCCATATATAGTCATTATGTATCTGTCATATCCGTTTTCATCATCGGGAAGCTGACTGTTTACATAGGAGAAATATGTTTCATCAAGTCCATTCTCTGAACCCTCTGCAATAACATCATAGCATGCTCCGACAGCGTCACATTCCATCAGCTTTTCAGATTCAAGGGCTATCTGTTCCTCTGAATACCAGCTTCGGCTGCCTTGCAGTTCGACATTTATTTCGCCATCCGCTGCATCTATAACAAAGTTTTTCAGCACAGGATAAAAATAATGGAAATGACCTGAGTTATCACATTCTACTATCTCCTCAATGTATTCCCTCACTGTCACCACATATCTGCCATCCTCCTCCGGCTTGAAAATACAGCCGTATGTATTTCTGTCAACAGAGGATTCCTGATTGCTGCTGACTATAAGCTCAAGCCGTGTACTTGAAATGCAGGAATTTACAAAGTACACCGACTCTTCATCCACACGGTAATTCTCCGGATATTCTTCCAGAAATTCCGTGTACTCTGTAAAGGCTTCCGGATAATACGCTGCCGCACTGACATCATTCACTATTTCTGCATAAGCGTTCACCGTACTGACCGAAAACATGCCGCTGCTTAAAGAGACCAGTACTGCTGCGAATACTGCACATATCTTATTCTTTTTCATAGTATATTCCTCCTTAAAAAAGTTCTTACATAAGTCATAACGGAAAATACTGGTTTTATGTGCGGATTTTATTGTAAACATTTTGTAAACTCCCATGTATGCGCCTTGACGAATTTAGCAGAAGTGTTATAATAGTATTAGCACTCACACTTGGCGAGTGCTAATAACTGAGAAAAGAGGTTACTCAAATGGAACAGAAACAGTTCAAGGCAGAGTCCAAAAGACTTCTGGATATGATGATTCATTCAATTTATACTCACAAGGAAATTTTCCTCCGTGAGCTTATTTCTAATGCAAGTGACGCTATCGACAAGCTTTACTTCAAGTCCCTGACAGATGACAGCGTTGGCATGTCAAAGTCAGACTTCAAAATACGCATTCATATCGACAAAGATGCAAGAACCCTTACTATTTCCGACAACGGTATCGGTATGACAAAGGAAGAGCTTGAAAATAATCTTGGTATTATTGCAAACAGCGGCTCTCTGAAATTCAAGAGCGAAAATAACCTCACCGAGGATAGCCAGATAATCGGTCAGTTCGGCGTTGGCTTCTATTCTGCATTCATGGTTGCAGGCAAGGTTACTGTAAAATCCCGTGCATTCGGTGCGGATACCGCTTATGTATGGGAATCTGAGGGTACTGATGGCTATACCATTGATACATGTGATAAGGAAACGGTTGGTACTGAGATAACTCTCGAAATTCTGCCGGATGCTAAGGATGAGGCTGGAAACGAGGAGTCATATGAGGATTACCTCAATCAGTATAAGATACAGTCTCTTGTAAAGCGTTACAGCGACTATATCCGATTCCCTATCGTTATGGATATGACAAAGAGCCGCCGCAAGGCTGACGCTGCCGAGGATGACCACAGTTCAGCTGCATATGAGGACTACACTGAGGACGTTACCCTTAACAGCATGATCCCGATCTGGCGTAAAAACAAGAGCGAGCTTTCCGACAAGGATTACAATAACTTCTACAAGAACAAGTTTAATGATTACTCCGAGCCTATAGCTCACGCTCACGTTCACAACGAAGGCACACCTATGTATGACGCACTCCTCTACATTCCCTCTCGTGCGCCTTTCGATTTCTACTCAAAGGAATACAAGAAGGGACTTCAGCTTTATGCAAACGGCGTTCTTATCATGGACTGCTGCGAAGAGCTTCTGCCGGATTACTTCTGCTTTGTAAAGGGCCTCGTTGATTCTGAGGACGTTTCCCTGAACATTTCAAGAGAAATGCTCCAGCACGACGCACAGCTCCGCAGCATTGCAAAGAGCATTGAGCGTACAGTTAAAAATGAGCTTACACGTATGATGAAGAATGACCGCACAAAGTACGAGGAGTTCTACAAGGCATTCGGTCTCCAGCTGAAATATGGCGTATATTCTGATTACGGCATGCACAAGGATGTTCTTCAGGACCTTCTGATGTTTACCTCCTCAAACGAGGGCAATCCTCTGGTATCTCTTGCAGAATATGTTGACAGAATGCCCGAAGGTCAGGAATATATCTACTATGCGGCTGGCGAAACCCTCGCAAGAGCCGAGGCTCTTCCTCAGACAGAGGCTGTAAAGGCTAAGGGCTATGAGGTGCTGTACTTTACTGATAACGTGGATGAATTCGCCATCCGTATGCTTATGCAGTACAAGGACAAGAAGTTCAAGTCCGTTGCTGACAGCGATCTTTCACTGGAAAGCGATGACGAAAAGAAGAATCTTGAAGAAAAGGCTGAAAACAGCAAGGATATGCTGGAATCTATGAAGAAGGCTCTTGAGGGCAAGGTAACAAATGTTAAGCTCTCCGGCAGACTTGGCAGCCATCCGGTATGCCTTTCAAGCGAAGGTGAAATAACCATGGAAATGGCTAAGACTCTCAATGCAATGCCCGGCGCAGACCAGAAGATTCAGGCTCAGATAGTACTTGAAGTAAATCCGGAGCATGAAATATATGGAAAACTTATGGCTCTTGCCGGTCAGGATGAAGATAAGCTTGCAAAATATGCTCAGCTTCTCCATTATCAGGCTATGCTTACTCAGGGTATGCCTATTGAAGATCCGGCTGAATTTGCAGGTCTTATCTGCGGACTTATGTAAAAACAACAATGACACAGAGATAAATGCTTTTAGTAAAAACAGGAGCAGCTGCACCTTACAACGGTGTGCTGCTCCTGTTTTTTAAATAGTCATACACAGAACCATCAGGAGGACTTTATGCGGTGTCGCCTTAAATTATTCTGACCTCTTTCTGAACTGTGAGGCAGTTATACCGCATTTGTTTTTAAACTGTCTCATAAAATGACTTTCATTACCATAACCGCACTGTTCAGCGATCTCCTGAATACGCATATCTGTATAAAGCAGGAGCTGCTGTGCTTTTTCAAGTCTTGCCTGAATTATATCATCCATACAGCTGACAGAGAACTGCGCCTTATATATCCTCTGAAAATGACTTCTGCTTATGCCAATTCTTTTTAATATGACCGAAATGCTCCAATCCTCCTGAGGTGACAGATATATATCCCTTCTAAGCTGATAAAGCTGATTTTTATAATCACTGAAACTGCTTGCAGCTGCCGCAGATTTTTCACTGACCTTTTTTACCATTTCCTCTATTATATGACTTATCGAGATTATGCTTTCATTGCGTATGCTTACCGATTCAACAATAAGCTCCGGAAGCTGGGGATTGATAATATCACCCTGAAGCTTCTGAATGCTCCGTTCAAGGTCTATTGTACGCTTTTCAGATTGTCCGCTGTCGGTTTCGTCATTATTATATGGAAGCAATATTGCAAAAATATTATCTCCCAATCTTGCTGAAATCTCGCCCTCCTTTGCGGAAAGTCTAAGGGCATTTGCTATAAGCATGGATTCATTTATGACAAGCTGTGATGAAATATCCTCCTTGCAGATATTCGAAAGCATTACCAGTGAATAGCTTTTCTGCATCTGGCGGCACTCTCTCACAAATTCCGGAAGTTTATCAAGAAGTCCTTTTTTATTGAAAAGTCCTGTCGCCGGATCATGAACTGAAAGCTCCGCTATCTGTTTTTTCATATAGTCTGCATACATATTCCGCTGAAGATTATAAAGTCCGTTTGATACAGCGTTGCACCAGTTTACATAGTACTCGTCTACGCATATATCATTTACCTCCTCATAGGCAGTTGCCATATAGCCGAATATCTGCTGTTCACAGTGAAGAGATGTAAATATCAGAACAAGCGGCTCGTGAGGTTCGTCAAGTGCAGGCAGAAGCTTCTCCGTAGGAAAACTGTATTGGTCTCTGTCATTTTTGGGAGCACGTTTTGAAAGCGCAAGAAATGTTGTATCCGAAAAGCCATGCTGACGAAATGCAGCCGGATTATCAAAATCAAATATCCAGTCACTGCAAAGGCATATATCCAGCCACTTCCAGCCCGACAGAAGATGTCCAAGCTTATCTATACTTACAATCAGTTCTTCAAGTGTACTGCGGTCTGACATGTAATATATAAAATTTGAGGCAAGAACAGCTTTTCTGTCAGTATAACGCTGTATCTTCACTTTAATATGTTCTGTCAGAGATGTATCACCTTCTGCTGCATACATATTATCACATTTTTTGCATCCGCAGCTTCTTCCGTAACGTATACCCTGACAGAAATCATTTTTAACCTCACGGCTGCCGCCCATCATGCTGTAAAGCCTGAGCATACCCTCTGCGCCTAACTGGTACTCTCTTCCGAAAACTGTGGTTATCTGCGGAGAATGACTATATGCGCCCCAGCTTCCATCGTATCCTGTAACTGCAATGTCCTCCGGAACAGAGAATCCGTTTTCTTTTAGACCTTCACACATTGCACATGCCATTACATCACTTGCACACACAACAGCGTCCGGCTTAGGAATATTTCCTGCTGCAATATCTGCCGCTATCTGTTTTGGTATATCATGCCAGAATCCACCGTAAAACGTCAGGCATTCATTTTCAGAAAGTCCTGCCTCTGATACAGCATCAAGAAATCCCTTTAGACGTTCCTCCGATTCATAGTGATCCTTAAAGCCTGTCACACAGTATATTCTTCTGAATTTATGAACATCCGCAAGGTGTCTTGTTATCATCCTCATGCTTTCACGTTCCGGCGGAAATATATACGGCAGTTCATCATTTTCCTCACCAAGAACAAGACAAGGTGTATCGGTCTGCTTTAGAAATTCATAGATGCGCTCTGATACCTTTTTATTATTGAAATAGGACGCAGCATAAAGTATACCATCCAGCTTGCCCTTGCATATCAGCTCATATATATTTTCCATTCCATATACATATGCATCCTGCTGAAATTCAAGATGTGAATTATATATTCCTGTAAAAATCAATACATCATATCCAAGTTCCTTAGCCTGCGAATATACTCCTCTTATAACATCATAATCAAGAGGATCAGTTATTTCCGGCATAATTATTCCAATTCTTCCTATCGCATTCATAGTATCACCTCCGAACAGAATGATCTGTTTATATGATACCATTTTATCTCTTCCTTGTCAAACAAAAACAGCCGTACTAATCATCAATACGGCTGTTTCGTCTATGTAATATTTATTTTTGTAGCAGCATATTTTTCATAACTGCAAGATCAAATACATTAAGCTTGCCATCCTCACAAACATCAGCGGCTGATGCATCTGTAAGTGCAGTTAAACCAAGGAGATACTTCTGCATCATAACAGTGTCCAGAATGCTGTATACACCGTCTGCATTTACATCGCCTATAACCTTTTCAGGTATAATAATTTCCGGCTTTACAGGTTCAAGTATGAACTTCTGTCCATCACCGCCCCAGTAATTCCACTGGCATATATTTGCACCGTCATTAAGACTTATCTCAAATACATCTGCACATGACTTTCCGTCTGAAACAACACTGAGAAGTGCATATGATCCATCATTGTTGCACTGAAGAGTAAACCTTTGTGAGGCGTCTCCGGTGAGGTCGGTGAGGAGTATATTTGTTCCGTCCTCAGCAGAGCCGTTCTCAATTGTAAGAGCCTTGCCATCCTCTGCCTGTATAGTATATGTACCATCTTCAAGTCTGGTGAAGCTCCATACATCCTTTGCACTCTGGACAGCATTTCCATCCTTATCAGAGATAAAGAGTCCGCTGTTAAGATTGCGTATTGTATAATCACCTGAAGGAACAGCCGGATGAACCGGTTCAATTTTCCAGAGCTGACAATCGCCGCCCCAATAGTTCCACTGATTTACATTACCGCCGCTTTCTGTTGACCATTCAAACACATCAAGTCCTGCTGTATCACCGGAGCATTTGGAAACGATTCCATAGTATCCGCCATCCTTTACAAGCTTCCAGAGCTGATTGTCTGCGCCTGTATAAATCTGGAGTTCTACATTTATACCGTCTGCTGCTGAATTTTCAGAAACAGCAATGCATTTGCTTTCGTCTGCCATTGAAACGATCCTGCAATATCCATTATCCTCTGAAACTATTCGCCATTCCTGAACAGAAGCTCCATTTTTCTCCCACTGCTGTATATTCGTACCATCAGATAATACTCCATTGGGAAGATCAAGCACAAGTCCGCTGTTTTTGTTTGCAATAACATATGGAACACCGCTGAGAAGATCAGTTTCACAAAGCTTTACATCTGCTCCGTTATCTGCAACGGAATCAATATTGTACACAAGCTGACTGTTATTGTTCGTGTAGTCATAGAGAGGTGCTCTTGCAGTGCCGGTATATTCTGTTGTTTTCGCACCCCATACAGTCTGATTGTTACTTCCAACTGCTGTAAAGGACATTACCATCTTGCCGTTTTCATCCTGTGCAGCAAGGAAATAGCCCCCATATCTCTGTCCGCCAACAGTCAGCACAGCGGCAGAACTGTCCTGTGCCTGCTCCCATGTTCCGCTAGCAGATCCGCTGATAGTACCATCGGCATTGAGTATGATATTGCTGTATCCATGAATCTCAGCAGATGTATCATTACCATGGTTTATGTATTCGTAATCACCCACAATGTCCGCTGTTTCATAGCCTGCTTCTGCCATAACGTCACCGCTGTATTCATATGGAGCGACTACAGGCCAGCCTTCTTCATTGAAGTACATAGAATGCACCTTTACTTCATGGTATTCATTGCCTCTGTTAAATCTTGTATGATAGAAAAGATACCATCTTCCGTCATCATCACGAAGAACAGAGTTGTGTCCGCCTGCCATATATGCTGTAGAAAGACTACTGAACTGATAATTTCCCATAACCTTGAGACCTACACTGTCAAGATCAGTATTTGCACCCAGCACTGCCAGATTTCCTGCTGCGTCATAGAACGGGCCATCGGGATTCTCGGAACGGAACACACGCATATTATAACCGCCTGTTGCTGTAAGTCCGCCGTATGTTACCCAAAGATAATAATAGCCTGTTTCAGGATTGTATTCCATAAACGGGCCTTCTCCTGATTTGAAATATCCACCGGAAATCTTTGTACCAAAATAACTGTCAACTATTCTTCCATCAGCTGTTGTTCCTGTTTTAGGATGAATACATCTGCCTGTTGCTGGATCCATTTCCAATGTGAAGATACCGCCTGACCATGAACCATATGTCATGTACATAGTTCCGTCGGGTGAATAGTAAATAGTAGGATCAATAGCATTCGGATAGAGGTAGTTGTTGAAATTGGAATTGCTGAACCAATTTTCATTATATGTTACCTCACCTGCTGAAATCAATTCATCAATATTTGTAGATGTATACTTGCGGTTTACATTCTTGGTAGAGCTTGTTGCATAGCTGTCGTTTGATGTAAAGCCTGAATATATCAGATTATCCACAAATGTATACGGGCCCTGAGGAGTTTTTGACGCTGCAAATGCAATTACAGAACGCATATAAGTGGATGTTGTACAGAAATACATAAGATATGCGCCCTTTGTACCGTCATCATTGATATAATCCGGATTGTATATAACGTCAGGTGCCCACACTGAAAATCCGCCTTCACAATCCTCCAGATTTTCACCTGCCCATGCAAATGCCGGCGCAAGATTCTGGGAAAGATTTCCGAAAAGAGCATTATTTTCTGCTGCATAGCCATTTGTAAATCTTGTCCAGTTCTGAAGATCATTAGTTCTTGCAGCTTCAATATGTGATCCGAATACGTAATATGTTCCATCCTTATCCTTGTAGATGGACGGATCATGTACAGATACTCGTGCCTTGTTTGGTGCTGCCTCTGCCTGACTCGTTATCAAAGCACCTGTACTGCAAAGACAGCTGCCTGCCAGAATTGCTGACAGCATTTTTTTGAAATTCATATTTGTCCCTCCTGTTTAAGATGAGTTTTCCGGTAATTTTTTTCACTTTTATTATACTGGAAATCCATGTGCTTATCAATGCACATTTGTCCCAATTCTATGATATATTCAATCATAAGCACATATACGACATAAAAAACGGTGCAGCCTTTTTATACTGCACCGATATTGCTTTGATTATTATATAGCTATCACAGAGTTCTCTTTACAGACTGAACAATAATATCAGCGCAAAGGTCGATTCCAAGTGAATTGCTGTTAAGACAAAGATCATAGTTTGACTTATCATACCAGTTGCCGCCGGTATTTATGCTATAGAAGGTCTCTCTGCGTTTGTCGGACTTTCTGAGCATAGCCTCTGCACGTCTTGGCTCAATACCATAAACCTCCACAGCACGCTTAACTCTTGCCTCTGTATCCGCATATATAAATGTACTGAACATTCTGTCAAGGTCACGGAGAATATAGCTTGCACATCTGCCTACTATTACACAATCTTCTTTTTCAGCAAGCTCTCTGATAATGTTTGTTTCTACAATGTAAACCTTATCTGAAAGAGGAAGGTTATCCTCAATAGAACGTGTCGGATTAGATGAAAGCATCAGCGTATAAAGAAAGCTCTTGGGTGCTGCTTCTTCTGCGCTTGCAAGATAATCAACGGACACTCCGCATCTTTCAGAAGCCATTTCAAGAATTTCCCTGTTGTAAAATGGAATTCCCAGTGCTTCTGCTACCTTCTGACCTACTTCACGGCCTCCGCTTGCATATTCTCTTTCAATGGTTATGATACGATTACTCATTCTTTCAATGCTCCTTTCATATTATGTATCATGTGATTTTTTCTATTATAGCATATTTTACATAAAAAATCACTAAAAAAATCAAAATTTCCGGCGAAGTAGTTAAAATTCAGCGTTTTAAACAATAAGCGGACTGCCGTTTTGTGCAATCTAACAGCAAAACAGCAGTCCGCTAAAGTTATTTATTCTGCTCCCCTCATTATTGCATTAACAATTGAGGGATAATACCATGTGCAGTCATTACGGTTAAGGAGAGCAAAGCCATTGTCTCCGTCAGCGTTTACTATACCATTATCCCATACAAAGCACTTGATTCCATAGTCCTTTGCACTCTTTACATAGTACTCATAGTAAACAGCTCTGTCAGATGTATTCTCATACTTATTTACCGCTCCGAATTCATCCAGAATTACCGGTACACCCTTGCTGATGAACACATCAGAAAGATACTGGAAATTCTTGTCAAGCTCTGCCTTGTCAGCATCGCTGCCCCATGTATTGCGTGAATCCTCTGTTCCGCAGAAATCCCACGGAGCATAACTGTGAATTGAAACGATAACATTATCATCGTCCGGAACCTGTACAGCACTCACCGCAGCCTCTGTGATTGACTGGGCATGTGATGACATTATAAGGGTACGGTCTGCATTAAGACCTCCTGTGCTTCTTACTGTTTCAACAAACTTTGCATAAAGCTGGTTTATAACATCACGTTCCTCAGGAGTACCGCCGCTCCACTCTGTTGCTGAACCGATAACTCGTGTTTCATTCATGCCCTCAAACAGCAGGTGGTGGTCATACTCTCCGAATACCTCACAGATCTGCTCCCATACATATACAAGCTTCTTTTCTGATTCAGCCTGCGCTGCATATGTGGGAACAAGCCAGTATTCATTATCATGATGAACGTTCAGGATAACGTACATGCCGTTATTGTATGCGTAGTCTACAACTTCCTTTACTCGTGCCATCCACGCTGAATCAATAGTACCGTCAGCAGACATATGCTCTGCCCATGTTACAGGTACACGCACTGCATTGAAGCCTGCTGCCTGTACAGCATCTATCATTGCCTGTGTGGTCTTAGGGTTGCCCCATGACTCCTCCATTTCAAGACCGCTGTATGAGGAATTGCCATGGCTGTCAAGAGTATTGCCCAGATTCCATCCTACCTTTATATCTGCAACTATCTCCGCAGAGGTCATGGAATTTACTTCATCTGAAGAAACTGTTGTTCCGGCACTGCCTGTAAGCTCTGCAACATCCTCCACCTTATTCTTGTGTTCCGTTTTTCCAGTGGAATTGCTGCTGCGGACTGTTACTCTGTCAAGAGTTATACTGCTCTGGTCACTCCACCAGTAGCCAAGCATTACCTCGCCTGCCGCAGAAACATCAGCCTTTACATCATCCGGAACTATCCATGTAAGCGAAAGGTTTGATGAATCGGTAATTACAGCAACATTGCCGCTCTGATACCAGTTTTCATCAGTTGCAGCCTTGCTGCCTTCCTCAAGAGAAATTCCAAATGCACCTGTAAACTTTCCAAGAGAACCGCCCGCTGAAATGTCGAATGTCACTGTCTGGATAGTATCATCCTTACTCATAAGCTCCGAAAGGTCGATATGACCTGTCTTTGTCTTTTCATCTCCGTAGCTTAGTGTCATAGCAGGCTCTATGCTTGTTACAACGTCAACAGGAACTTCTGCTGTACGTGTATAATTGCAAATGATACTGCTGAGTCTTACCTGCTGAACCTCGCTCCACCAATAGCCTATGAGAACCTCACCGTCTGCATCAATATACGGTGCAACATCAGCAGGAACATTCCATGTGATCTCTGCATATGCACCATTTACCGCATACTCAAAATCATCTGACTGATACCAGCCCTCGTCAGTTGCAGCCTTGCAGTCCTCTGTTACTGAAATTCCGCAGCCGCCCTTGTAATTTACCATATTGGAATTGCCATCGGCTGAATAGAATATAAATGTAAATGAATGTACCTGATCGCCTTCCTCGATCATATCAGAAAGGTCTGCCTTGTAGGTGTTTTTTCCTTCTCGTTCAAGAATTGCATCAATTTCAGATACCTCTGCACCAAGAGCTGCACTTACTGTTTCCATAGGACTTACATGCTCTGTTGGTTCTTCTGTTGGAGCTTCTGTGGTCGCCTCTTCTGTAGGTGCTTCTGTGGTTTCGGCTTCTGCTGTTGTTTCAGCAGAAGTTGCCGCTGTAGTAACAGCCGGTGTTTGACTGCTGCTTTCATCTCCGCCGGAGCATCCTGAAAGAGCTGTACCAAGACTCAGTGCTGCAAGCAATGCGGCTGCATATGATTTCCATTTTGCCATTTTCTTCTCCCTTTTCTGTCTGTGCTTTTGTTATATATCATAAGAACAGGCTGTCCGTCACTGAACAGCCTGTTTTGTTATGCAGTTTAACATGCGCCCTTTCTGCACACAACTACCTTCAGCGTTTTGAGCATAAGCTTTATGTCAAGCTTAGTGCTGCGATTCTCTATGTACTCCAGATCACTTTCCATCCATTCTTCAAAAGGCATATTGCTTCTGCCGTTGCACTGGCAGTAGCATGACAGTCCGCCCTTTACCAGAAGTCTCTGCATCTGTCTCGGAGTGTAGAGATTCACCTCTCTCGGAAGCGGCGGTCTCGGCCCGATAATGGACATATCACCCTTGAGAACATTCCAGAGCTGCGGCAGCTCATCAATAGAAGTCTTTCTTATAAAATGTCCTATCTTTGTAACACGAGGATCGTTTTCCATCTTGAACGCAATGCCGTCCTTCTGATTTTCCTTCTGCACTTCACGGAATTTCTTCTCGGCATCTACACACATTGAACGCAGCTTGTACATTTTGAATACCTTGCCATCCTTAGTGAGTCGTTCCTGTACAAAAAAGGGGCTTCCCTTATCTTCCTTGTAAATCATCAGGGAAATAATTCCCATAGGAATTGCTGCAAGAGCCAGACCAATAATCGAACAGGTAATATCAATAGTTCTCTTCAAGAATCTATAACCTCTGCCGCCGCCCGGCTTCAAATTGCCATTATTCAGCGACTTATTAACCTTATCGGTAAGTTCTCTGAGTGCCTTTTCATCAAAGTCAAGTACAGGATATTCTGTTATTCCGCCTGCTGCGTCTTTTTTAACAGTATCAGCTTCTGCATTATATACTGTTCTCTCCATAATACACTTATCCTGCAAAACAAGTTCGCCGCTCATAAATGCTCCTCCTTATCTTAAATAATATTTTCCCCTTCTTAACTACAGAAATCAGAATCCATCCCTCCTGTTTTCTGTATATATACATTATATCATATTCAGATGAAAAATGGAAGAACATTTTATTCGGCAAAACAACAAGATTCAAAGCCAATTACATCCTGTTTTTTTACATTCCACACAAACATCATCCTTTTAATTCAATAAATGAAATTTTTATCCTTGAATATTTCCATTTACATGAAACATTGCATAAACAACATAAAATATTTTTTTACGTCTTTCAGTTGCATTATCAGGCAGAATGTAGTATAATAACAGAGAATGGATATGAGGCAATACCGCATAAAACCTGCAAGGCTGTTTTTGTGCCGTTATGCCTTAGATATGTCCCTTTCAATTTTTTATGTGAGGTGCAGCATATGGCAAGCAATGTAACTTATGAATACATCCGCCGCAATCCTGATATTATGGAATACATCCGCCGTTCGGACAAGTCTCTTGAAGCTATCGGCTATACTGAGCATTCCTTTGCACATGTAGAAAAGACTGCCCATACTGCCGCTATGATCCTTCGTGAACTCGGATACTCCGAACGTGAGACCGAGCTTGCTATGATCGCAGGTTTCCTCCATGACATCGGAAATATAATTAATCGTGCAGACCATGCACAAAGCGGTGCTGTCATGGCTTTCAGACTGCTCGACAGACTTAATATGCCTGCCTCTGAGATATGCTCCATTATTTCCGCAATCGGAAATCATGACGAGAAAACAGCGCAGCCTGTTGACGCAATTTCAGCGGCTCTCATTATCGCCGACAAAACCGACGTTCGCAGAAGCCGTGTACGCAATACCACGCTTACCTCATTCGATATTCATGACAGAGTAAATTACGCTGTTACATGCTCAAAGCTTTCAGTTTCAGATGACAAAAAATCCTTTATCCTTGATCTTACTATTGATACGGAAATCTCATCTGTACTTGAATACTTCGAGATATTCATGGAACGTATGCTTCTCTGCAAACGTGCCGCCCAGTTCTTCGGACTTTCATTCAGAATCTATATGAACGGCAACACTGTTCTGTAAAATTCCGCAGGCGGCATTCCGTCTGACGGTTCAACATATGAAGCTGAAAACAGCTCCATTCAATACACAGGAGGTTTTTAACATGATTTCATCATATCCACATCTCATCGACCTTAATGACTACCCTACATCTTGGTGGAAAGAAGTAGTTGACTTAGGCGAAAAAATCAAGAACAATCCGGAGATATATTCCGGTGCTTGTAACGGCAAGATCATGGCTACACTGTTCTATGAGCCGTCAACTCGTACACAGATGTCATTCCAGACAGCTATGCTCCGTCTTGGCGGAAGACTTATCGGATTTGACAATCCTGCAAATTCCTCCGTTTCAAAGGGTGAGACTCTCAAGGATACCACAAAGATCGTCAGCAATTACGCTGATATTCTGGTTATGCGTCATCCTGTAGCCGGTGCCGCTAAGGCTGCTGCACTCTCTGCTGACTGTCCTGTTATTAACGCCGGCGACAGCGGTCATCTCCACCCTACACAGACTCTCACCGATCTTCTCACTCTCAAATGTGAAAAAGGACACCTTGATCATCTGACTATCGGTCTGTGCGGTGACCTTATCAACGGCAGAACCGTCCATTCTCTTCTCAAGGCTATGTCCTGCTTCGAGGGAAATAAATTTGTTCTTATCTCCACTCCTGAACTTAAACTTCCGTCATACATCAAGGATATTCTCAAAGCAAGCGGATGCCCATTCAAGGAGGTCTCCTCCCTTGAAGAAGTTCTTCCGGAGCTGGATGTTCTCTATATGACAAGAATCCAGCAGGAAAGATTCAAGAGCCATGAGGAATATCTCGCCCAGAAGGATACCTATGTTCTCACTGTAAAGAAAATGAAGGCTGCTAAGCCGGATATGATCGTTCTGCATCCGCTGCCGAGAGTTGACGAAATCGAAGTGGAGCTTGATGAAGATCCAAGAGCTATGTACTTCAATCAGGCGAAGTATGGCATGTATGTGCGTATGGCTCTTATTATAACTATGCTGAACCTCAATGCAAAGACAACTCTTCTCCACGGAAAGACCTACAAGAACACTGCATGCAAAAATCCAAACTGCATTACATGCTCTGAGAAATATCTCCCAAAGAGCTTTATTTCCATAGGCGATACAATGCTCCAGTGCGAGTATTGCAGTGAGAGACTTCTTCTCGAAAGATAAGGATAAAAACAAACCTGCTGCACTTCACTATGAAACGCAGCAGGTTTTTCATTTATTCAGCATACATACTTCTCATGAATGCAATTTCCGCAGCATAACCTGCGTCATCATTGGGAGTTTCAAGTATAAACGGCAGCTTTCTCAGAGCCGGATGATTTATCACCTTAACAAGTGCATCCGAACCAATATGTCCCTTGCCGATAAGCTCATGTCTGTCCTTATGCGCTGACATAGGATTTTTGCTGTCATTGAGGTGCATTGCTTTCAGACGCTTTATACCCACGATACGGTCAAACTTTTCCAGAACACCGTCAAGGTCATTCACAATATCAAAGCCTGCTTCCCACAGGTGACATGTATCAAGGCATACGCCCATTTTTTCACTAAGCTCTACTCTGTCAAGGATTGCTCTCAGCTCCTGAAATTTTGAGCCTATCTCACTGCCCTTTCCTGCCATACCCTCAAGAAGAACGGTAGTGGTCTGTTCCGGTCGGAGAATGCTGTTCAGCGCATCGGCTATCTGCTCTATGCCTGTTTCAACGCCCTGACCTGTATGACTTCCCGGATGGAAGTTATAATACTGGTTCGGTGTGTATTCCATTCTTGCCATATCATCTGCAAGCATGTTTCTTCCAAATTCTCTTATAGACGGATCAGAAGAACAGAGATTCATTGTATAGGGCGCATGTGCAACAAGTGTTCCGAAGCTGTTTTCATTATAAAGCCTCATGAATGACGCAACATCAGATTCCCTTATTGGCTTTGCACTTCCTCCTCTGGGATTGCGTGTGAAAAATGCGAATGTGTTTGCATCAAGAGAAAGGGCATGCTTTCCCATTGCAAGGTATCCTTTTGATGACGGAAGATGACATCCTATATAAAGCATTACTGCATACCTCCTTCTGTAGCTGCTTCTGTGGACGGTGCAAGGGTACGGTTCTTCTGCTCGTATGGCAGGTCGTTCATTATCTTTTCCAGTACACCGAAAGCGTAATCGTAGTTTTCCTGCATCTCCTCTATGCTGTCATAGGTTTTGGTAACTTTTCTAAGACTTATGCATATATCTCTGTCAAGTACAGTATCCGGATAGCCTACCTTCTCCATAAAATCTGTATCACGGATATAGAAGCCTGTTCCTCTTACATTTCTGTTGTCAGGGAAAAGCTCTTCAAGGTTTTCAAGAGTTTCATCGGAAAGAATCGTCTTGTTTGCAACAGCGTCAGTGATTATCATAATAGAATCAGCAAGCTGGAACTGGGATGAAAGCTTTGTCATATTGCCTGTGTAATAATCGGATACGCTGATGTCGCTATTTACAGGGATAGGGTAAATATCAACGGAAACCTTGCCATCCTCATTACGATCATCCACGTACTGTTCAAAGTAGTCTGAAAGGTAATCGTTGGAAATCTGGAGCGTGGAATCATCGGTGAGAACCATTACTATCATATCCGGACGAACTGTTGTTATGTAATCAACTATCATAAACGTGAATACGCCCACGATAAATACAGTGATAAGCAGCCACCATTTACTGTGATAGAAAAAGTTTACTATCTTCTTCCAGAATGAAAGCTTGGGTAATTCATCGGGAGATGTTTCTATCTTATCGCTTTCGGAAATAACACCCTGCTTCAGACGCATAAGCTCAATACGTTCCTCACGTATTTTCCGGTCGTATTCTTCCCTTTCCTTTTTCTTCTTTTCCTCAATTATAAGCCGGCGTTTCTCCTCGGCTTCTTCCTCCATACGGCGTTCCTTTTCATCTATTTCACGCACTGTTTCAAGAAAGCTTTTGCCCTTGTCTTTTTTCTTCTTTTCCTTTGACATTTTAAGGATTCCTCTTTTCTATTATACAAAGAAAGGCGCACCAAGGGCAAAATGCCCTTAGCACACCCCTTATTTCAGTTTTATTTATTCAGCGTCAGTCTCAGCTTCTTCCTCGCCGTCCTCGGCTGCACCCTGCTTCGGCAGCGGACGCATTGTCGGGAACAGGAGTACATCACGGATAGATGCGCTGTCTGTCAGCAGCATTACCAGTCTGTCAAGTCCCAGTCCCAGACCGCCTGTAGGAGGCAGACCATATTCGAGAGCTGTTACAAAGTCCTCGTCAACCTCGCCTGTCATATCACCCAGCGCACGTCTTGCTGCAACCTGCTGTACAAAACGCTCCTTCTGGTCGATGGGATCATTCAGCTCGGAGAATGCATTACCCATTTCTCGTGCATAGATAAAGTATTCAAAACGTTCTGTGAACGCAGGATCTTCAGGCTTACGCTTTGCAAGAGGAGAGTTCTCAACAGGATAATCATAGATAATAGTCGGCTGAATAAGCTTCTCCTCAACGAATGCATCAAAGAATGCAATGAGAACATGTCCCTTTGTTGCATGTTCGCCCTCTTCAACCTCAACATCATGAGCCTTTGCACATGCTCTTGCATCCTCGTCTGTAGCCCAGTCATTGTAGTCAACGCCTGCATACTTCTTTACAGACTCGATCATGGTAAGACGTTCCCACGGCTCGCCCAGACGGATGTCCACGCCCTGATAGGAAATAATATCCTTGCCGCAGATTTTCTTTGCAAGAGTTCTGTACATATCCTCAATGAGATCCATCATGCCCATGTAGTCAGTATAAGCCTGATACATCTCAATAGATGTAAATTCCGGATTGTGTGACGGATCCATACCCTCATTACGGAAGATACGTCCAACCTCGTATACACGGTCAAATCCGCCTACGATAAGCTTCTTGAGATTCAGCTCTGTCTCAATGCGCAGGAACATGTCCATATCAAGAGTATTGTGGTGAGTCTTGAAAGGTCTTGCTGCTGCTGCTATCTGTATAGGCAGAAGAACCGGAGTTTCAACCTCAACATAGCCAATATCATCGAGATAATTTCTGATTTCCTTGAGTACACGGCTTCTTGTGATAAATGTCTGCTTTACGTCAGGATTTACTATAAGATCGAGGTATCTCTGACGGTAGCGTGTATCCTGATTTTTAAGACCGTGCCACTTTTCCGGCAGCGGAAGAAGTGACTTGGAAAGGAGAGTTATCTCCAAAGTATGAACAGAAATTTCGCCTGTTCTTGTACGGAATGCATAACCCTTTACTCCGCAGATGTCACCAATATCCCACTTCTTGAATTCCTTGAACGCAGGCTTGCCAATATCGTTTACACGAACGTAAACCTGAATTCTGTCTGTGCTGTCCTGAATGTGGATGAAGATGGCATTGCCCATTACACGCTTGCTCATGATACGTCCTGCAACGGAGATAACATTCTCCTTGAGTGCATCAAGACCTGCTGCCAGAGCCTCTTCATCGTCACCAGCCTTAGCCTTTATCTCAGCTTCTGCTGCTTCATATTCAGCCTTTACTTCACATGCCTTCTTTGTAACGTCAAACTTTGTTATTGTATATGGATCCATACCGTTTGCCTTGCGCTCTGCAAGCTTTTCCATACGGATCCTCTTCTGCTCATGGACATCCTGTTCGATCTCCATTACAGGTGTATTATTTTCAGCCATTACTATACAGCTCCTTACTTGGAAATTTCGAGTATCTCAAACTTCAGCTCGCCTACAGGTGCTTCTACTAAGAAAGTATCGCCCACCTTCTTTTTCAGTGAAGCCTTACCGATAGGTGATTCATCAGAGATCTTGCCGTCCTTGAAGCTTGCTTCGTTGCTGCTTACGATCTGGAAAGTCTCTGTCTTGCCTGTGCGGAAGTTATGAAGACGGATAGTAGAACCCAGACCTACTTCATCTACTGAAATATCATCGTCGTCAACTACCTCGGAGTTGTCCAGTGTATACTGAATTTCAGCAATTCTTGCTTCCAGAATTGCCTGCTCGTTTTTTGCTTCGTCATATTCAGCGTTTTCAGAAAGGTCGCCCTGTGCACGTGCTTCCTTGAGCTTCTGAGCCATTTCCGCACGCTTAACGGTAATCAGATAATCAAGTTCTTCATTGAGCTTATTGTAACCGCTCTGTGAAATCTGCTTCTTAGCCATAAGTCAAATGCTCCTTTGCATAACGTTCTTTTGATTGTATAACATTCTTATTATAGTACATTTTTCCCTTGTTGTCAACCAGTTTTTCTGTGAATTAAAGTGTATGAAAAAAGAAGCGCCGCACTTTTTTTATGTCTGTGCGGCAGCTTTTGTTATATGATAACCATTTTTGTAGGGGACGGCTCCCTCGACGTCCCGTTAATTACGCATAACACCTGCGGGGCGTCGAAGGCGCCGCCCCTACATATATCAACCTATATTGAGTTCTATGTATGTCATCCCTACTGAAGCAGCTCCGTTTTCATCTGCTGGAGAAGCTTCTTCTCTCTCCTTGACACCTGCACCTGGGTCATGCCGAGAAGCTGTGCGGTTTTAGACTGGGTGAGATTCTGAAAATATCGTAGTTTCAATAGCTTCTGGTCGTTCTCGGAAAGACGTGCCATCGTCTGCCTTAAAGCTATCAGATCGCCAATCGCCTTGTCCGGTGCCTCAACTGGTATATCAAGCTGGGAGGATTCCTCGTCGTCGCCCATTGTCAGCGAAAGCGGTGCTTGTGTCACACATAGTGCCTGTGCGGCATCGGATTCACTGATTCCTGCCAGCTCACTGAGCTGGGACAGCGTAGGCTCCTGCCCGTATTTTTTGAGGTAGGCTTCCTCAAACTTTCTCAGACGCATGGCATTCTCCCTCATACGACGGCTCACCTTTATTGTTCCTCCATCACGGAAAAGACGTTTCAGTTCGCCCAGAATAACCGGCACTGCATACGTGGAAAACTGCACTCCTCGTTCCGGATCGAATCCGTGTACCGCTTTCACCAGACCAAGACAGCCTGTTGAATACAGCTCTTCATATTCTATTCCACGTCCACGGAATCGGCTTGCGCAGTGATG
The DNA here is from genome assembly GCA_017623515.1 of Ruminococcus sp. Classification (GTDB taxonomy): domain Bacteria; phylum Bacillota; class Clostridia; order Oscillospirales; family Ruminococcaceae; genus Ruminococcus_C. The sequence goes on along the minus strand of JAGAOV010000017.1, from coordinate 12,161 downwards.
TACAAGTCCCAGGTGCTCCTCTGCCTTGGGCATTCCAGCCCTTAGCTTGTCCTGCATGATGTCTCCTTCAGCTTTTTACGCATTGTTACTGTTGTGCCTGCGTCCGGCTTGCTCCGTACACGAACACTGTCCATAAAGCTTTGCATTACCGCAAATCCAAGTCCCGCACGTTCCTCCTGCGGTGCTGTTGTATACAAAGGCTCCATTGCCTTTTCAACGTCCTCTATTCCGCATCCCTTATCCTTTACCCTTATGTATATCTCACGTCCGGCAAGGAGCTTCACGCAAAGCTCCACTTCTCCGCTAATGCTCCTGTAGCCATGCACTATGGAATTCGTAACTGCTTCGGATACTGCTGTTCTTATATCTGCAAGCTCCTCTATGGTCGGATCAGCCTGCACAAGAAATGCTGAAACTACGGCTCGTGATGTCTGCTCATTCATCGACAATGCCGGAAAGCTGAATTTTATTGAGTTTTCTGTTTTCATTCCGTTTCCTCCTCTTCTGCAGATGGTTCTGTTTCTATCCTTGCAAGCCTCTCTATTCCCGAAAGACGCATTACCCGCTTTATATGCGCCGGCGGACTCCATACTACTGTTGTTCCGCCTATTCCGCACATCACCTTGCACCTGCCCAGAATAAGCCCTATCCCTGAACTGTCCATGAATGTTACTCCGCTGAAATCAAGGGCAAGCTTTGACGGCTGCTGTTCCGTGACAGCGGTATCTATTTCCTCTCTTATGCTTCTTACGCTGTGATGATCCAGCTCGCCGCTGAGACGGGCGATAAGACATGTTTTTTCCTTTTGCAGAACTACCGCCATTTTTGTTATCCTCCTGTGTAAAATTATTCTATATTCATATTGTAAGCGCATTACTATGAAAATGTTGTCAAAAGCTGTTGTTCATACAGACTTTCTATCGCAGTTTATGACAAAAAATGAGCAGCCGCATTTTTTTGCAGCTGCTCAGCCTGTCAATGAAGCCGCCGACCAGTCCGGCAACTGTACAGATGGCTTCTTTCATCATATCGACCTCCTTGTTTTGGGTATAAAAATACCGCCTGTGGAGTGAACCACGGGCGGTTGGTGACGGTGTTTAGTTGAGTAAATCAGAATTTATTGTTGATTTTAGGGAGTGTTGACACTAAAATAATACGCAGATTTTCGAGCAGAAATTTCATGCAGACAAGGCGAAAAGGTGCAGGCAGGCTGTCGCCTGTCAAACCTTTTCAACGCAGGATGCGTGAAATTTTGCCGAAAATATGCGTTGTTAGGCTTAGTGTCAACACGACCTAGATAAGTAAAATACAATTTTCCTTATGCTGTAGTATTCCAATATAGCATGAGATAATTATTTTCTGTGGTGAGAATCATCATATGCTCAAAGTTATCACAAGGGTTCATCGTATGAAATTCAACTATTTTTTCAAAATCAAAACTTATTGTCTTTTTCATGTTTGATGTTATTGAATTCATAAAACTAATATCATTATCTGTTGCTTCAAAAAAGTTTCTATTTTTGTATTCTTCATAAATTACATCTTCAACTATAAGATACTCCAACGCCTCATTTATAAAACTCCTGACACATGCAAATTCACTTCTTGCTGCGTTTATTAAGTATAATGTTGATTCGTGTTCCAGAAAACAATTTCCATTAAAATAAATAGAATACATCTACTCACCTTTACAAATTCAGATTTACCGATCTATTCGGTTTTCTCTATTATACCACTCCACCCTGAAAAAGTCAATTTATCACTTTTACCGGTATCTGTCAATCAAAAGCAGGCAGTGGTAGTACAAAAACGTGAAAGCACACAAAATCATAAAGGTTTGTGAGCAGCCGCATTTTTTGCAGCTGCCCGATTACTATAACAATATCTCTCCAAGCTCCGAAACACTTCCTGCAATAATATCTGCTCCGTATTCCAGAAGTTCACCCTCCGGCGCAAAGCCGTACCTCACTCCGGCACACTTTATTCCGCATTCCCGTGCGCCAAGTATGTCATGCTTCCTGTCTCCTATCATCAGCACATACGGCTTATCCTCCTCGGCAAGTCCCATACGCTCCATGACCTTTCGTATCATGTCCGCCTTTGTCTCTCCCTTAATGCCGATAGTACACCCTGCCACTGCTTCAAAATACTCTGCAAGCCCGAAATGCTCAAGTATGCGCATTGTGTACACCTCCGGCTTTGAAGTTGCTATTCCAAGACGGTATCCGGCTTCTTTAAGTGATGCAAGCAGCTCCGGTATGCCGTCATATACACGATTCTCAAAAAGTCCCACAACACCATATCTCTCACGGTAACACTTCACAGCGGCTTCTGCGTCCTCATCGTTCATACCGCATACTATCCTGAATGAATCATGAAGAGGCGGCCCTATAAAAGCATGAAGTGATTTGTCATCGGGTATCTCTTTGTCAAAAATCTTGAGAACATGCTTTGCGCAGTTCAGTATTCCCTCCTCTGAATCAGTCAGAGTTCCGTCAAGGTCAAATAAAAGTATTTTGTATTCAGTCATGTGTTTCTCCTTTCGTTTTATGTAATAATATAAAACAAGCTGCTGCACCTCTGCATGTGTACAGCAGCTTGTATTTTACGAAACCAGATTTACCTTCTTATCGGTAAGCTTTGTGCATATGAAGTACATCAGTGCAGAATACGCAGCTCCTCCTACAGCAACAACTGCGGTTATGCCGCCCTGTGTGAAGAATACACTTTCTGCTATATCAACACCTATAAACGCCAGAATTACCATTCCCAACACCAGAAGTACTGACTGGATTATTCCTATCACCCAATTGAATACCAGAACCAGAACTACCTGTACGCCTACAGAATTTGCCGAATAACGTGCAAGGGCAATACATGCCATAAACTGGAGGGCACTCATAAGCGTGGAAACTGCTCCAACGATAAACGAAGCGATAAGTGACATCACCGGAGTCATGGCTTCTTCTGTAGTATCTGAGAATATCTCCGCATACAAACTGAAATCCAAAACGCTGGTCATTATTTCAAAGAGATCTGTTACTTCCTCATTGCCTATGCTTTCAGCCTGAAGGCTCACAAGAGCAATTATTATCTTTGTCTCTGCAAAAAGCACAGCATAAAGTCCCAGACCAAACAGCAGCTTCGACAGAATAACCTTCCATGTAGGTGTAGGCGTAAGGAATATCATTCCCTTTTTGCCTATATCTGTCGCATAGGATATTATGGGAAATATGTAGCCTGCATAGGGAATAACGATCATGGCATAGAGTATCATCAAGGATGAACCCATTCCTGCAAGCTCTGCCATAAAATCATTATCCTTCCACATATCACTTATCATGATACTTCCTGCAAGAAGAAGTCCCAATCCTGCGGTAACAGATAATATAATAATTATTGCAAGGCGGTATCTCTGCCATTCATTTTTCAGAAGCTTTGTCATTGTTTCATACCTCCCATTGCCTGCGACTGCGCCTGTGCCTGAAGTATCTGGGCAAAGGTATGACAGTAAAGATCTGATACAGACATTCCATACTGTGCTGTCATTTCCTGAATATCCCCGAAAAGTATCACCTTTCCTGCATTCATCATAACAACACGATCGCAGACAGCTTCAAGCTGACCGAACATATGGCTTGCAACGATAATGCTTCTGTCCGGACGCTTCAGAGAAAGAAGTATCTGTCTCATCTGCTCCTGACCAAGAAGATCCATGCCGTTCAGAGGCTCGTCAAGAAGAATAAGTCCTGCATTACGGGAAAGAGTTGCAGCAGCACGAACTTTAGCAACCATGCCTGTTGACATATTGTAAAGTCTCTGATTTGCGTCAAGTCCAAAGTAATTTAACATGTTCCGATACTCAGTCCTGCTGAAATCCGGAAAGAAGTCCTCGTAAAAGCTTCCCATATCTTCCGGTGTCATATAACGATAGTATACTGAATGAGTAGGCATATATGCGATCCTGCCTCTTGCTGAAGTATCTACATGCTTTCCCTGATAGATCACATTGCCGGTAAAGTTCTTCAGAAGTCCGGCGCATGTTTTCATAAGCGTACTCTTACCGCATCCATTAGGGCCAACGAGACCATAAATATGTCCCGGCTCAAAGGTATGCCACAGACCGTCAAGAGCTGTCTGCGAGCCGAAACGGACGCTTACATTTTCTAATTGCAGCATTACACCACATCCTTTCTATACCTGTTTATTATACTATTTCTTAACAGTTATGTCAAGAAAAAATCCCTTCTGCATCTTTATGCAGAGGGATGTATTATAATGCATCTTTAAAAACCGTTCTGAGGAGAATTCGGTGATTTTCTGTAAAATCAGTCATGAGGACAGACTGACCGTTTACCGTATCTGTATAAAAAGTACCCTCCGCAGGTATCTGCTGCTGTGCCACATCATAACCTATAAGAATAAAGGGTGCTTTCAGCGTATAAGCGTATAGACTGAGCCCCGGAATATTTGTTGATACCTGAGAAAGTGCATTTGCAAAAATACTGCATAGTGCCACTGGATTTACACAAGCTTTTTTCAGTGCAATGGAAAGCACCTCACGCTGTCGGCTTGTTCTTTCAAAGTCGGCATTGCCAACATAGCGTATACGGCTGTATGAAAGAGCCTGTTTGCCGTTCAGGGTGTATGTTCCTCCGGATTCAAGCAGATCATCATTTCTGCCGTCACCCATAAGCTCATTTACCTCGCTTATGAGAATGTCATTGAGTGCATTGGCTTCTTCATCAGAAAGGGTTATCTCCACTCCTCCTACAGCGTCAACAAGAGCTGCACATGCAGCAAAGGTCACTATAACATAATCATCTATTCTCACACTGTAATTCGACTCGATAGTATCCATAAGGAGTTCAGCACCGCCGTAAGAAAAGGCGGCATTGAGCTTGTTGTAGCCGTACTCATCATTTATATACACATAGACATCCCTTAAAAAGGATGTCATGTGTACTGTTTTGGTTTCAGAATTGATGGAAAGGAGTATCATAGAGTCGGAACGTCCGGCATCTGTTTCTATATCACGGGAATCCGTACCTATAACAAGGATATTGTCCACATGCTCTGATGAAACTGCGTCTGCTGTGCGGCTGCGTGTGCCGGTAATATGAATGTTCGCTCGGAATATTCCTACAAGGGCAAACACTGAATAAAGCAGGAAAAATATTATAATAAACGAAAGAACTATTCGGAGAACTGTCTGCCACATAGGTCTGTTGGAGCTGTTCTTTTTCCTTGAAACTGTTTTTCTCTGAGGCGGACGCTGCTGAACGGGAGCAGTACCTCTATGAGAATTAGACTGAGGGTATACAGGAGGTCTCTGAGGCGGTGCGCCATAGCTCTGATTCTGCGGCGGCATGCCGTAACCCTGATTCTGCGGCGGTGCGCCATAGCCCTGATTCTGCGGCGGCATGCCGTAACCCTGATTCTGCGGCGGTGCGCCATAACCCTGATTCTGCGGCGGCATGCCGTAACCCTGATTCTGCGGCGGTGCGCCGTAACCCTGATTCTGCGGCGGAATAGTGTATCCGCTGTTCTGCTGAGGTACATTGTAACGCTTCTGAGAATTCGGCCCTACATACCCCTGATTCTGCGGCGGTACTGCAAAGCCCTGATTCTGCGGCGGCATATTCCCGCTGTGCAGATTCTGTCCGTAATATCCGTTGTTTCCGGTGTATCCTGCATTCCTGTTCTGCATGGAATGCTCCTGCTGGGCACGTCTGCGTATTTCAGCAGCACTTAGTTCCTGTGTATCATATTTATCCGAGCTTTTCATAACTTCCTGTACCGGAATAAACTGGGTTTCCTTATCGTCTGAACGATCCTGATATTTATTTCGTAAATCCATGAAAGCTCCTTTCTAAGATGACACCGCATAAAGACTGTTGTCATATGCGAAATCAGATTTTTGTCAGATGAAATAAAAATACAGTGAATACTTTGCGTGTTCACAAGAATCTGTCGAAAAGCCAAATCAACAAAAGTTTTTTGGTAAGTACCCCAAGGGTACTTCCTTCGGGCGCATTTTCAAAAATGCCGGCATATCGAGGAGAAAGCAAACGAGAACGCTTCCTCTTATTCATCTTCCGAGTAAACATTTTTTGAAAATGTTCCAGTAGAACGTTTTCAAAAAATATCCAAAATCTATATTTTTATAGTTTTGTAAAACACTACTGCTTCAATCCCACTGCTATTGCAGTTACTGCCGAAGCGGCAAGCTGGAATATCAGGAACATCTCCGCTGTTACGCTTGTATATGCACTGAGTAAAATATATATCAATGCTATGGCAAAGCCTATTATCGCTGCTGCTGACTGAATGATAATGCCTGCTGTAGAGCTGCGGCGTATCTTTCTTGCAGAAAGAAGAAGTCGGATAGTATCATCTACTCTTCCGGACGCAATAACTGATGCACTTACATTTTCCGCAGGTTCTGCATAGCGTTCAAAGGTTTCATTGAGTGCAAGAGGAATGACCTTCATGCAGCTTTCAGGTATTTGATAAAGACCTGCTATACGCTGCTGTGTAAGGAAACAGTCAACTGATTTTACAGTCAGTACAACATTTTCCTCAATAAGTTCTTTAAGACACTGCTTCATTTTCTCATTTGCAGAAACCTTTACCAGAATGACTGCTGAAAGCACACCGCTTGATGAGAAGTAAAGCACATCGTTTCCGTCCCCTGCAAATTCCGCTTCCCTTACAGGTGCTGGGAGACCTTCAATATTATGTTCGATCATCATTTCCCTGTTGCCAAGAAGAACACGGCGATTCTTTACCCAGCCGCTGAGTCCCATGCCTTCTTCATACAGAACACTGTCAACCGGATACAGACTGCTGTTTTCGCTATCTATCACCTTGTCAAATGCGTGTTTGAGAACGCTGTCCGCCTGATGTGCGAGACTTGCTGCAACAAGTATTACCTCTTCTATTTTAACATCTCCGAATGGTTTCATTCCGTCGATGCTTACAGCACTTTCTGTAAACAGGTCGGACGCACTTACCATAAGGGAATTTGCATCGTAGAATTCATCAACACTCTGGTATCCTAGAAGTGCACATCCCTTTCCTTTATACTGCTGTGAAGCTTTGTAAAGGGGAAGATTTGCCGCAAGCATAATGCCTGAACAGCATCCTCCGCAGAGTATCATAGAAAATACAGACAGGAAAAATCCCGGAACTGCCGCTGCCGGCATTACTGTAAAGCGTATACCTGTAATGCATGCTGCAATAAAAACAGCAGCTATGCACATAATGGGAGTTATTTTCCGGCAAAATCTGTCACCAAGATCAGATGAATATGTATAACGGAGAAAATCGCTCATCTGACGTGCCTTGCGCATTGACACAAGAATAGGATAGTCCGGCTGAACGCCTCTTGTAAGAGCCTCAGCATCGCTTTCCTTGTCAACATAAGTAAGAACATACTGCTCATACTTTCCGGATATAACGGAAAAACTGTTTACTGCTCTGCGTATGATAAGCTGTTTTCCAAGTGCATTCATCAAAAGAATGAATATTGCAACCGACACAAATATATGTGCTTCTCCACGGTCAAGGCTCTCCGGCAGCAATGTCATAATTCCTGCCCCAAGTGTAGCTATCACAATAGGAACAGCCGCCATGCTGTCGCTGTCTGCACGGTTAATGCAAAGATATTTTATGCCGTTTGCAACAGTAGGAAATGAAACACCCACTGCCGCTGCACCGAGAATAAGATGTATAAAGCTGTATCCACGGTTTCCTATTGCAGAAATTACAGAACTCATAAAACTTGTATCGTTGTTTTCGGTTATGCAGAGAATCGTACTTATTATAAAAAGCACTGCAAGCACTGCAATACGTGCAAATACCGTTTTTTGGAGAATATTTATATTTGCTCTTATCTCCGAATCATTATTCGGAATATGAACTGCCTTGCCTGTTCCGTCATAAACTTCATCAAGCTCACGCATTTTCATGCGCTTTTTGCGTAGACGGCGTATTGCCGCAACACGTCTGCGGTGTTCTCTTTCCTCTCGTGCTTCACGGCTTATAAGCTTTGCCGCTTTTGCATGGTGAATGTCAAAGAAAAAGGGCTTCTCCTGTTCCTCCGGCTCCACAGCTGGCTCCGGCTTAACGGGCTCTTCCTCCTTGACTGTATCATTTTTATACTGATGACGGTTTTCAGCAGTCTTTCTGCGCTTTCCCTTTTCAGCCTTCTCCTCCTTAGCTCGTGTAGAATCCTCCATTGCACGTATTTTAGGAAGATAGCTTTCCTTTACAGGCGAACCCTTTTCCTGCTCCTTTTCCGTCATGCGGACAGCACCCTCATAGCCGTCTATACGGTCATTTTTAGGTGCAGGTGCAGTCTGAGGATTTGCTGCTGCCGAATTTACAAATGAAACCTTTTCACGCATAAGCTCCAAGGTATGAAAGGCGGCTGTACGGCTTTTTTCTATATCAGCCCTGCTGCTGCCGGAGGAACGTACCTCTCGCTTTATGCGGTTTATTTTTGAGTCATCCTCCGCACGGCGGAAGGCTACTGGTCGCTCAGAACCATACTGCGGCGTTGTTCCGGCAGCTGTCTTACTGAGCATTTTATGAGTCTCAAGCTTTCCGGAGGGCGTTTTCTTACCAGAATCATTCTTATCAGGCTCTGTTCCGCCGTACTCGCTGAGTATCTCCTCCAATGTAAATTTATGGTCTGCCATGTTTTAAAATAAACACTCCTTAGACTTCTGCTCTGCGTCAGCCTTATGCACCACTGCGCTGACGAACTGCTTCGTAAATAAATATTCCTGCTGCTACAGACGCATTCAGGGAATTCACATGTCCCTTCATAGGCAGTCTGAGCATTGCGTCGCATGTCTCTCCCACAAGCCGTCCTATTCCAAAGCCCTCTGAACCGATCACAAATGCCGTGCCTGTTCTGAAATCTGCGTCTGTATAATTGCCGCCGGATGCGTCTGTTCCATATATCCAAACGCCGTTTTCCTTGAGCTTCTCCATAGCCGCAACCAGATTAGACACTCTCGCCACCTTCATGTAGCTTGCTGCGCCGGCTGATGTCTTTCCTACTGTTAAATTAAGTGACGCACTGCGTCTTTTGGGTATGATAATGCCATGAACTCCTGCTGCTTCTGCTGTACGTATTATCGCACCTAGATTATGAGGATCCTGTATTTCATCACATATCACTATAAGCGGCGGTTCACCCTTGTCAGATGCCGCCTGCAATATCTCTTCAATTGATACGTATGTTCCGCATGAGCCTGACGCTGCTGCACCCTGATGATTTGCATTTCCGGTCATCAATGAAAGCTTTGCATCTGTCACAGTTTTTACGGGGATACCCTTTTCCCTTGCAAGATCAGATATTTGTCTGAGAACACCGCTGTTTCCGCTGAGATATACTGTATCCGGCAGATTCTCACTGCGAAGTGCTTCCAGTACAGGATTTCTTCCTGCTATAAGCTGTTCTGATTCCTGCATTGCAGAATTTTTGCTGCGTCCGCCCTGTCTGTTCTGGCTCATGTTTACATCCTCCTGAAAAAATAAAAAAAGAAGCCGCAGTCTGCAAAAATTGCATTATACTGCGGTTTTAATTATAACATACCCTACAAAAAAGCACAAGCCTTTTTGTCTCCTTTTCACAAACTTTTCGTAATGTGTAAAATTCTCTGCTCTTTGTATGGTTTCATTTGTGCATTCTCTTATCTGAGCATAACTGCACATACTGCAATGACTGCCGCTGCTATAACGCAGCCTGCAATAACGGCTATCTTACATTTCCCTGATGTTTTCTTTCTACGTGGCTCAAGCTCCTCCAGCATCATATATGCAGCCGCTTCTGCAAGCTCCGGAGGAAGCTGGGTAACGTTCGGACGCAGATAAAATACTGCCTTTTCAAAATAATCTCCTCCGGGATGATTGATTTCAATTATTTTCTTGTGTACGCCTTTTACCATTTTCATTCTCTCCTGTCTGAGTTTTTTATTTGCATGAAGTATGCACCGTTTTTGCACGAAATAATCACATAAATCATGCTTTCAACAGCTTCAGGTTGAAAAGTCGGAAAATCCAGTTGAAAACTCTGTGGAAAAAGTGGAAAACCTCGTTTTTTGGCAGTTTATGCTATTGTTGAATTCTTATCCGGATATTCATGGCAATATTTTCTTATAAATTATAATCCTCTTCTTTGAATGTGCGGAACGGTGCTGCCGGAATACCGTTTCTTCCAAAGAGGGAAATCTCCGGATAATTTTTCCATGCGTATCTTGCCCTCGCAGGCTTCTTAATACCATCAGCTGTCAATTTAACAGCGTTTCCGCTTATTTCTGCCTTTGCCGGCATATATTCCCCGTTCTCTTCCGCTATCTCAAAACCTGCTCCTTCCCCTCTAAGCTCTATGCCATCCTCTCCATAGTCAAAGTAAAGGGTAAGCTCATTGCCGTTTACGGAGAAATCACGGTACAGCAAACCAAAAGCGTCCTTTTCGCATCCGCCGTATACAAGAGCCTCGGTCTGAGCCGCAAGACGTTCTCCAACCGGCTTTTTATCCGTAGGGTGGATATTCGCAAACTCTCCGCAGTCAAGTATAACATTTATTCCGGTATTTTTAACGGTTCTGTATACATCCATCTGCGCTTCACGTATTCTGCACCAGTTCTTTGCGTCTACAGCATCCTCATAGCAGAATGCTGGAAGCTGATGCAGAATAAAAGGCATTGTATCATCCTCAAAGTCATGTCTCCATCTCTTTATCATTGCTGTAAGGAGAGTATAATATGTCTCCGGACGCATATCGTCATTCTCTCCCTGATAATACCAGAATCCACGGATAGTATATGGCATTACACGCTGAAGCATTGTTTCATATGTACCAGCCGGACGAAACGGACTTTTTATATTCATAGGGCCGGGATAACGGTTTTCGCCGCATATCTCAAGAACCTCTGCCCATTTTACATCCGGTATCTCCTGATAGCACTTCTGCATCCGCTTTTCCCATGCTGTATGATATTCCACATACTCATCATACTCACGTATCATTTCCTCAATGGTCTTTCCTTTGACAGCGTTGTCATAATCGTCAAGATACGGACGGAGTGAAGCATATTCCTCAAGGTCAGCTCTGGGCATCCAGCAGCTTGCGGATGTGCCGCCGAGGTTACAGCCGATAATACCTACTGTTACACCAAGCTTTTCAGAGAGAGCCTTTGCCGCATAGTAAGCAACAGCAGACCATTCCCCTGAATTTTCCTCAGACGCACATTTCCAGTTGTTGGTACGTTCTGCTGATTCATAGTTTTCATCCTTGAAGGTATTCCTGTAAACGTTATAACAGCGTACATTCGCACCTCCGGAGCTTTTCAGCTCCTCAGAACCGTTCTTTGAATTCACAAGGAAAAATTCCATGTTGGACTGTCCTCCTGCAAGCCATACCTCACCAGTCACAACATCCGTAAACTCCTCATATGTGCCGTCGCCCTCTACTGTCATTGTAAGAGAAAGTCCGCCCTTCATCGCCGGAAGATACGTTTTCCATGTGCCGTCCGGTTTTACTGTACACTGCGCTTCTGCGCCTGTCTCCAGCAAACGCACCCTCACCGCTTCACCAACTCTGCCCGTTCCGAATACTGCTGCCCTCTTGCTGCGCTGCAATACCATGTGACTGCTGAATACTGCTGCTGTTAATGCCATTTCCTTTTCCTGCCTTCCATCATATAAAAAACTTTTTTCACATTATAGCATACTGCTGCGGGTTCGTCAAATTTTAAGTCAATACCGCATAAAGCATGTGTGTCAGATATGCAGTCAGATGATGTGCAGAGCCGTCAGACGGGCCTTGGACGGTGCTGCCTTTAAGCACACCGAGGCGGCTTTTTTCCTTGAAAACTATTGACACGAAGCAAAAGACGTGCTATAATATAATCAATAAGAGAAAGTATGTATGCAAATCAGCACACAAAAAAGAAATCCACCGGAGTTGCAGCTCCGGTGGATTTTTTAGGCTGCTGTCGGATTTAGGTCGTGTTGACACTAAGCCTAACAACGCATCTTTTCGGCAAAATTTCACGCATCCTGCGTTGAAAAGGTTTGACAGGCGACAGCCTGCCTGCACCTTTTCGCCTTGTCTGCATGAAATTTCTGCTCGAAAATCTGCG